>DBQN01000028.1:23214-40947 GCA_002305255.1 Firmicutes bacterium UBA1393 | reverse complement strand
CAGGTGCGGGGGTTTTCTTGACAGCCTACCAGGCCTCACTTATAATCTATGGCGGTATACTATCGGCGTTACTGGCAGGAAGGATAGGATCTAGATGAAGAGAACGTTTCAGCCCAAGGTCAGGCGGCGGTCGCGCGTGCATGGTTTTCGTGAGCGCATGAGTACACCCGGCGGGCGCAGGGTGATCCGCCGCAGGAGAGCCCAGGGCAGGGTAAGGCTCACAGTATAGGCTCAAGTCGCTACCTATTTTATGTGCCGTCGAGCGACGGCTTTTCCTTTCATGGCAGCGAAGCGCCGCTACGGGAGGGCACCAGTGCACGGGCAGAGCTTGCGCAGGCGCGCTGATTTTCAGAGGGCATACCATCGGGGAGCGTCGGCCGCGGGCAAGTACGTGGTGGTGTACGCGGTGCCGAACGGATTGCTTGTAACCAGGGCAGGCTATCCTGTGGGCAAGAAGTATGGGGGCGCCGTACGACGCAATAGAATCAGAAGACTCCTTCGGGAGTCGGTTCGTCTCTGCCCGAGGGTGCCGGCTTCAGGCTACGACTTGGTGCTGTTACCGAGGCGCAGAATGGCTGAAGAGGGGCCAAACTGCCAGAGTGTGCTGGCAGACCTTGAATCGGTGCTGGAGAGACTGAATCTATCCGACACGCCACATCCGGAGGGCGAAGGCGATGATCGCCAGAGTTGAGGTCTTCCTCATCCATCTGTATCGGCGGTTCATCTCTCCTCTTAAGAAGGGTCCAACGTGCCGCTTCGTGCCAACATGCTCTGAATACGCTTTAGAAGCTATCCAGTTGCACGGGGCGGTCCGCGGCACATACCTCGCTGTCAGGCGAGTCCTGCGCTGCAATCCGCTGTGCAAAGGCGGATATGACCCGGTTCCCAGATGAAAGCCAGGGCTCTATGTTGCAGGCAGGTGCCTGAAAGGGGGATTCTCTGTCAGTGAGCATCACTACGATCGTTCAGGATATCATCAGATACTTCGCGGACCTCACCGGTAATCCCGGGTGGTCCATTATAATTGTGACAGTCCTCATCAAGGTCATCACTCATCCCCTGACGGTGAAGCAGCTCAGGTCGATGGAGCAGATCAAGGCCATCACACCTAAGATGAAGGAACTTGAGGCGAAGTACAAGGGTCAGCCTCAAGAATACCAGAGCCGCATGGCCGAGCTCTACAGGGACAACAATGTTAACCCCATGGCAGGATGCCTGCCGAGCCTGATTCCCCTCCCCGTGTTGATAGTGTTCTTCAGAGTGCTTCAGAATCATGAGTTCGTCGCCAGTCTACAGGGCGCAGCAGCAGGGTTCCTGTGGATGCCTGACTTCTCAAAGCCTGATCCTCTGTTCTTGATGCCGGTGCTGTCGGCCGCGACGACATGGCTGTCGATGTCGCAGACTGCTGCTGATCAGTCGCAGAAGAGCATGGTGATTATCATGCCGCTCATGATGGGCTGGTTCGCTACACAGATGCCGGCTGGCGCCGCGATCTACTGGGTGGTTACTAACATTGTGACTATCGCCCAAAATTGGCTCGTTAGGCGGCAGCTCAGCGCCGAGAAGGGGGTAGTCAGGTAGATGCGAGAGTTCGAGGCCATTGGCAAGAGTGTTGACGAGGCCATCCAGTCGGGCCTCAACACTTTGGGCGTCGCGAGGGATCAAGTGGAAATCCACGTGATCGACGAGGGTTCACGGGGCTTTCTTGGGATCGGATTTCGACACGCCCGGGTCCGCCTTGTCAGCCGTGTCGAATCCGATGAACAGAGCAGCAGCGAGCTGGTGAGATCGTGGCTCGGCCTTGATTGCGAGGCTGATGACACAGGTGACAGCAATCCCGGCCACGGTGATGAGGCTGATAGCGAGAACGGCCAGCTTAGCAGGCCCTCCCCCTCTCCTGCGCCCCAGAACATGTCGCCTGGGCATCAGTACTTGCGCGGTCTCATTGACGTAATGGGCATGGAAGCCGAGATCGTTGAGACAGAATCGGATGGGATTACGCTGCTAGAAGTCGAGGGCAAGGCCCTTGGCGTGCTCATCGGAAGGCACGGTGAGACGTTAGATGCCATCCAATATCTGGTGAATCTTTCGGCCAACAAGCAAATGCACATCGATGGAGAAGGCGAAAGGGCCAGATACGTAGTGGATGTGGCGGGCTACCGGCGCAAGCGCGAGGAGGAGCTCAGGCAGCTTGCCCTCTCCATTGCGGATAGGGTGAAACGAGAGGGCAAGGATCAGGCACTCGAGCCCATGTCCGCGTTGGAGCGCCGAGTGGTGCACTTGACTCTGAAGGATGTGGAGGGCATAGCCACCCACTCAGAGGGGCGAGAGCCCTTCAGGAGAATCGTAGTCTCCCGATCTGAGGCAACCGGCGAGTAGGGCCCGTGCGTATCACGTTTCGGGGAAGTGCGTCTGTAGTGATGCGCACTTCCCCATCTTCATTTGCCCAATTGTTTCACGTGAAACAATTGGGGACCGGAGGTGTCGGTGTTGGGTTCCTTTCTCATGGGCAGTGAGGACGTTGTCGCGGCGATCTCAACGCCGCATGGTATCGGTGGAATCGCTGTAATCAAGATATCCGGAGCCGGGGCCTTTGACGTAGCCGCCAGGGTGTTCACCCCCGCGAAAGACAGGCGACTCGGTGCACGGGCGTGGGGAGTCCGGTATGGACAGATCCATGATCCGACCGGTGAGTTCATCGATGAGGGCATAATGCTGACCATGCCCGCGCCACACTCATACACCCGTGAAGACGTCGTTGAGTTGAGTTGTCACGGTGGTCCGGCCGCGGCGGCCGCAGTGTTATCGGCTGTACTGCGATGCGGAGCACGCATGGCTGCGCCGGGAGAGTTCACGAAGCGGGCGTTTCTCAACGGCCGAATCGGGTTCGAGCAAGCCGAAGGCGTTCTGAGCATGGTCAATGCCAGGACGGAGCGCGCCCGCGAAGCCGCGTCGCGGTTCCTGAGGGGAACCGCTGTGGGAGGTGCTGTGGTCGCCGCAAAGGAACGGGGCATGATGCTGGCAGCGGCGATAGAGGCCTGGCTGGATTTCCCCGAGGATGATGTGCGCCCGATGGATGCCGAAGAGATCGCCACCATCTGTTCCGAGCTTGAGGCCAGCTTGAGGGCTGCTTCTGAGGAAGCCGTCATTGGGAGGATACTCCGCGAGGGCCTCAGCGTGGCCATTGTGGGCAGGCCGAACGTCGGCAAGTCAAGGCTGCTCAACGCGCTACTACGCGAGGAGCGCGCGATTGTGGCAGACGAACCCGGCACCACCCGGGATCTGGTCTCGGAGGTCGCCAACATACGTGGAATACCCGTCAGGCTGGTCGATAGCGCCGGTATGAGGGAGTGCGCCGACAGAGTCGAGGCGCTTGGGGTTGAGCGCGCAAGGAACCTTCTCACTGAGGCAGACATAGTGCTGGCAGTGCTCGACGGCGCACGGGAGCTGTGTTCAGAAGACGTGCGTATCATCGGGGCAACCGATGTCAAGCGCAGCATCGTTGTGCTGAACAAATCCGACTTGAGGGCGGCCTTCAGCGATGACGAGGCCGTCGCCGTTGCGGGGGGCAGGCCCTGGCTTCGCGTGTCGGCACGAACTGGTGCAGGTGTTGAAGCCCTAGAGGACGCTATCGAGGCAGTCGCGACCTCTGGGTTGCTGCTTGAAGGCGGTGATCAGGGAGGTATGTCGAGACGAAGGATCGAATGCATGATGAGGGCTGCACGCTCGTTTCACGACGCGGAGGTAGGGGCGCGCTCCGGGCAACCGCTTGACATGCTCAGCATTGATCTCCGTGCTGCCCTCGACGCCCTCGGTGAGCTGACAGGCGACACTGCTACTGAAGAAGTCATTGATCTGTTGTTCTCTGAGTTTTGTGTGGGCAAATGATGTCGGCGGCAAGGAGGGCGAGCCATGGACTATGATGTCATCGTGATCGGCCTGGGGCATGCAGGCGTTGAGGCCGCCCTGGCCTGCGCCCGCATGGGCTGCCGCACGCTCGGAATCGCGTCTTCCCTCGATACGATCGCAGCGATGTCATGTAACCCATCCATTGGGGGGCCCGCCAAAGGTCACCTTGTGAGAGAGATCGATGCCCTCGGAGGAGAAACGGGCATCGCTGCAGATGAGTGCTGCCTGCAGATGCGCATGCTGAACACCTCTAAAGGCCCGGCCGTCCAGGCACTGAGGGCGCAGATCGACAAAGAGGCATACTCAGCGCGCATGCGCAGAGCCCTCGAGGAGCAGCCGGGATTGAGGCTTCGACAGGCCCTGGTGGAGAAGGTGCTCGTCAGGGATGGGGCCGCAGTCGGCGTGACCACCGAACATGGTGAGATTAGCGCTCGCGCAGTGATTGTTGCCACAGGAACCTACCTTGGAGGCAGAGTGTTCATCGGCGACTGGCAGGCAGAGTCAGGCCCCGACAGGCGACCGCCTTCTATCGGACTCGCGCAGTCCCTGAAGGCCCTCGGTTACTCGCTGCGTAGGTTCAAAACAGGAACGTCGGCCCGGGTGGACGGGCGCACACTGGACTATGACAAGATGGCTCGCCAGCCAGGAGATCTGAAGGCGAGCGGTTTCTCCTTCATGAGCGTACGGCCGTCGGAGCCGCAGATGGACTGCTGGGTAACGTACACAGGCGAAGCAACCCACAGCATCATCAGGGCTAATCTGGCCAGGGCCCCTCTGTTCAGTGGTGCGATCACCGGAACGGGGCCGCGCTACTGCCCTTCCATCGAAACCAAACTTGATCGGTTTCCCGATAGGCCCCGCCATCAGGTCTATGTCGAGCCGCAGGGACGGTCCACCACTGAGATGTACCTCTCAGGCATATCGACGAGTCTGCCCGTCGACGTTCAGGAAGCGATGATCCACACCATTCCGGGGCTTGAGAACGTCCACATCATAAGGTACGGTTACGCCATAGAATACTACGCCATAGACTCCACTCGGCTCTGGCCTACGCTTGAGAGCAAAGACACCAGCGGGTTATACTTCGCCGGGCAGATCAATGGCACATCAGGCTACGAAGAGGCCGCTGCTCAAGGTCTGGTGGCTGGAGTCAATGCGGCACTGAGATGCGGTGGCGGCGACGCCCGGTTCGTACTCGACCGCTCGCAGGCGTACATCGGGGTTCTCATAGATGACCTTGTCTCGAAGGGTACCGACGAGCCATACAGGATAATGACTGCGCGAGCCGAGTACCGCCTTCTGCTCAGGCAAGACAATGCCGATCTCAGGCTTACACCCTTAGGCAGGGCCATCGGTCTGGTGAATGACGAGAGGTGGCGTGAATTCTCTGCTCGATCGCGGGCCATCGAGTGCGTCGCGCGCGGTGAAGAAGTGCCGCCGGAGTGCAGTCGGTACTCTGACGAGGCGGCAGAACAGGTGGAAATCGAGCGCAAGTTTTCAGGCTACATAGCGAAGCAACAGCGCCAGGTGGATGAGTTCCGCAAGCTCGAGCGGTGGGCAATTCCGCCGCATGTTGATTACTCAGCCATGCACAGGATATCAGCAGAGGGGCGTGAGCGCCTGGCAGCGGCTTTGCCGTCCTCGGTGGGTCAGGCCTCACGAATACCCGGAGTGACGCCGGCAGATGTTGTGGCGCTGACACTGCATCTGAGAGAGCGGGAGAGGGCAGATGGGTGAGTTGATGGATCTCGGATTTCGCGAGCTGGTACAGGCCGGCGCATCGCAGCTGGGGATAGAGGTTGGCGCCGGCGTGCTGGATACGTTCTGCGAGTACAGGCGACTGCTGCTGGCCGCGAACGAAGTGATGAACCTCACGTCCATAACGGATGATGAGGGCATGGCCATCAAGCATTTCGTAGACTCCCTCACCTGCCTGTTGAGCCCCGCGGGCAGGGAGTACACGTCTGTCGTAGATGTGGGCTCGGGCGCCGGGTTTCCGGGCCTGGTTTTGCGCATCATCCAGCCGGGATGCCGCACGCTGCTCATCGACAGCGTGGGCAAGAAGGTCAGGTTCTTGAAGGACGTCTGCAGTGAGCTCGGCCTTGACGACGTGGAGGTGGTGCACGGGCGTGCCGAGGATCTCGCCCATGACACCGCCTACCGCGAACGGTTCGATCTGGCGGTGGCGAGAGGCGTGGCCAGCCTGTCACCCCTGGCAGAATACTGCATGCCCTTCGTGAGAACCGGTGGATGGTTCGTTGCGATGAAGGGGCCGCGTGTAGAGGATGAACTGGCTGATGGCGCGAGGGCCGCGGCAAAGCTGGGAGGAGCTCGACCGTGCGTGACCGAGGTGATGCTTCCGCGAGGGCAGGGCGAACGCAGGCTAGTATCTATAAGGAAGGAATCTCGTAGCGCTCCTGCATACCCGCGCAAGTCGGCAGCTATCGCGAAGAATCCACTGTGAAATCACCCAGGGCTAGCCTGCGCAGGAAGCTGAACTGGGGAAGGACATTGAACCCCGTCGGCGAAGTGATATGGAGCATCCTTGGGGGGTATGGCAGTGGGGAAGGTCATGGCAGTAGTGAACCAGAAGGGCGGCACCGCCAAGACTACGACCACGGTGAATGTAGGGGCGTACCTGGCGATGGCGGGGAGGCGCGTCCTCCTGGTAGACATGGATCCGCAGGGTAACGCCACCTCCGGGTTGGGCATCGACAAGCGGCAAGTGAAGCACTGCATATACAACGTGCTCATCGACGACACGCCGCTGGCCTCCGTCATGATGCGTTCGTGTGTTGAAGGCCTGGAGATAGTGCCGGCCACTCTGAACCTTGCAGGGGCAGAGATCGAGCTGGTGAGCTTGATATCGAGGGAGCACCGGTTGAAGAACGCTCTGGCCGATGTGAGGGCCATGTTCGACTACGTGCTCATCGATTGCCCTCCCTCGTTGGGGTTACTCACTCTGAACGCGTTGACGGCGGCCGACTCGGCGCTGGTTCCTATTCAATGCGAATTCTACGCGCTTGAAGGCCTCAGCCAGTTGCTCAGAACAATCGAAATGGTAAGAAAACACCTTAACCCCGGTCTCGCCATTGAGGGGATCGTGCTGACCATGCACGACTCAAGGACGAACCTGTCGCAACAGGTAGTAGAGGACGTGAGGCGCAATCTCTCCGAGCGAGTGTTCGACACCGCGATCCCAAGGAACGTTCGCCTCAGCGAGGCGCCGAGCTATGGATTGCCAATTCCCCTTTATGATGACAAGTCAAGAGGCGCCGAAGCTTACAGAAGCCTTGCCGGAGAGATCATGAGCAGGGAGGGAGCTTAGCAATGGCGGCCAGACCAAGAGCCCTCGGCAGGGGGCTCAGCGCCATATTTGAGAATGACAATGCCGTAGCCGACAAGGCTGACATCTCCACCATGGAACTGAAGCTAGACGAGTTGAGTCCAAACCCATATCAGCCACGGCGCAGTTTCGACGAGGCGGCGCTCAACGAGCTGGCGGAGTCAGTGAAGGCTCATGGAGTCATACAACCTGTGGTGGTGAGGCGCGTTCCCGGCGGCGGCTACCAGATCATCGCCGGCGAGCGCAGGTGGCGGGCAGCCAGGTTGGCAGGGCTGACCACTATCCCCGCTGTTATCAAGAAGATGGACGACGCCGCCATGATGCAGGTAGCCCTTATCGAGAACCTGCAACGGCAAGACCTCAACCCGATTGAGGAGGCCACAGCCTACCGAAGGCTCATGGATGAGTTCCGTATGACGCAGGAGGACGTGTCTGCCGCAGTGGGCAGAAGCCGGCCGGCTGTAGCCAACTCGGTCAGGCTGCTCAATCTCCCGTCATCGGTGCAAGAGCACCTCGCAGAGGGGCGGCTCTCTGTGGGCCATGCCCGATGCCTGCTGACCATTGAAAACCCGGAGATACAGGCCAGGCTCGCCGATCACATAGTGGAGGCCGGGCTCAACGTCCGTCAGGCAGAGCAAGTCGCCAGAGACATCTCATCAAATGTTTCACGTGAAACAAAACGTGCCGAGAGCGACGGCGATGGCGATCCAGATGTAGCGCTGCTAATCGGGCGTCTCTCGGAGCGCCTTGGCACCAAGGTGAAACTTACGGGTTCTCCAAGCAGGGGAGCAATTCACATTGACTTCTACGCAGCAGAAGATCTCGACAGGATTCTCGACATAATACTCGGGGCCGGAGACGCAGTCCGGCCATAGGGCGTGACGAGGAGGGCGAGGCCGTATCGGCCGGGCTGAACATGGAATCAAATTCTGTCTCACCTTTACTAGCACTTAATGGCTATCTCCTGCCAATTGTCTTGACGGGTGTGCTTGCCGTCGCGCTGGCTGTCGTTCTGGTGATAACCGCAAGACTGCGCAGGCTGGAGAGGCGCTACGTACGTTTGCTTGGCGCCGAGGGCAGGGGTGATGCCGAAACACTGCTCCTTGACTACATCGACAGGGCTGATCAGTTGGCTCGAAATCTCGAGCGCACTCAGGAGCAGCTCGATCGGCTGGAAACTGCCAGCACAAGCCATGTTCAGCATGTTGGCGTTGTTCGGTACGATGCTTTCGAAGACGTCGGCGGTGCGCTGAGTTTCTCCGTCGCACTGTTGGACGACGCTAAGAACGGCGTCGTGATCACCGGCATGGCAGGAAGATACGAGACGCGCATATACGCAAAGGCCGTCAGGGCAGGCCGGTCGCCCCATGTTCTCTCCACCGAGGAGCTGCAGGCGATAGCGAAGGCCGTAGAGACTCGATCTGATGTAGCGCAAGACTGATGACGTCCGTCGACAGGGGTAGACTGTAGCCCGTACACCCGAATTGCGTGTGAGCGGAGGCCGTACTATGCTGTATCGCGACAGGCGTGAAGCGGGGCGTCTTCTCGGGCAACTATTGGCGAAGCGCAGCTGGAACAACCCTGTTGTGCTGGGACTCCCGCGCGGCGGAGTTCCGGTGGCGATAGAGGTCGCCAAGTCGATCGACGGTGACGTCGATATCGTTCTCTCAAAGAAGATAGGTGCTCCATTCAACCCTGAACTGGCATTGGGCGCGGTAGACATGAGCGGCATCGCAGTGATCGACAGCCGCGTTCTCCATGTATACGGCGTGACGGAAAACTACATTCGCGAGCAAGTGCAGCGTGCCGCTGCCGAACTGCGCGACCGTGCAGAGCTGTATCGTGGGAACCGTGCATATCCTGCCTTGGAGGGGCGAGACGTGATTCTGGTGGATGACGGTATCGCCACGGGGCACACGCTGATTTCGGCAGCGCGCTCACTGGCAGGCAAGGGTGCCGCGGCGCTGATCATGGCCGCCCCGGTCTGTCCGCCGGATGTAATCCATAGGCTGGAGGCCAACGCGGATCTGGTGATAGTGCTGAACCAGCCTCGCAAGTTCGAATCGGTCTCTCAGTGCTATGAACACTTCCGCCAGCTCACTGACGATCAGGTGCGCGCTGAGCTTTGCGAGGCATGGGGTATCAGCTAGGGGTTCGACACATAGATGTAGATCCCCCTGGCGATGGCATCTGCCATCCGCATCACAGTCGACAACCGTGTGTTCTGGAGCACCAGGTACTCCATGAACCCGCCGACATTGACTACCCCGGCGATGTGCACATTCCCGATGAGGGGAAGATCCTTGGCTACTCCGGCTCCGGGGCGAAGGGGACCCATGTTCACGGTGATCTGCCCCACGCTGCCTGCTTTGCCGAGGCATGCGTCGACGGCGAGCACTGGATCGCGCTGAGGATTGGTGACGTTGATGCTGGCCACCGCTTGCGTCAGGTTCCCCGCATGCACAGGCTCGTCGAGTGTGCCAAGCAGTCTGACCGTGCGCTCCTGCCCGATGAGTCCCCGCAACTTGCTGCCGACCAGCGGCCCCAGTGCGTCACCGGTTGAGCGGTCAGTCCCGACGCACACGACATGAAGGATTCCGCCGGTTCTCCCGGGGTGAGGGCCCAAGCATCGTCTGATCGCGTCAGCCAGCACATTACCGACGCCGGGGGCGTCGAAAGCGGTCCTGCAGCGACAACCTGAGGCCATGCTGCCAACGTCCAACGGAATCGCCGACGCATCGTGGCGGTTATCAGTGGTTCTCACGGCGTCGCCCCCATTTCGCTGACATGTGGCCGCGAGCTGTACCGGCAATTGCAGTATATGAGGGCTGACGGATGAGTATGTAGTATACAGGCAGGTAACAGGGGGGTAGTGTCGACATCGTGGACTCCCGACCGAGAGCGCACATCCTGAGGATCGCCATATCCGTTGTCCTGGTCGGCCTGGTCGCCGGTTTCGCATTGGCGTCGCGGTCAGCTATTCCGATGCTGTTCGACGATGAAACCATTGTCGAAGGGGTGACCGTAGCAGGCTTCGATCTCGGCGGTGTCAGCCGCGAAGAGGCCAGGCGTCGGCTCGAGGGCTATGCAAACGCCTGCCTGTCAGCGCCTATAGAACTGAGGCTCGGTGAAGAGGCCTGGATCATGTACCCGTCTGACATCGGCACACACTTCAACGTTGACGCCGCTGTATCAGGGGCGTACGAGGTAGGCAGAACGGGTTCTATCTTCTCCCGATATGCACAGCGCAAGCAGGCAGCTCGCGAAGGCATCGAGATTCCGCTACTGGTCAGCACCGATCAGCAGCAGCTGATGGACACTCTGTACTCCATTGCGGCCGAAGTGCGGATGGAACCCGTGGATGCACAGCTCACGTTCACGCAAGACGATCAGGTGCTCATCAAACCTTCTACCAACGGCCGTGGGCTGATAGCGCGCCAGCTGCCCGAGCTGTTGCGTCAGGCCACACTCTCCCTTTCGCGCCGCAGTGTGGAGTTGCCCATTGAGACAATTCGTCCGACAGTGAGCACGTCAGACCTGGAAGCCCTGGGCCTTCGCAAGCTCATCGGCAAGTACACCACCAAGTTCACTGCAAGCAACTACAAGCGCACGGTGAATGTGAGACTGGGAGCCGAGAAGATCGACGGAACGATCATCGCGCCGGGGGGTACCTTCTCCTTCAATGAGGTCGTCGGTCCGCGCACCGTCGACCGTGGATTCCTCGAGGCTGATGTGATCGTCAATTCCGAACTCGTGCCCGGGGTGGGTGGTGGCATCTGCCAGGTGTCTACTACTCTATACAACGCAGTGTTGCTTGCGGGGCTCGAGATCAGGTCGCGCATGAACCACTCCCTTCCGGTGGCATATGTTCCGCTCGGCAGGGATGCCACCGTGAGCTATGGCGCCATTGACTTTCAATTCCGTAACAACACTGAAAGGCACGTGATGATCAAGGCCAGCACTGACACGGACACGATAACCGTGAAGGTGTTCGGCGATGTCGCCGACGGGATGTCGGTGAAGATCATGACCGAGGTCACTGACACAATAGCGCCTAGCCAGATACAGCGAGTCGATCCGGCAGCGGCCCCGGGCAGCTCAGTTGTGACCGAGAAAGGGGCGCCGGGCTATAAGGTGTCAGTATACCGGGTGTTCGAACTGGATGGTGCTGAACAGCGCCGTGAACTTGTCTCGAACGACAGATACAAGCCGAAGCCTTCGGTGCTGACGGTGGGGCCGTCGGCACCGTCGACCTCAGCGCCTCTCTCAAGAGCGGGATCGGCGGGCCCAAGCTCGCTGGGGTCACCGGCGCGGCCTGCGTCTCCCACGCCATAGGAGGCGGATCATTCAGCGTGAACCATCTGTGGATCGCGGTGGAGTTCGGCACCACGGTAGTAATGGGCTTTGTAGTGGGCATGTACGTTGATGGCGTGATCGACAGCCGGCCCTGGGGAGCGATACTTGGATTCCTGCTGGGAGTGGTTTCCGGAGCGCTAAGCGTCAGGCAGTCAGTGATCCACATGACTGGGAAATACGGCGGCTCAAGGCGCGGCAGGAAGTAAGGGGGACATAGCAGACGCATGAGCATATCGCCCGAAAGTAACGGGGCCGACAGGCAGGCCGCCTGTTCAAGGGCCTCGCTCACCGAACTGTTCTGGACTTTCTTTCGCATCGGAGCTTTCACCATCGGAGGGGGCTACGTGATGATCCCCCTGATCCAGAAGGACATCGTGGACAAGCATGGCTGGCTGTCGAAGGATGAGTTCGTAGATATCCTGGCCGTGGCGCAGACCGCGCCTGGTGCCCTCGCTATCAACACCGCGACCTACGTGGGATTCGAGCTTCGAGGAATCGTCGGATCACTCGTGTCGGTCGCAGGCTGTGCTCTTCCGTCGATCATCATCATAACGCTGGTGGCTGCGATGTTCTCACAGGTGGCGTCGGCCAAGGTGGTACAGGCGGCCTTCGCCGGCATCCGACCGGCAGTGGTGGTGCTGATACTCTCCGCCGTCGTCAAGATAGGGAAGCCCATAATGAAGTCCGGGCGCGACCTGATGCTGGCGGCGGCGGCGCTGCTTGCCGTGGCGGCTTTCGGCATTAGTACACCTCTGGTTATCGTGGCGGCGGCATTGGTAGGCGTTGCGTTGAAGATGGGGGGTGTCAAGAGATGATTCTGCTGGAGCTATTCCTGACTCTCGCCAAAGTGGGCCTGTTCACGTTCGGCGGAGGCTATGCCATGTTGCCCCTGATCGAATCGGAGATAATAGACGGCAAAGGCTGGCTCACTCTGGCCGAGTTCACCGACATCGTTGCCATTGCCGAAGTCACGCCAGGCCCCATCGCGGTCAACAGCGCCACCTTCGTAGGGTATCGCCTGGGCGGCGTACCGGGCGGTGTCATCGCAACGCTGGGAGTGATAGCTCCCTCGGTAGTAATCGTTCTATTGTTGGCCGCACTGGCAAGGAAGCTCAGCAGTGCGAACTGGCTCGTACATGTAAGGGCGGGCATGCGCCCCGCCGTTGTGGGGCTGATCGCGGCAGCGGTGATCTCAGTCGGCCGCGTAGCCTTTGCGGACGCAAGATCTGTGATCATCGGTATCGGGGCGGCGGCAATGATCTTCTGGGTGAAGCTCCATCCAATACTCGTGCTGGCTCTATCGGGCCTTGCAGGCGCGGTCATCTTCTCCCTGACATGACCAGCACGATGCAGGTGCGCTTGCGCCACCTGAAATACGGACTAGCGATTACCTCAAGCAACCTCCACAAGGCGATTCCTCCTTCGGTATGGCCGGAGTGCCGTGTTCCTACGGCACTCCATTATATTGAGCGAAGCGCAGAAGGTGCACAGGGGGTGGTCTGATGCCTGAGTTCAGGCAGGATCTTGTCACAGGCGATTGGGTGATAATGGCCCAAGATAGGGCGCATCGCCCCTATGACCACGGCGGGGGCAACTCCGCATGTCCCTTCTGCCCCCACAATGAGGAGCGCACTCCTCCCGCTGTGCTGACACTGGAGGGTGATACCGGATGGTCGGTGCGCGTCGTGCCCAACAAGTATCCGGCGCTGACACCGGAGGGTGCTGTCGTGGATGGCCGTATCGGGCCCTATGCCACACGAACGGGCGTTGGCTTTCACGACGTGGTGGTAGAATCGCCCGAACATGATCTTGGGTTGGCAACCTACACCGTTGAACACCTCGCCCAGGTGATGGCTGTGTGGGCAGAGCGCTATAGCCAGCTGGCCGCGGATCCCAGAGTCCAATACGTGCAGATACTGCGCAACCACGGTCGTCGGGCCGGGGCATCGCGCGAGCATCCACACTCACAGATCATGGCCATGCCTTTTGTGCCCGATAGAGTGAGGCTGGAGCTCAACAGGGCACACTCATACTGGAGCACCCACAATGCATGTATGTTCTGCGAGATGATCGAGCACGAGCTCGAGGCAGAGGCAAGGATCGTCATGGCTGACAGCGAGTTCGTGGCGATGGCTCCCTTCGCGCCGAAGATGCCCTTTGAAACATGGATCCTGCCTGTAAGGCATCAGGCATCCTTCGGGCAGCTCGACAGCGCCGGCGCGACTGCCCTGGCCAGAGTGCTCGGTGCCCTGGCCAAGGCGATGAACTCTACTGTAAGTGATGTGCCCCACAACCTCGTGCTGCGCACGTCCCCAACGCAGGCTGCACCTGACGAGTGGGGAAGCGTGCACAACTCGTACCACTGGAGACTGGAGATGGTTCCGCGCCTCAGCACTCCCGCAGGATTCGAGATAGGTACAGGCGTATTCGTCAACGTAGCAACGCCCGAGGATGCCGCAAAGCAGTTGAAAACCGCGATCTGCCCGGTTTGAGAGTGCATAACGGCATACATTCACGGTGGCTGGATATACTGTTACCGCGATAGGTTATCAACTCCAGCACACTCAGTGAGGGGGCATAACAGATGGGTCAATGGGTAAGGCACATTGTGAGACTAGTGGTATCGGCGCTAGTATTGATGTTTGTATCTTTCCTGGTACCCGGCTTCATGACGGCCTCTTTCTGGACGGCAGTCGTGGCAGCGCTAGTCATCACACTTCTCGGGTGGCTTATCGAGGCCATAATGGGTAGGTCAGTGTCACCCTACGCGAGGGGGATCGTGGGGTTCCTGGTGTCGGCGCTAGTGATCTATGTGACCAGCTTCATCGTAACCGGGTTCAGCGTGACCATCGGCGGTGCCCTGGTAGCAGCACTGGTTATCGGTCTGGTCGATATGTTCGTGCCGACGACCCTGCGGTAGAGTTTCACGTGAAACAATCGGTGCCCTCGTGCACCCCTTTCGGCAGCGCCGGGAGGGGTTTTTCGTCTATTGGGGAGGACTAGTCTTGCCTGTGTCGTAGACTAAGACTACAGGATACTTCCTCGGAGGTGACTGGCTTGCCAAATGTCGATGCCACTCAAATTACAGACGGATTGGTCGCTGCACTTATTGTATTGTTGCGCATAGCCATCATTGCCGTCGCCGCGCACATCGTAGGCAACCTGCTATCGAGACTCGTCGACAGGCTGTTCCGCCCGCGCGGAGGCGACCAATTGCGATCACTGGCTGATCCACGCAGGGTGATGACGTTAAGGACCTTGCTCAAGAGTATCATTCGATACACCGTGTACTTCGTGGGGGCAATCATGGCCCTCGGCGAACTGGGCGTCGATACTGCCGGCCTGGTTGCAGGCGCCGGCATCGCCGGCGTCGCAGTCGGCTTCGGCGCTCAGAACCTGGTGCGAGACGTGATCAGCGGCTTCTTCATACTGTTTGAAGACCAGTACGCCGTCGGCGACTATGTGACACTGGGCGGCGTGTCGGGAATCGTTGAGGAGATGGGCCTTCGCGTAACCAAGATAAGGGACTTCGGTGGAGAAGTTCACACTATTCCGAATGGCTCGATAGACAGGGTGACCAACTACCGGGGTCAATCCATGCGCGTGATGTTCGATGTCGAGGTGCCATACACGGCTGACCCGTCAGCCACAATAAGCCTGCTCCAAGAGGCATTCGACACGCACGCCAAAGACATTCCGAACCTGGTTACTGCGCCTCAGGTGCTAGGGGTTCAGCAACTGGGCGCGTCAGGCATCACCCTCAGAATACTGGCCAGGGCGGTTCCCATGGAACAATGGGCGGTTGAGCGTCGGCTCAAACTGCTGACAGTGAACATCATGGCTGAGAACGGCATGAAGGTGCCGTACCCGCGTACCGTGGTGCTCAGGGGCGAGGAGGCTGACTCGGCCAACCTCAGGTCTACGTATCTGCACAACGGCTGCGATGACGTGCAGGGCCATGAAGGAGACAAAAACTGATGGTAGACAAGGCGGTGCGCCTGCACATCGGCGACCGGGTGAGGCTGAAGAAACCCCATCCGTGTGGCAGTGCGACCTGGGAGATCCTTCGGGTAGGGGCTGACATCCGCATCAAGTGCGAGGGCTGCGGTCGGGTCGTGATGCTTTCGCGGTTCGACTTGATAAAGGACATCAGGGAGGTGTTCGTCGCAGCGCCCGATGGCGATGGCGACGGCAGAGATGTTTAGTCTCGGAATAGTAGGGCTGCCCAATGTCGGCAAGTCTACGCTCTTCAACGCCCTGGCCCGCGCCAATGCTAACGTAGCCAATTACCCGTTCACCACCATAGAGCCTAACAAGGGAATCGTGGACGTGCCCGACGACCGCCTCGAAAGGGTGGCGGCTCTGGCGGAGGCTACGAAGGTTACTCCTGAGACCATCGAGTTCGTCGACATCGCCGGGCTGGTGAAGGGCGCCAGCAGGGGCGAAGGCCTCGGCAACAAGTTCTTGTCGCATGTGCGCGAGGTAGACGCCATCGTCCACGTGGTGAGGTGTTTCGCCGACGACTCAGTGGCCCACGTGGATGGCAGCCCCGACCCAGTCCGCGACATGGGCGTGATCGAGACTGAGCTGGTCCTTGCTGACCTCGAAACGGTGGGGCGCAGGATCAAGAAGGTTGAGCCCATGTTGAAGACCGGGGATAAGAAGTACGCTGCCGAGCTGGATGCGCTCCGACACATCGAGCAGCTGCTCGATGCGGGAACGCCGCTGCGCCGTGCTGAACTCGATGGCGATATCGCAAGACTCGTCAGCGAGATGTTCCTGCTCACCGTGAAGCCCGTAGTAATAGTGGCGAACGTGTCTGAACAAGAGCTGGAGGCGGCGATGCTCACTGCTTCAGGCCTGGTCGCGCCCGACAGAACACTTCCGGCGGTGCTGGCAGTGATGCAGGAGGCCAAGGGCGACCAGGTGGTGCCCGTCAGTGCCAAGCTCGAAGCACAACTGTGCGAGCTGACGCGTGAGGAGGCCGATGAGTACCTTGCTGAACTCGGATTTAGCGATTCTGCCCTTACTGAGCTGATCAAGGCGGGGCGACGGGCGCTGCACCTTGTCACGTTCTACACGATCAAGGGCACCGAAACCAGGGCCTGGACCATTCCGAGCGGCACTGTGGCGCCGGCGGCGGCGGGTAAGATCCACTCCGACATGGAGCGAGGATTCATCAAGGCCGAGGTCATAACATGCGATGAGCTGCTCAGCATCGGTTCGTTCGCTATGGCCCGCGAACGTGGCAGGGTGCACACTGAAGGCAAGGAGTATGTGATCCAGAACGGCGACGTAGTGTTGTTCAAGTTCAACGTTTAGGAAATCATAAGGAATATTCACCCTTTTGGGCGAGTTGCGTGGGTCTGGCACTGATGTTATAATGCATTCGCAATCCCTGCTCCGCATGGAATGCGGGGCCATAGTCCGAGGGGAGGTGAAGTCAGTGCACGCCTACGAAACTATGTTCCTGTTGAACCCGTCGCTATCGGAAGAGGAATACGAGGCCATGATCGCCAAGTTCGGCGAGCTCATCCAGAGCAACGGGGGAGAGGTAACGAAGACCGACCGTAGGGGTAGGCGCAGGCTGGCGTATGAAATTGAGGATTGTTCCGAGGCATGGGATGCAATCCACTATTTCAACGCGCCAAGTGAACTTGTAGCCGAGCTCGAGCGGGTCTACAGGATTACCGACGCGGTCATACGCTACCTTATCATCCGCCAGGATGACTAGGAGCCCTGCAGTCTAGCCTTAATAAGAGGCAGGGTGGTGCTGTAATGAACAGTGTGATACTAATAGGCCGCCTGGTCCGCGATCCTGAACTCAGGGTCACGCAGTCCGGTCTTCCCGTGGCCAGGATGCGCATTGCGGTCGACAGAGCTCGGCCTAACCCTCAAACAGGTAACCGCGAGGCCGATTTCATCGATATCGTGGTATGGGGCAAGCAGGCGGAAACCGTGAGCCAGTACCTGAGGAAGGGTCGGCTGGTAGCGGTAGACGGTCGTCTGCAGGTGAGGAACTACGAAAACCCGGATGGCCAGAAGCGAACGTTCTACGAGGTAGTGGCCGAGAGAGTCCAGTTCCTCGACAAGGCCAGCGGTCCTGTGGATGCTCCTCACGG
>DBQN01000028.1:19400-23165 GCA_002305255.1 Firmicutes bacterium UBA1393 | reverse complement strand
GCACTCGAGCCTCACAACGGAGGTACTTCACAAGTGAAGCGTGAAAGAGGACGTAGGTCCAGAAGGAGAGTCTGCTCGTTCTGCGTCGATAAGGTAGAAAGCATCGACTACAAGGACACAGGCCGTCTCCGCAGGTACATTTCAGAGCGCGGGAAGATCATTCCCAGGCGCATTTCGGGCAACTGTGCCAAGCACCAGCGCCAGATGACTGTTGCTGTGAAGCGCGCCCGCATCGTCGCTCTGCTGCCTTTCACGGCCGAATAGCCAAGCGGCCGCAGGCATGAATATCGTTGGAGAAAGCTCTTTGGCGCCCCGCGCCAAGGAGTTTTCTCGCAGATAAGCTCGGCAGGATTTCTCCTTGACCGTCGAGAAGCGTACCACGTGGATTGTCAGCTGGGGAGGAATCGTAATGCCATACGGGCGCGATACTGATATTGCCCGCAACTTCAAAACCGTCGACTGGCTGAAGGCGGAGATACTCGGAAGCGTAGCCCAGATCCATAAGTCCCTCGTGGCGACTGATGCGGGGCCGCGCACGACCGACATTGCGAATGCTATCATAGGATGCTATCTCTTAGCCAAGCACCTGGGCATAGGGTATGAGGCAGTCGACGCGCAGATAGATGCGAACATCAAGGAGAACATTCAAAACGCGCATGAGATCGAACAGTGGTACGGTGATTTCACTGCGCTGGCTGCACACAGGAAGGGGCGTTCTGTTTGAGTTCTGGTAAGGGCCAGACAACCAGAGCTCTCACTGAGGGAGCTCTGTTAGCAGCACTAACTGTGGTTCTTTACGTCGCTAATGTATACACGCAGTTCCTGGTGTACATCATTCCCGTGCCCGTCGCGATTCTGGTGGTGAGGCATGGCCTCCGCACCGGAGCCGTGGCGAGTGCTGTGGCGGCGCTGGGCATCGGCCTTATTCTCGGGCCGCTCGACGCCATCACCGTCCTCATCCGTATCGCCCTTGTGGGGCTGCTCATGGGAGGGCTTATGGCGAGGAGGGCCCGAGCCCTGTCGACGCTCCTGGCTACGGCGGCGGCCTACGGCGCTGTCGTCATCTCCGATCTGCTCATCGTCGCGGTGACATCGAGGCTGTCGGTCTCGCAGGTGCTCGACCAGTTGAAGCAGGGGATTGAGCAGGCCTCGGCGCAGGTGTCTTCCATGTATGAGCAGCTGGGCATGTCTCAGCAAGCACTTGAGTCTACCAGAACCATGATGGAGCAACTGCCGCAGGCGTTCGAGTTGTTCCTGCCGACCATTCTGCTGTTCGGAGCGATTATGGCGGCGCTGATTTCGTACACGGCGGCCCGCTGGGTGCTGAAGCGCACGAAGATCGATGTGGAGGCACTGCCGCCCTTCGGAAGGTGGCGCCTGGGTTGGGCGTGGGCATGGGGGCTCATCGCGGCCCTGCTCTTGGGGCAGCTCACGGCCAGGGTTGGCGGCACGGCGGCTCAGAGTGCGACCAGCAACGTGATCATGATGTACGTGCTGCTCTACACGGTCATGGGTGCGTCGGTAGGCTGGGGCCTGTTGGAGCATTACAAAGTGTCGGTAGGCTTTAGGATAGTCATACTGGTCATGCTCTACATGACTCCTCCGTTCACGTGGGCTTTGGCCCTGGCCGGCCTGCTAGACGGGTGGATGGACTTTCGCAGGCTCGTGTCGCGCAAGGCATGACACCACCAGAGATGTGAGGGAGGCAGCAGCGTGAAGGTTGTGCTTCAGAAAGACGTTCCCGGGCTGGGCAAGAAGGACACTGCAGTTGAGGTGGCCGAAGGGTATGCCCGAAACTATCTGATCCCTCGGGGTCTGGCGCTCGCGGCCTCATCAGGCCAGCTCAAGAGGATCGAGGANNGACGCGAGGAAGCTCAAGTCTACCGGAGTGACCATCAAGGCGAAGGCGGGCGATGCCGGCCGTCTCTACGGGTCTATCACGGCGAAAGACGTCGCCGAGGCCATCAGCCAGGTCATCGGTGTGGCTGTGGATCGCAGAAAAATCGAACTTCACGAACCCATAAGGGAAATCGGGGAGCATATCATTACGGTGCGAGTGCACCCGGGAGTCAGTGCTGAGGTGTGTGTAAAGGTTGTTCCGGAGTAGCAGGAGGATCAGTGCATGAAGTCGCTCGTTGAACGATTCCGCGGCATAGGCAGCAAGAACCTCGTCGAGAAGCTGGAAGACGACGAGCAACTCATAAGGCAGGTCATGGGGCTCTTCACCATGCTGTCCGACCTCAATGGCCCCGATAAGCTGGTGCTCAAGGCGGGTAAGCTGGATGCCCTTGATCTGATGCGCTCATCCAAGATAGAAGACCGGGTGCTGGCTCTGCAGCGGCTGGTGTTCGAGGATCCCACCATCGAACAGCCTCCGGCGCCCGATGCCATCGATGCGGCCCTGGCCGACATCGAGGAGGAGATAGCCGACATCGTCGCCAAGCGCCGGCTTGAGGAGAAAATCGAACGGCGCATTAACGACCGCATGCAGCAGCGCCACGAGGATTACGTCAACGAGATCAGGATGCAGATCCTGAAGGAGGACTCGGGCCCCGACACGCCCGAAACCCTACGCAAGCTGGCGGAGCTCGAAAAGCTCGAGGCCAGGCAGATGGCGAAATCGGCGATGGAGATCATCAGGCCGTCGTCCATGGCCGAGGTGGTGGGGCAGGAGAGCGCTGTTCGGTCGCTGCTGGCGAAGGTGGCGTCGCCTTTTCCGCAGCACATGATACTCTACGGTCCGCCCGGCGTGGGCAAAACCACGGCTGCCCGCCTGGCGCTTGAAGAGGCCAAGAAGTCGAAGTTCACGCCGTTCGTGGCAGAATCGAAGTTCGTCGAGGTTGACGGCACTACGCTGCGCTGGGATCCGCGCGAGGTGACCAACCCGCTGCTTGGCTCGGTGCATGACCCGATATACCAGGGTGCCCGCAAGGACCTTGCCGAAGGCGGTGTTCCTGAGCCCAAGCTCGGCCTGGTTACCGAGGCCCACGGCGGGGTGCTCTTCATCGACGAGATTGGCGAGATGGACCCGGTGCTCCTCAACAAGCTGCTCAAGGTGATGGAGGATAAGCGGGTGGTGTTTGAGTCGTCCTATTTCGACCCCACCGACCCGAATGTGCCCACATACATCAAGAAGCTGTTCACCGAAGGCGCACCGGCCGACTTCGTGCTGATCGGCGCGACCACGCGCGACCCTTCGGAGCTCAACCCCGCGCTGCGCTCGAGGGCGGTTGAGGTGTTCTTTGAGCCGCTGACGCAGCGCCACATCCAGGAGATCGTGCGCAACGCCGCGGCCAAGCTAGGTGTCAGCATGGAGCCTGGTGTGCCGGAGATCGTCAGTGACTACACCATCGAGGGGCGCCGGGCCACGAACCTGCTCGTCGACGCCTATGGCATCGCGCTGCTGCGCGCCAGTGAACGGAGTGCCGACGCTACGAGAGACGTGCTCATTACCGTGTCGGATGTGGAGGAGAGCGTACGCCTTGGGAGACTGTCGCCGTACGTGCGCGCCAAGGCCAGTGACTCCGCAATCAAGGGCAAGATCTTCGGACTGGGTGTCGCCGGTTTCTTGGGCTCTGTCATCGAGATCGAGGCCGTAGCCTTCCCCGCGCGCGAGGAGGGCAAGGGCACGATCAGGTTCAACGAAACCTCAGGCAGCATGGCGAAGGACTCGGTGTTCAACGCGGCCTCAGTGTTCAGGCAGGTCACCGATGCTGACCTGTCGGACTACGACGTGCATGTGAACGTCGTTGGCGGCGGCGATAT
>DBQN01000028.1:7813-19311 GCA_002305255.1 Firmicutes bacterium UBA1393 | reverse complement strand
GGAATCGCAAAGGTGATCGTGCCTGCCGAGAACAGCAAGGACGTGCCGTCTGACATCACGGGGATAGAGGTCATTCCGGTCAGCCGCGTAGAGGAGGCCTTCCCCCACGTTTTCGAGGGCGAACTCAACTTCGGCCGGCCTAAGGAGTGATGGGCATGGCGGTCAACGCGCCAGCTATTGCAGATAGAGTTCCGCCGCAGAGTATAGAGGCGGAGCAGTCCACTATAGGCTCGATGCTGCTCGACAAAGAAGCCATCGCCACCGCGGCTGAACTCTTGGTGGCCGAGGATTTCTACCGCGAGTCGCACCGACTGATCTTCGACACCCTCGTGGGGCTGTTCAACAGGGGCGAGCCGGCCGACATGATCACGGTCACGGAGGCCCTGAAAACCAGAGGCGCGCTGGAGCAGGTGGGCGGAGCCTCATACATCAGCACTCTGGCCAATTCCGTGCCGACTTCGGCGAACTGCGAGTACTACGCGAAGATCGTGAAGAACAAGTCCATCATGCGTTCCCTGGTCAGCGCCGGCGCCACCATAGCACAGCTTGGCTATGACCCGTCTTCTGAGGTAGACGAGACGCTAGACAAGGCCGAGCAGCTGATTTTCCGAATCGCGCAGCGCGGCGAGACCGCGACCATCTCCGACATGAAGTCGGTGATGATGTCGACGTTCGACCGCATCGAGAAGCTCTACGCGAGCAAGGGTGCGCTCACCGGCCTGGCCACGGGATTTGCCGAAATGGACAACATGCTCTCAGGCCTTCAGCCTTCGGAGCTGATCGTGATTGCGGCGCGCCCGAGCATGGGCAAGACGGCTTTCGCTCTGAACATGGCCGAGCACGTGGCACTCGTGGAGAACAAACCTGTGCTCGTGTTCAGCTTAGAAATGAGCTGCGAGCAGCTGGCGCAGAGAATGCTGTGCTCGCAGGCTACGGTGGATGGTCAGCGCCTGCGCAGGGGCAATCTCAATGACGAAGACTGGAGCAGGCTGTCGTATGCCATCGGCCGACTTAGCCCAGCTCCGATCTATATTGACGATACCCCCAGCATCGGCACGTTGGAGATACGCACCAGAGCGCGGCGGGTGAAGGCGGAACACGGTCTCGCACTGGTGGTCGTCGACTATCTTCAGCTGGTGCAGGGGCGCGGCCGCGTCGAAAACCGCCAGCAGGAGATAGCTGAGATAACACGGTCTCTCAAGGCGTTAGCCCGCGAACTGGAAGTGCCGGTTGTGGCCCTGGCCCAGCTCAGCAGGGCGGTGGAGGCGACTGCCGACAAACGCCCGCTTCTGTCACACCTGAAAGAGAGCGGCGAGATCGAGCAGTCGGCGGATGTTGTCGCTTTCATATACAGGGAAGACTACTACAAACCCGACATCGAACCCGAGCGTCGCGGCATAGCTGAGATCATCATCGCCAAGCAGCGCAACGGCCCGACTGGCTTCTTTGAGTTGCTGTGGCAGCGGGAGTACACAAGGTTCCGCAACCTCGAAAAGAGTAGGAGCGCGGTGGGCTAAGGCCGCCGACGCGGATGGGGTGACAAACATGAACTACGAAATAGTCACGGATTCGTCTGCCAACCTCACTGACGAACAGATCGAGAAGTACGGAGTGCATATCATCTCGCTGGTCTATCGAATCAGCGGCGAAGAGCACCAGAGCTACATCGAGGGCCAGAAGACTGACAACAAGACATTCTATGAGCGCCTTCGCCAGGGGGAGATGGCTGAGACATCCCTCATCGACATGGGACGTTGCCGCCAGGTGTTCGAGAGCGTGCTCAAGCAGGGCAAAGACCTGCTCTACATAGGGTTCTCGTCGGGCCTGAGCGGCTCGTACGGTGTGACCACCCTGGTCGCAAGGGATCTTGCCGAGGAATACCCCGACCGCAAGATACTCACAGTAGACACCCTCGCTGCATCGATGGGAGAAGGTCTGCTCGTGCATTACGCGGCGGAGCAGCGGCGGGCAGGCAAGAGCATGGACGAGGTGTACAACTGGCTCATGGAGAATCGCCTTCGCGTGGTTCACAGGTTCACAGTGGATGACCTGATGTTCCTCAAGCGCGGGGGAAGGATATCCGGAGCCACGGCCCTCATGGGCACCATGCTCAGCGTCAAGCCCATCATGCACGTCGACAATGAAGGCAAGTTGGTGGCCATCGGGAAAGTGAGAGGCCGCAGGAAGGCCCTCGATACCCTGGTGGAGGAGATGCAGAAGACAGCCGTCCGCCCTGAAGAGCAGTTGGTGTTCATCTCCCATGGAGACTGCATCGAGGACGCGCAGTACGTTGAGAGACTGGTGCGCGAGCGGATGAATGTGAGAGACGTGGTGATAAACTACGTCGATCCTGTAATCGGTGCCCACTCAGGGCCCGGAACGGTAGCGCTGTTCTTCATGGGGAGCCAGAGGTAGTCGAAAGACACGGGAGAGCGGCGGGGCGACCCGCTTGCTCTCCCGATCTGTTCTGTGTTCTGTGGCTAGCTGGCGCTAGAAGCTGTAGGATAGTTCGAGGGATCCGCCTCTGAAGCCCGCAAGGTCGTAGGGACCATCCACGCAGCAGTCATCGATGCCTGAGTATACCTCAGAGCGGAACCCAAGCGCCACACCGAGGCCAAAGCTGGTGGTGTAGTTCAGCCCGGCCTTGAGCTCATGGCCCTGACCGGCATACGTGACCTCCTCCTCGGCGTTCATGGACGTGGTTGCATTCACCAGCGGGATGAATGAGTAGCCGACCTCCGCCGACAGGCCGTAGGCCAGGGGAAGTCTGGCGACGGCACCCACCTTGAAGCCTCCGCCCACGTTCTCGACGGTCTCCATCCAGGAGTCCGAAATGTAGACCGATGCAAACCTGGTCCAGCCGGCCACCAAGTCGATCCTGTCGGTCAGTGCCAGGGCCACGGCGAGGTCGAGGTTCTTGTAGCTATAGGAGTCGACTCCATCGTAATCCGGCTCGTCCAGGGATCTGATGCCAAGTGAGTAGTTGGCGAGCAGTCTCAGACCAGGGAGTGCTTCGTAGCCGCCGTGCACTGATATGACAGGCAGGTTGACTGAGAGTCTCTCGTCCCAATAGTGATCGTGTGTTGAGAAACGACCGTAAGCCAGGCCGGCGCCTACTTCGACTTCGCCGAGCTGGAACCCCTTCGCTGACACCGCCAGCGAACCGAGGGTGAGGATGAGCAGCGTAGTAAGTACCATGACAGCCGGTTTTCGCATGTTGAGTGACCTCCTCTTATGTATGCTGCGATACATGATGGATACTTGACCCATTCAACGTAGTTCTACGTCATGCCAGGTACTCCTTCCGCATGCACGGCGATTCCATTGCCCGGCCTTGCATGGCCGTGCTATAATGAAATGCGACACGTCTAGAAGTGGGCCGCTAGCTCAGCTGGTAGAGCACCGGACTTTTAATCCGGGTGTCGCGGGTTCGAGTCCCGCGCGGCTCACCACTTTCATGCTCGTTTTGCAGGTGAGATAGCAAGAGCCGCCGGGGGATGTGCCCGGCGGCCTTCGTATTTGCGTGCAATCGGCACGAACGCGATCATAGCCTTATCGTAAGAGGCCGATCAGTAAGGGCGTTGTGGGGCCGTTCGAGATGCCTCCTCATAGTGGCGCGTGCCGCTTCTGCGTTCCGCTGAGCAACGGACTCCGCGATTTCCCGATGGAAGCGCAGTGTATCAAAGCGTCTCTCAAGAGGCAGGGCGTAGATTATCTCCCGGAGTTGGTCTCGCATCAGGGTGCCAAAGGTTCTCATGAGCCGGAGTGCCAGCGTGTTCTCGGCACAGCGCATGATCTGCATGTGGAAATCGAAGTCGAGCTGGGCAAACACATCGTTATCCGCCCCGAGGTTGTTCTCTGTGCGCACTACGATCTCATTGAGCATGTCAAGGTTCTCAGGTGAACGGCGAAGCGCTGCGTATCCCACCATCTCGATTTGAAGTGCCTGGCGCAGCTCGAACAGTGCCCTCTCGCCGGTCTTCTCAAACATCATGATGTAAATGAGCGGCAAGTAGCCGTCTGAATCCTCAGGCTCGTTGATGACTATGCCGCGACGTGGGCCCACGGTGACTATCCCAAGGAACTCCAGTACTCGCAGCGCCTCTCGCAACGTTGGACGGCTCACTCCGAGCAGCGAAAGTAGATCCTGCTCATTGTAGAGCTTGTTGCCGTATTCCAGCTCTCCCTGAACGATCAGCTCGAGGATGGTTTCGACGATTTGTTGGTAAGCCTTCTTGGTCTTGATCCGGCTGATCGAGCGGGGTTCCAATCCAATCATCCTTTCAGGGTGTCACGGCTCAGCTTTGCGAACGGTTTTGGTGGCGATAACGTCGCTCTGCATCCCCAACACGTCTTTGATGATTACTTGCCCGGTGACGACCGGTGCGGTCAGCCGCTGCTTTCTGATCTCCGCCATAGCGTCGAAAATGCGTTCCCTTGGGATGGGTGCGGTCAGGCGCACGCTGACCAAGGGCAACTCGCCATCGTCGACTCGCACAGAAGTGGATATGGTGCGTGTTGGCGCAATCAACTCTTGTTCAACGTAGGTTCTACCTCGTTTGCAGAGGTTTCCTGCGATTTTCGTCAGAACCCCGTCTTCTACTACTGCTTCCATTGTACAGCCATTAGGGCAACATATACAAGTGAACTCTCTAAGCATTCCGCGCCACCACCTTCACGCTGTTGGTGTTGACTAATTGCCCGACCGGCAAGGTGATCTGCTCCATTTCGGCGGGAATCGCTTTTCTGAGTGTCTTTGTGGCGAGTAGTTTGCTATCCTGCCACAGCTCAAGAGTGCATGGCTTCATTGGACGACGTACGCGTAGCGATAGCGTGATATCTTTCTCGCCGCTGATGTGCTGCGGAACCGTGTATCCTATTGAACTGTCGGTCTCGATGGTGATACCGCATGATGGCAAGCTACCGTCAAGATACGCAACCACGGCACGCGCCAGGTTCTCCGCCTCCAGGGATACGAAATCAACCAGGTCATGCACGTGTAGAACGTTGCCAGCGGCGAAAATGCCGGGCGTAGTGGTCTGGTAATCCTCATCCACGACCGGGCCCCTGGTGCGCGGGTCAAGCTCGATGCCGGCTTTGAGCGACAGCTCGTTTTCGGGGATGAGACCGACTGACAGGATCAAGGTGTCACATTCGTATTCCTTTTCTGTACCGGGTATCGGTTTCAGAGAGGCGTCTACCTCGCTGACGGTCACCGACTCCAGACGGCTCTTGCCGTTGATACTCGTGACAGTGTGGCTGAGATAGAGCGGAATTCCGTAATCGTTCAGGCACTGTTCAACATTTCGAGGCAGGCCGCTCGGATAGGGCATGATCTCAAACACGGCAACGACTTTGACGCCTTCGAGCGTCAGCCGCCTGGCCATGATCATGCCGATGTCGCCCGATCCAAGGATCACGGCCTTCCTGCCCACCATAATATTCTTCAAGTTGATGTAGGCTTGAGCCACCCCGGCGGTATACACTCCGGCAGGGCGGTTACCCGGAATCGAAAGTGCGCCTCGCGTGCGTTCCCGACATCCCATCGTCAGGACAATCGCATCAGCCGAGATCTGGAGCAGCCCGCTTGCGGAGGCGGATGTGATCACGCGGTCGGGCGTGATGTCTATCACCGTCGTGTCGGTGATGCATTCGATCCCAAGCTTCTTGACTTCATCGATGAACCTATCGGCGTACTCAGGGCCGCTCAACGTCTGCCCGAAACGGGTGAGCCCGAACCCATCGTGGATACACTGACGAAGGATGCCGCCAAGCTGGTGCTCGCGTTCCAGCACGAGGATATCTCGGATCCCTTTCCGGTGTAGTTCGCACGCAGCCGCGAGCCCACCCGGCCCACCTCCGATAATCACGACACGTTTGCGGATCATTTCCATCGCTACCTTACCGTCCCTGTGAACTGATATGACCCTTCGCGGCTATAGAGGACTTCCTCGGGGGTCTTATGACTCTCTTGCATGATCAGTTCTGCCACCCGAGTCTGGCAGTAGCCCCCCTGACAACGCCCCATCATAGTACGGCAACGGTACTTGATGCCCGTAACGGTATCCACGCCCAGCGGATTCCGAATCGCGGCCAGCACCTCGGCCTTGGTAATGGTCTCGCACCTGCACACGATCTCACCGTAATCGGGGTTCTCCTTGATGAGCTCTGCTTGCTGCTCCGGCGTCTTGTTCCGGAAGGGGGTGATGCCCTTTCGAACTGGGTTGAAGCCGTGGTTGGGGGAAAACGTCTCAACTTGTTGCATCAACCGTATGACCTCTCCGGCGATGGGTAGAGCAGCCGTAAGCCCAGGTGACTCAATCCCAACGAGATTGACGGCATGTGGTGCTTCGGGCCGACGTTCGATCACGAAGTCGCGGAACCCGCCCTCCGACTCAGAAGTGAGCTTGGGACGAATTCCGGCGAAGTTGCGGATGAAGTGCTCACGTTTGATGGCGGGGAGTATCTTTGAACCTCCCTTAATCAGGAGATCCATCGCTTGCTGAGTGCAGGAGTAATCGTCGTCGCCGTCAATATACTCCGAGCTGGGGCCGATCAGTACGTTCCCGTCGACGGTGGGTGTCACATGGATGCCAAGTCCACCTTCTGCAGGATTGGGGATGGGATAGGCCGGCAGGGGCAGCAATGGCCCGATCTTGGGGTCGAGCACGAAATACTCACCCCGGCACGGGTGTATGGTGTATTCACCCATGCCGAGCATGGCAGAGATCTTCGCCGAACCCAGCCCCGCGCAGTTCACCACCCAGCGGCTGCGATATGTAGCCTTCGTGGTCTTCGCGTGATAGATGCCATCACTGAACTCGAGTCCTGTGACCTCGTTATTGAAGAAGAACCTAACACCGTTGAGCGCGGCGTTCTCCGCCAGGCCAAGGGTGTACTGAAACGGATCCAGAATAGCTGTTGATGGAGACCAGAGTGCAAACTCGCCACGTACCGCAGGAGCAAGCTTGTTGATGCGATTCCGATCAACGATCTCGAGACCGGGTACACCATTCTTGTCGCCAGTCTCTTTCATGGCCAGCAGCCGTTCCCTGTCGGTTGGTGTGAAACCGACTACCAGCTTGCCCGTGCGTTTGTACGGGATGTCCAGCTCTCTTGCTACCTCATCAAAGCCGCGGTTACCCTCCACGCAGAATCTGGCCATCAACGAGCCAGGTTTGTTGTTGAAACCCGCATGGAGCACGCCAGAGTTTCTGGCGCTCGTCCCACAACAGACGTCGGGTTCCTTCTCGAGTACCCCGATCTTCAGACTGTAGCGTGACAGTTCGCGTGCGACCGCACTGCCAACGACCCCGGAACCGATGATTAGAACATCGAACATCTCATCCATCGTGACAGTAACACCCTTCATGCCCCGGACATTTAGTTAACTGAATTATATCTTAAGGCATGTGCTGGCATCAAGCGGTTCCTCAGCCATACCTGGCTTTACACACCATGAGATTATTGATATAATCCAGTTAACCAAATATCGGAATCGCAGGGGGAACAGACATGAAGAGACTGCTGCCCGTGCTACTATGCATCCTCCTGATCGCTCCTGGAGTCGCAGCGTTTGAAGAAGCAGGAAGCTTGCCTGTTGTTGATCGCTACCGAATCCTTGAGGGAACCGAGCTCGAGAACGAGATCACGGTCATAACCGGTGCTGAAGATGGACCAACGGTGTTTATCGTAGGCGGCATCCATGGCAACGAAGTGGCCGGGATCGAGGCTGGGAAGCGGCTGAAAGCAGAGACCAGCATTGTTGCCGGCAAGCTCTACATCATCGCCCCGGCAAATCAATCGGGCGCAGCCGCGAAAAAGCGATACGTGGATGGTGCCGGGGATTTGAATCGGGCCTTTCCCGGTGACCCTGAAGGCGACAATGCCCAGCGAATCGCCGCAGCCATCTTCGGCGAGATAGAAAAGCTACGCCCTGACCTCGTAATCGACTTGCACGAAGCCAACCACGATCTGGGCACGAACGATGGCTACGGGCTCGGCAACTCTATCATCTATACCAACTTCGATGACGTTGGAGATCTGCTGTTCAGTTTCTTGCTAGACAACGAGGCCGGAAATGTGGGCATCTCCAAGTACTCACTTGTTGAGCCGGGTGTGGCAGGCAGTGTTAATCGCACGGTCTCGCGGCTGCTCGGCATACCCATCTTCACCATAGAGACACTCACAAGTTACCCGCTGGAGCAGCGAGTCGCTGACCAACTCGCGATTGTTCACTATGCTCTTCGCTTCTATGGACTGGAATGAGGGCGGTATGCTTACATCTTTCGAAGAGCATCACGCCTCCTAGGAGGGAAACACAGTGATTCTGGATGGCATTCGGGTGCTGGATCTCACCAGGGTGCTGGCGGGACCTTACGCAGGCATGATCCTTGCCGACCTGGGCGCGGAGGTCATCAAGATTGAGATGCCCGAAACCGGAGATGACGGGCGCAACACGTACCCGAAGAAGGACGGAGTGTTGAGCGCGTTTTTTGTTGCGTACAACCTCGGGAAAAAGAGCATAACGTTGAACCTAAAGAAGCCCGAGGCACTGCGGGCATTCTACAAACTTGTGCAGACTGCCGATGTCGTGCTAGAGAACATGCGCACTGACGCTCCGGAGAAGCTGGGTATCGGCTACGAGCAGCTGAAGAAGATCAAACCCGACATTATCTACTGTTCCATTTCGGGCTATGGACGGACCGGCCCTTACCGCTACAAAGGTGGCTACGACATCATCGCGCAGGCCCAGTTCGGCATGATGGCTATCACCGGGAACGGTCGCGATGACGAACCGGTGCGCACCGCCTATTCGGTGAACGACGTTGGAACCGGTATCTGTGCTGCATTTGGCGTGGTCGCGGCATTGCTCAACCGCATGAAGACCGGCGAAGGGCAGCATGTAGAAGCCTCTCTGATGAACACCCAGATGGCGTACGCGGGCCATATGGCGACCATGTTCGATATCACAAGAACAGATCACAAGTGCCATGGCATGGCCAGCTTCCAGCTCGCTCCCCACCAAGGCTATCGGGCAAGTGACGGTTGGGTTATCATCGCCACTTCCAATGAAGCGCAATGGGATAAGATCTGCACCATTCCGGGATTCGAAAAGCTCCACGACGATCCACTCTATCGGACTATGGCTCTGCGAGTTGAGAACCGGGCCCTGCTGACCAAGATTTTCGAAGAGAAGTTCAAGACAATGACGGCCAGCGAGGTTGAACAGCTGTTCGACTCACTTGGCATACCGGCAGCAAAGGTGAACTCCATGAGAGATGTCTATGCCAACGAGTTCTTCATGGAGGCGACGATGGACAGGGTTCCACATCCGGGCCATGGCACTATACCAGTCCCCAAGATACCGTTCAAGTTTGACACGATCAAGCCGGTTGAACGCAAGCCAGCGCCGGATATCGGAGAGCACAATGAAGACGTCCTCTCTGAGCTGGGGTATACGGCAGAACAGATTAGAGAACTGTGCAGCTAGACACAGGACGGGGGCGAGAGAGTGCGGGACGCAGTAATCACTCATGCTGTACGGACAGCTATAGGTAAGATAGGCGGGTCGTTGAGCAGCTACGATGAGCAGGATCTCGCCGCTAGAGTGTTGGATGAATTGGTACGCCGGGCGCACATCGACGCTGGAGAAATCGATGAGGTCATCCTAGGCAACGTCAAAATGAACACCCGACCGATGAATGTAGCACGTTTCGGCTGGTTGGGCGCCCGGCTACCAGAATCTACACCAGGCTATACAGTGCATAGGGCATGTGCCTCAGGCTCTGAGGCAATCTTTGATGCCACGCAGATTATCTCGCTTGGCGATGCTGACACCATCGTGGCGGGTGGCGTCGAGAACATGAGCAAGTCCTGCTACTATCTCCGAGGTGCAAGAGACGGCGTCGGCAACCGCGACATGGTGTGGCGCGACGCCCTGACAGAGGGCGGCCCGGGCAACACACCGGTGGAGATCTATGGCGAGCTGTCAATGGGCGTGACGGCAGAGAACGTTGCAGAGCTTTACCACATCGAAAGAGAGATCCAAGACAGCTTTGCATACCTCAGCCAGTTGCGAGCGAAGGAGGCCATCGCCGGCGGAACATTTGATGAGCAGATCGTGCCGGTTGATGGTTTCCGCACAGATGAGCACCCTCGAGACACAAGTATGGAGCAACTTCGGAAGCTGAAGCCGGCATTCTCCGCCACTGGCACAGTAACACCGGGGAACTCATCTGGGCGCAACGATGCTGCTGCAGCGGTGCTGGTCATGAGCAGAGAGAAGGCAGACCGCTGTGGGTATCCGTTCTACCTGAGGCATGTTGCCTCAGCGGTAACTGCCCTCTCACCCAGGATCATGGGCGTGGGCCCGATTGAGGCCTCGCGCAAGGCACTGGCCAGAGCAGGGCTGACCATCCATGACATGGGACTCATCGAGCTTAATGAGGCGTTCGCCTCCCAGGCAGTCGCGGTCATTCGGGAGTGGGCATCCTGGAGCGAGCATGAGGATTACGACACGCTGCTGGCACGGACCAATGTGCACGGTGGTGCCATCGCGCTTGGCCACCCGCTGGGGGCAACTGGCGCCATCCTGACGACCAAGTTGTTCTATGCGATGCAGCAGAGGCCTGATGCACGTTTTGGCCTGGTTACTATGTGCATCGGCGGCGGTATGGGCTTTGCGTCAGTATTCGAACAGTGCAGGCAGGTGCAGTGATGGAACAGCGAAGTGTTGTCTTAGTAGATATCGTGCGTACGCCATGGGGCATACCCGGAAGTAGCATGGCGAAGCTGTGTTCCCACGATCTTGCGGCTACTACAATCAAGAACCTCCTGGAACGCACCGAGTTTGATGCAGGCCAGCTTGGGCAAGTCATCTTCGGGCAGGCACGTCCGAGCACCTTCCCCTCCAATATCGCGCGGTATTCATTGCTCCAGCTCAAGCTGCCGGAGACGCTTCCCGCCTACACCGTGCACAGCAATTGCGCTTCCGGCATGCAGGCGCTCAGGAGCGCTTACTACCTGATAGCTACAGGCAACGAGGAAGCAGTCATTGCCGGGGGAGCTGACAGCTTCTCGGCAGCTCCGTTTGTGCTTCGTGACGTACGCTACAGCTTCAACGAGAAGAACCGCGTGATCTACGACACTGTCACAGAGGGTGAAATGTGGACACAGCCAGATCCGATACTCCGGGAGGAGTGGCACAGAGAGCTGGCTGACAGTGAAGGCATATCCATCGATGACGAGCAGCAGTATGTAGAGGAGTCGATGCGCAAGGCCCGCATCGCTCAAGAACTACACTCCAAACATGTCGCACCAGTGGTCATCAGTGACCGCAAGCGTGGCGATATCGTCATTGACACAGACGAATACCTGTCACTTGACCTCGGTAAGAGAGGCCTTCCGACGATCGCTCCGTACGCCGATGGTGCAGCCGCTGCACTGGTAATGAGTGAAGAGCGCGCCGTGGAGCTTGGATACCGTCCGCTCGCCAG
>DBQN01000028.1:6502-7766 GCA_002305255.1 Firmicutes bacterium UBA1393 | reverse complement strand
AACGCAGCATGCGTTCTGAGCGCGCTCAGAACGCTAGGCTCGCATGACGCCCAGGACGCGCTCCGATACAAGACCAACCTCAACGGTGGCGCGCTCAGCTATGGAAGAAACGAGGGCGGAGATGGGCTCATGATGGTTCTGTCCATGCTGACTGCGGCGCAAGGCGGCAGACAGAAGCAGGGCATTGCCGCCATGTGCTCTGCCGGAGGGCAGGGCATGGCGACGTTGCTAGACATCTACCCAGGCGATGGAGCCGGTAACAGGCAGTAGAACGAAGCATTGACACGGAGGGAGCGCAATGAGACTGGAAGGCAAGGTCGCAATAGTGACTGGAGCGGCCGGCGGGATTGGCTATGCAACTGCGAAGCGGTTCCTTGAAGAGGGCGCCGTGGTGGCTATCTGCGACATCGATGCAGAGCGAGTCCGTGTTGCTGAGAAGGAGCTGTCTGCACTCGGAAAGGTGCGGGGCTTCGCCGTGGATATCCTCAACGATGAGCAGATAGAGAACATGGTGAAGGCAGTAGTGGCAGAGTTCGGAACAATCGACATCCTCATCAACAACGCCGGCATCACCATGGATGCACAGATGTACAAGATGAACGAAGACCAGTTCGACCAGGTGTTGGATATCAATGTGAAGGGAACATACCGTGTGTCGAAAGCGGTACTCCCGATTATGATGGAGAAGCACTATGGCAAGATAGTCAATGCCTCGTCGATTTCGGGGCTCACGGGCAACTTCGGTCAGACAAACTATGCGGCGTCAAAGGCCGCCATAATGGGACTCACGCGCTCAATGGGCCGAGAACTCGGAAAGTGGGGGATCAACGTCAACGCAGTTGCCCCCGGGTTCATCCGTACGAGGATGACGGACCAGATACCTCCGGACGTCATGAAGCAGAAGATAGACAAGATTCCAGTCAAGAGGCCTGGGCAGCCCGAGGAAATCGCGAACGTATACCTATTCCTTGCATCAGATGAGGCTAGCTTCGTAAATGGTGCAATCATTGTTGCCGACGGTGGGATGCACTAGACCGGGTGAGGTGAGCGAAATGCAGATTGAACAACTCCTGAACGTGGGAGTTGTCGGATGTGGCTTGATGGGGCGACAGATCGGTCTGAATACCGCTATGTATGGCTACGAGGTTACGCTCACAGACATCAGCCCAGAGACTCGTGCTGCGGCAGCAGCATGGGCCGTCGAGTACATGGACGGCCGCGTGGTCAAGGGTAGGCTCACGCGAGAGCAGGCAGATGCAGCACT
>DBQN01000028.1:0-6400 GCA_002305255.1 Firmicutes bacterium UBA1393 | reverse complement strand
AACTCGAGCTACATGCCATCTTCGATGTTCCGCGATTACTTGACCAACCCTGAGCGCCTGGCGAACATTCACTACTTCAGTCCTGCACTGGTTATGAAAGTGGTTGAAGTCGTAAAGGGCGAACACACTTCCGAGGCCACGGCAGAATTCCTGCTGAAGTTTGCGGAGAGAACCGGCAAGGTCCCGATCCTACTAAGGAAAGAGATCGATGGTTTCATCGTGAACCGAATCCTCCGCGCCATCAAGGATGAGGCCTACAACCTGCTCGAACAGGGCATTGCTTCTGCCGAGGACATAGACCGGGGTGTGGAGCTAGGGCTGAACCACCCGATGGGGCCGTTCCGGCTGACCGACTTCACCGGAATTGACCTCAACTACATGGCTAATGAGCGCAGGCTAGTAGAGACCGGGATCAAACCGCCGGGTTACGACATTGTGAAGCAGAAATACGACGCACACGAGTGGGGCAGAAAGACCGGCAAGGGCTTCTACGATTACGGCAAACCCAGCTAGCACACTGAGGAGTAGGAGGGAACACAAGTGAAGAGATACCGGGCGTTGATCATTGCGGTCATATTTGCGTGCTTAATGACGACAATGGGTATGGCAGCAACCGTGGATCAGAGCATGCTTGTCAATGGTATCAATGCAGTCCCTGCTCAAACAAAGCGTAGCGGCTCAACTCAGAATGGTCGAGTGGCTGGTTACGATTGGGACGACAAGTACGTCGCATCAGGTGTGTCGGAGATTCCCCTTGGGCAGACAGTGTACTTCACTTTCAAGAACGCAACCTCCACTGTGGTCAGCGATGACAGGTACATCGAAGATGCGAAGCTGACTGTCAACTGGACCTCCGGAGCGGAGTACATCAAGAGCGTGAGCATCGTAAAGGAGATCTACGACGCTGATCTCAAGAACCAGAAGTACTTCTTGGCCATCACGCTCAAGACAGAAGAGGAGCTGCTGGCAGCGGGGATCACCCCTGTGGGCGGAGCACCTATTGCAGGCAAGATCGACATTACCAAGACGGGTGAGTACGGCTTTGCCGCCGACAATAACACGGTAACCTGGTCACGCAATGATCTGCGAGTCATGTACTCATCTGCTACTGTGCAGATCGAAGCGGTAAAGGCCGAAGTACCAGCCGTGGATCAGAGCATGCGTGTGATTGGCATCAATTCAACCCCCACGCAGACAAAGCGCAGCGGCATATCGCAAACGGGTCGAGTGGCTGGCTACGACTGGAACGACATATACGTCGCGGCAGGCGTAACCGATATTCCTCTGGGGCAGACAGTTTACTTCACCTTCAAGAACGCGACCTCCACTGTGGTCAGCGACGATAAGTACATCGAAGGTGCAAAGATAAATGCCTCCTGGACCTCGGGAGCGGAATACATCAAGAGCGTGAGCATAGCAAAGGAAATCTACGACGCCGAGCTCAAGAATAAGAAATACTTCCTCGCCATCACGCTGAAGACGGAAGAGGAGTTACTGGCAGCGGGGATTACTCCGGTGGACGGCACACCGATCATCGGGAAGATCGACGTCACCAAGACTGGTGAGTACGGCTTCAACGCCGACAATAGCACAGTGACCTGGTCACGCGATAATCTGCGAGTGATGTATTCCTCCGCCGACGAGCAGTTTGACGAGGGCGAAGAGGAAGTATATGAGTGGGTCGACGATGGAATAGTTCGTGAAGCCTACGCCAAGAATGGCATGGTCAGCTCGTCAAATGCAAAGGCCTCCGAAATCGGCGTCGAGGTGCTCAAGAACGGTGGAAACGCTGCTGACGCCGCCGTGGCAGTTGCGTTCGCCCTTGGAATGGCCGAACCTGCAACTTCCGGTATCGGTGCGAGCGGCTTCATGATCTACTATGACGCGGCGAAACAGAAGAGCACCGTGCTCAATTACTACTTCGAATGCCCGAGGGACCTGACCCTCGACATCTACAAGACCTTGGATGACGACGCGAAAAAGGGTCTCACCGGCAAGATCGCTGTAGTGCCAGGGCTGGTAGCAGGCATGCTCAAGGCCAATGAGCTGTTCGGCACAAAGACCATGGCGGAGCTGGTGGCGCCTACCATAGACCTGGCCGAGAACGGCGTCGAAGTGTCGGAGTTCATGGAGAAGACCTATCTGGACAGGGGCCAGGCCTTCGAAAAATACCCTGAGACCTTGCGCGTGTTCACGGATAACGGATTCCCCTACATGGCGGGGAGCACTTTCAAGAACCCGGATCTGGCCAACACACTGCGAATCATTGCGGAGCAGGGATTCGATGGCTTCTACAAGGGCGANNCTCGCAGACTACAGCGTAGCTGTTCAGGAACCCTTCTCCACCACATACAGAGGCTACACGGTGCTGACATGCCCCCCGGTAAGCGGAGGAGCTGTGATCCTGTCAGCGCTCAATCTCGCTGAGCACTTCGATATGGGTTCCTATGCACACAACGGCACGGAGTACCTCCACCTATGGTCAGAGATCTTCAAGCTGGCCATGGCTGACTACCGTCCGGTTATTGACGATCCCGAGTACACCGATCAGACCAAAGCGTTTGGCATGATCACGAAGGCATATGCCGACAGTCGTGTGGGAATGATCAGTCTCACTTCCTCCATTCCTGACGGTCGCCCGGGTTCGCCTGAGCTGTACGCGCCTGATCTAGAGTCGCATACCACCCATGTGTCGATCATCGACAAGGACGGCAACATGGTGTCTATGACGAATACGCTCGGTGACTACTTTGGCACCTTTGTCACTGTAAACAATCGGGGATTCCTGGTTCAGAACACCAAGACCTTCAGTCTCACAACCCCCGACTACAAACCCGAGCCCGGGAAGAAGGGCAAGTCGCCCATGGCGCCTACCCTCATCCTCAGCCCGGATGTTACCGCCTTCGCCGCACTTGGCACGCCCGGCTCGAATCGAATCATGAGCACGAACACGTTGCTCATCAGCGATCTGATAGACTACGGCATGGACATGCAGACCGCACTTAACAAGCCAAGAATGTATCAGGCAGCAACCGGAGGCATGGTTCTCGAGCCCGGAATCCCCAAGAAGGTTCAGCAAGAGCTCAAGGCTTTGGGCCACACGATGTCCTTCTACGTCTCGCTCGATCCTTACTTCGGCGGCGCTCATGCGGTCAAGTACGACGCGACCACCGGAATGCTGCAGGGTGCAGCAGATCCAAGGCGATCAGGGCAGGCAATCGGCTACTGATCGTTGAATAATGAATGCTACGACCCATCGGTAATGTAGGGGGAATAGAGATGCAGAAACGTCGCAACTACGTGATAGCTACACTTGCACTACTTCTTGTCGCGATAATGACACCGAGCTATGGAAGTGCCGCAGCGTCAGGCGATGTGCTGGGAACTCCGGTACTTGTCACTGCAGCCGGTCAGAGCGCGGACATGGCGCTGCTGGTGAAGATGCTGCAGATGGCTGCCATCGACCATGTCGCAAATGCGACCGCTACCGCTGGCGATATTGGGTCTGCGAAAACAGTCATCATCGTGCCCGGAGTCAGCACGAAAGGCCTGGGCGCCGCTGGGGTGTCCGCAGATAGAGAACTCAAGCGCGTACTGGACTTCGCGCAGGCCGCTGAAGCAAGCGGCGCGACAGTAGTCCTCGCCCATGTTGGAGGGAAGACACGCAGAGACAAGTTGTCTGACCAGTTCATCGATGAGATCCTCAAGGTCAGCGACTACATCGTTGTTATGGCTACCGGAAATGCGGACGGCAAGTTCTCCAACTACGCCTCTGCGAACGGTATCCCGATCGTGATTCCCCCATCACTAGCTGAAGTGACAAACGCGCTCAAGACGTTGTTTGGGAAATGACAAGTGAGACGCCATGAGATTTGAGCACTTCAGGGGCGGGCTTCGCTGCCCGCCCCCGGAGGAGCTCTCTCATGGCGTATCAGTGTACAGCAAGGAGGGATAGGCCCACGTGCTACTCCAACATGAACTGTTGATCCTGATAGCAATGATTGGAACCATTCTTGCCGTGAACCTCCTTCTCAAGCTGCCGACGAGCGTTGCGATGGCGCTTGCCGCTGTTGTCGGGGCATTGGTTGGTGGAGAAGGCATCCCGATCCGTCACCTTTTTGAGGGCACATTTGCCTTCCTAGATACGGCGTTGATCATCTCGAGCGCAATGGTGTTCATGTTCATCGTACAGAGATCGGGTGCTTTTGAGGCGATAGGTGCATCATTGGTCAAGCGTTTCCACAAGAGGCCACTCCTGTTGCTCATCCTGCTGATGCTGGTGATGATGTTCCCGGGCATGGTGACGGGCACAGCGAGCATCGCAGTGCTCTGTGCAGGCGCAATTGTTGCACCCATTCTCAGCCTGATGGGGTTCTCCACTGCACGCACCGGGGCCTTTATCGCGATCGGTGCTACACTGGGGATGGCTGCACCACCCGTGAACATCCCGTCAATGCTCATCGCCAGTAGTGTTGACATGACGTATCTGGGCTTCACGGGGCCCTTGCTTCTGATATCCATGGCAGTAGCACTATTCGCCACGCTCTACTTGGGCCTTGGACGCTGCAAGGCAATCGACCTGCACGAGGCCAAGAAGGCGATAGACTTCGAAGTCGGCAACAAGTATGGCTGGAAGATCTACTTGCCGATCATCGTCCTGGTCTGCATTGTGCTGGGGATTCGCGTCTTTCCCCGCATCGTGCCTGACATCGGGTTACCGTTCACATTCGTGATCTCCAGCATTGTGGCTGCCTTCACCGGCAAGAAGTGCAACATCCTCGAAACCGCCTCTGACGCCATGCGAGAGAACGTATCGGTGCTTGGGAAGATCATGGCAATCGGCATGTTCCTCCAGATCTTCAACCTTGTCGGGGTAAGGGGATACATCGTGGCAAACTGCTTCGGCTTGCCCACTATGCTGCTCTTCGTGGCCATTGTGTTCCTGATGCCGGTGTTCGGAGGCATTTCGGTTTACGGTTCCGCGTCGCTGTTTGGGCCACCGCTCTTGCTGGCTCTGCTTGGCGGCGATGAGATCGTGATCGCAGCTTCACTGTCGGTTCTCGCCATACTTGGCGAGTTGATTCCCCCGACTGCACTGGCTGCCAATTACGCCTCGCGCATCGTAGGCGAGACATATCCATCCATGGCAAGGCATTTCATCGTGCCGCTTCTGTTCGCGATCCTGGTGAGCTTCCTATGCCTAACCTTCTCAAGTAGCCTGAGTTTTCTGACGGTATGAGGAGGGTAACACTATGTTGATGTATGCGTATCTCGGAATCCTCCTTGTCATGATCGTGCTGATAATCCGCAACATGTTCAAGACTGACAACCTGATAGAGCACTTCGAATCGATGCTTGTGCTGATACCATTTGTGATGCGACTACTGCTCATCAAGTAGGCGAGAAAGGGGAACGTGATGAAGAACAAAGTCAGACGCAGCTGCGCCTCTGCGATTGCCTTCCTGGCACTTACAGCGGCGATCATCGCGTATCTGTCGGGAGTTTTCCTTTCTCAGCACGTAGTTGACCCGCTCTACCCCAGTGAGGGGTTGAGCGAGATCAGGCTACTCAGTGACTACTTCCCCGGCCTGAAGGGGACGCCCGTCGATACCGAGGTCTACATCTACAGGGGCGAGAAACCGGGTGCCAGCATGCTGGTGTTGGGCGGAACCCATGCCAGCGAGCCGGCTGGATCAGTCGGAGCGGCGCTGCTTGTAGAGAATGCCATAGTAGACGAAGGGACACTATATGTTATCCCGCGAACCAACAAGAGTGCTCTGACTCACACCGACCCGCAGGACGCGACGCCGATGGGTATTGAGATCGCGACTCCGAGCGGTACACGCTACTTCCGAATCGGTTCGCGAATGACCAACCCGATCCATCAGTGGCCCGACCCCGATATTTACGTGCACAACGCCGGGCAGCTTCTCACCGGCAAGGAGACACGCAACATAGATCGTACCTATCCGGGCAGGGCTGATGGATCCCTGACAGAGAAAGTATGCTACGGAATACTCAATCTCATAGAGGCTGAGGGAATTGACGTAACCATCGATCTCCACGAGGGGCCTCCAGAATACCCTTCGATTGACGTGATCATTGCTCACCAGGAGGCGCTGGACCTAGGTGCTTCAGTCATGTTGAACATGGCGTTCGCAGGATTAGACATCGATCTAGATCCTTCCCCTGTGAACCTCCACGGGTTCTCCCACCGTGAGCTCGGCGACCACACAGACACCATGGCTGTGCTGGTGGAAACGGTCAACCCGAACCAGGGCCGGATCACTTCGAAGAAGAACGCAGACCTGATCCTCTACGGCAAGGATAAGTTCTACGAGTACGTCAACTCGTCAGGCAGACTGTTCACTGACTTCACCGAAGAGGGTAAGCCGCTCAA
>DBQN01000032.1:3931-4074 GCA_002305255.1 Firmicutes bacterium UBA1393 | reverse complement strand
CTTCTCCTCGGGCGTTAGCAGGAGATGCCCCGCCTCGTGGAACAGCGTGAACCACAGATGGTCGTTGGTTCGGTACCTGAAGCTCAGCTGGATGACGGCTTTGTGCCTGTTGAGCCAACGGGTTGCACCGGATGCTCTACACC
>DBQN01000032.1:0-3885 GCA_002305255.1 Firmicutes bacterium UBA1393 | reverse complement strand
AGCGCGGACTCGAAGCGCGGCTTCCTGTACCGCTCGCAGTGGATGCTCCTGGCTTCGATCTCGCCTTTGCGGAGCCAGGCGGCCACAGCGCCGGGATCGGCTGCGAAGGCGGGCGATAGGCGATACAGGGCACCTGGGGACGTCCATACCTGAGTCCATGCTTCCGCTGAGGCTACTCCGAAGAACTCAAGGGCGGACTTGACTCGTTCGGCAGGCGAGGCTCCTTCCTTGACCCAGCCGCGTTTCACCAACTCGGCGAAGGGTATCTGCGAGAGCCAGTCGAGCTGTTCGTTGAGCTCGTCAGTGTCTTTGAGACTGAGAAGGTACTGCTGATAGTTCTCTTCGCGGCGCCTCCAAAAGTGCGCCGGCACGTTCAGAACGCGCTCGAGTTGCAGGGCTGTATCAGGTGTGATCGACGCCTTGCCGTTGATGATCTCGTTTACTGTTTTCACCGGGCGCCCCATCCGCTGTGCCAGCTCCGCCTGGGTCATACCAAGGGCCTCGATGGTTTCCAGCAGGGTGGAGCCGGGAGGCGTGACTATCCGCTCGGTCAATGGTAATCCACCACCTTCAGCAATCTGATCGCAGTCACCTTCGTCCAATCCAGACCCCCATCCGGTTTCCGAGGTGGTATGGCATCAGCCGGTTCGAACACAAGCCTGAGACCTCCGCTGAGGTGAACAGAGAGCATCCCCGACATGCTCCCAGCGAGCTCGTGGCACTTCGGCCCGGGAAGGTTACGTATGTCAGCCAGGACGTAGGCTGCCTCCAGTTCATCAAGCCTCTGTGCGAGCTTCGCAGCACACGGTGCACCCCACAGGCGACGCGCGATGGCAGCGTTCATGCACGCCTTCTTCAGCCAGTTCGTCTGGTACAGTATGTGCACGCGTCGCACTCCCTGTCAACACGAGATTTAACCCTTAAGGTTATTATTGATTCGGGCATGTGTCTCTCGACAGTCGCTAGGGTATCGCAGCCATCGTGGGCCCTGTGATACGTCTTCCATGCAGTACCATAGAATCCGCCATGATTGGGGATAAGATCAACTCTCTAGGATGTGCGCGGAACCCATCACTCTTCAGTTGCCGAACGGGGCGGGCGCAGGAATCATTGGACTGTTGCAGAAGTGAAAGTGGCAATCGCCTCCATCGAAGATGTCGATTCGGCTGAGGGACTCGGTCTCACCCGCCCGGTAAGCCCCTTTAGGCTGCGGAACCTTACTTGAAGTGGCATCTGCCACAGTGTCCTGGACTACTTCAGGGCAGAGCTGGGCGACGAGTACGCGCCACCGGTCTTGATGAAACAGATGGTAAACCCGGGCCGCCTGGGCCGGAAGACTGGGCAGGGGTGGTACGACTACTCTGACGGCAGGAAGTGATACTGAACAGGTATGAGTCGTTACGCAGTTGTCGACATAGAGACCACGGGCATCTTGCCCGAGCTCCATCACAAGATCGTGGAGGTCGCTGTGGTCCTGGCGGACGACCGTGGACAACCTGTGCGCGAGTGGGAGACCCTGATCAACCCCGTTCGTGACGTGGGCGCGACGGAGATTCACGGCATCACTGCAGCGGATGTATACTCAGCTCCGACCTTCGACCAGGTAGCGCCGGAGCTGGCGTCGCTCTTGCGCGGGAAGGTGATCGTTGCGCACAACCTGTCGTTCGATGCGCACTTCTTAAGCGTGGAGTTCGCCCGCGCAGGATATGCTGTGGGGTTCGGGCGGACAACAGGCCTCTGTACCATGCGGTTGGCGTCGCACTACCTTCCCATAGGTGCGCGGTCGCTGGGGGTCTGCTGCGACTGCATTGGTTATTGCATCGATCAGGCGCACAGCGCACTGTGCGACGCCCGCGCGGCAGCTCGTCTTCTTGAGTACTACATCGGGCAGGATGAGGACTTTGCTGGGTACTGGGCGGACGTAATCTCCGCTGCGGAGAAGATCGAATGGCCGTCGACTTCGCATGGAGGCAGGGCCGTGGCTCTGGCGCCAAGAAAGACGGCGGGCAAACGGCATGATGAGCATTTCCTGGGACGCCTGGTGTCAAGGGCGCCCCGGTGTGAGACTCACCCTGAAGCAAACAGCTATCTCGCAGTGGTCGACCGTGTGCTTCTTGACCGACAAATCAGCCTCCATGAGGCAGATGAGCTCGTCGCGGTCGCTGAGTCTATGGGTCTGTCGCGGGAGGATGTCGTAGCCCTACACGTTCGCTATCTGACAGGACTTGCGCGCCTTGCACTGAGCGACGGTGTAGTGACCGCTGGCGAGAGGGACGACTTGATGAAAGTGGCTGCCCTGCTCGGACTGACCTCAGACAACGTGGATGCTGCTCTCCAGGCCGCTGCAGAACGAGATGATGAGGTGTGCGCAGTCAACGGGTTCTCTCTCAAGCGCGGCGACACAGTGGTATTCACCGGTGAGGCTCCCGGTATGAGCCGAGAGGCGCTGGAGTATCAAGCGCGTGCGCTCGGGCTCAGAGTAGCAGGCGCAGTGAGCAGGAACACGACACTCGTCGTTGCGGCAGACCCCGACAGCCTTAGCGGCAAGGCCCGGAAGGCGAGGGATCTCAAGATTCCGCTGGTAGACTACTCGGCGTACCTGAGGATGCTCGATCTGATGCAGCGTTGTGGTCTGTGAGCCCGACTCGAGGTTGGCGACCCGACCGCGAACTCCAACAGTTTTGTCCGGACTCAGCCGCAGCCATCTGCACCACTTGGCAGGACGCTAGACGTTACTTGAAGGGCGAGGTGTATCCATGAGTCGGGCTGACAGGCATCCGCATATCGACAAACCATCGGAACAGCAGCTCTCCGAGCTGCTGGCCAACAAGTCACCGGTTCTCCGCCAAGTCTATCTTGATGCGCACCGGCTGATACTTGACGCAAGCCCTGATGTGACATACTCAACGGACTGCGTAGACGGCACCACGAGTTACGGTGCCCGGCAGTATGGATACGACGGGTGGGGGGCGATCGCCCTTTCCGCATACGGCAAGTGGGTTTCCGTGTTCTTCATGCGCGGGGTTGAACTCGAGGCTGGTGAGGACTTGCCCGAGGGCACAGGAAGGCACATGCGGCACATCAAGTTGAGATCGCCTGAGGAGCTGGAAGAGCACAGGGCAGTATTGCGCAGGCTGATCGAGTCGGCGTGGACACTGAACATGAAGCACGACCCAGCGGGCAACTGACTGATAGGGCTTACTCAGGGTGGATATGCCCCGCAGGGCATATCTCGATTTCTGACCCTCAGCCGTCTCGGGCACCAGGGTGTCGCCGACTCGTACTCGACGCCGCTGCCTGTAATGGCGGGATTCTGGGCACTCACGCTACGGGCTGACAACCTTTCACCGTTTCGGCCCGTGGAGTGCAGAGATACCTGCAAGTCGGTATCTGCCCCGAACCTGATGGCCGGGTCGCCGCCGATGCTTATCTCATCGCCCGTTTCAACGACCAATGTAGCCGCAGCTAGAGGCCTAGATGGTAGACATGCCCGGCGGCGCATGTCTACCATTCTGACGCCCACCCGTTCCGACCACCGCGTCATTGCCGACTCGACGTCGACTACGCGCTCCGAGATGGCAGGATTCCGGGCGCTCACGCTGCGAGATGACCACTTTTCACCGCATCGGCTCACGAACTGCAGAGAAACCGGCAACCTGCCGTCCGCCCCAACCCCGACCAGAGGGTCGCCGCCGAGGCTCATGTCATCGCTCTCTTCAACGGTCATCGTCGCCACAGCTAGAGGCATAGAAGGTGGATATGCCCCGCGGGGCATATCTTTCATTCTGACACCCACCCGTTCCGATCGCCGCGTCATTGCCGACTCGACGTCGACTACGCGCTCCGAGATGGCAGGATTCTGGGCGCTCACGCTGCGAGATGACC
>DBQN01000004.1 GCA_002305255.1 Firmicutes bacterium UBA1393 | reverse complement strand
CAGACCGACACCGAGGTGATTCTGCGCAACTATGAAGGCGTCATCGCCAAGTATACCGAACCTATAGACAAGACGAGCCGCTGCCACCACTGCCTGCAATGTAGCGATTCATCGCAGCCGGCGACGCACGGTATCGCAGCACTGATGGACGGGATGGTGCCCAGCCTTGAGCCAACTCGCCTCGAGCGGCGCCTCAGATCAGGCCAGGCGCATCTATGAGCTAGCGACCGCACATGGGTGCCGGCGCGTCGCTGTAGTTGGCCTCGCCAAGAACTGCGGCAAGACGACGACGCTGAACGCCCTTGCAGCCGCGGCGGTGGCCGCGACTTCCGCTACCATCGGCGTCACCAGCTCCGGCCGCGACGGCGAGCTCTTCGATGCAATCACGGGCCTCGCCAAGCCCCCGGTCAGGCTTCCCGCAGGCGCCCTGGTAGCCCTAGCAGAGCTCACGCTGGCGAGCGCCACCTGCGATCTTGAGGTGGTGTCGCGCACCGGCATCACAACGGGCGCCGGCGAGATAGTAGTCGCCAGAGCCCGCAAAACCGGCACCGCCGAGGTGTTCGGCTGTAGCCGCGGCGCCGACCTGGCCAGCGCGATCGCCGCGATGGAGGACTCGGGGGCAGGAGCCTGTCTGATAGACGGTGCTGCCGGCCGAACGTTTCTCGCTAGTCCCGATGTGGCCGACTCCATAGTCGTGGCCACAGGCGCCGCATTGTGCCCTGACGTCGACACGGCTGCGACCGCAACCGCCGCAGCCGTGCACCTGCTCAGCCTTGGCCAACCGGACCAGCCATTCCTTGCCTGTGCCCTTCGGCTGCAGGCCGCCGGCGAATCGGCCCTTGTCGGGGCTGACGGGACACTGCGTCCGCTCGGCACGGGGTCGTTGCTGGGCAAGGGGGAAGCGGTGGTGCAGGCCGCCGACGAGGTTGACGCGACTGCCCTCGTGTGCGCGAAGGCCGTGGGCTCAGGCCTGCTCGACGCGCTGGCAAGCTGGCTTCGCGCCCGTGGCAGAGGCCGCACTAACCATGGCCACACGCGGCCCGTGTTCGAGGTGGTGGCTGCTGACCCGTCTCGCATTGCGGCATCTGCCCAGAGTGTGAGCGGGTTTGAGGCCGCCGCCGGGGCGTTGCGCGTCGCGCGGCGCGCGCGCGTTGCGGCGGTCACGTGCAATCCCACGTCTCCCTGGGCCAAGGCACACGACCCTAAGGATTTCGCAGCTAGAATTTCGAGAGCCCTCGGCCCGATGCCTGTGTTCGATCTGGTGGCTGGGCTGAGCGCGTGCAGAGGTGTTGTGGATGAAGCTTGATCTCGACCGCGGCATCATAGAAGAGTGCAGGGCGTGCGCGCGGGCGATAGCCGACGAAGTTGTTCGCGAGGCCAGAGCCGTGACGACCACGTCCATCGAGCGCGCCGTGGTGCGACTGCTGGGCGTAGACGGTGTCGACAGCTCCGGCGTGCCGTTGCCCAATGTGCTTGTAGACGAGTTCCGCCGCGCCAACCGCCTTGCGGGCGGCGCCGCACAGGCCGTGGCTGAGCTGGTGGCCCTGGGGATGACGCCGCAACAGGTGGCCGAGACTGCGGCATCAGGCGAACTGAGGGCTAGATGGTGCGAGGATACCGAAGGCGGCGCCGAGGCCCTCGACGCCTACCGGACCCGGGCTGCCCTAGAGCCGTACGTCGAGGCCGGTCTTGCCAGGATAAGGGCGAGTGTGGAGCGCCGCGATGAGTTCCTCGGCTTGTACGGCCACGGGCAGGAGCCGCTACTCTACGTGATAGTCGCCACGGGCAACATCTATGAAGACGTGGTGCAGGCGGAGGCTGCTGCGCATGCAGGCGCCGACATCATCGCGGTCATACGCAGCACAGCCCAGAGCCTCCTCGACTACGTGCCGTACGGCGCCACCACAGAGGGTTACGGCGGAACCTTCGCGACGCAGGAAAACTTCCGCATCATGCGCAGGGCGCTGGATGAAGCCTCGGCAGCTACCGGGCGCTACATCAGGCTCGTGAACTACTGCTCGGGCCTGTGCATGCCTGAAATCGCCGCCATGGGCGCCTTCGAGCGCCTGGATATGATGCTCAACGACTCGATGTATGGCATCCTCTTCCGCGACATCAACCTGAGGCGCACCTTCGCCGACCAGTACTTCTCGAGGATGATCAATGCCTACGCCGACGTAGTGATCAACACCGGTGAAGACAACTACCTCACAACTGCCGACGCCGTGGATGAGGCACACACCGTGCTTGCCTCGCAGTTCATCAACGAAGCACTGGCCCGCCGTTCCGGACTGCGCCCCGACCGCATGGGCCTGGGCCACGCCTTCGAGATAGACCCGGCACTGCCCAACAGCTTCCTCTACGAGCTGGCCCACGCGCAGCTGGCACGCGACATTTTCCCGGAGGCGCCGCTGAAGTATATGCCTCCCACCAAGCACATGACAGGCGACGTGTTCCGCGGCTATGTCATGAACGCCATGTTCAACCTGGTTGGTGTGACCTCGGGCCAGTCCATCCAGCTCCTGGGCATGCTCACTGAGGCCATCCACACCCCACATATACAAGACAGATACCTGGCCGTGAAGAACGCCAAGTACGTGTTCGGCGCCGCACGTGACCTCGGTAACGAGATTTCGTTCGCCCCGGGCGGTATCATCCAGACCAGGGCCGCCGAGGTGCTGTCGAAGGCCCACGCCGCCCTGCTCCGCGCAAATGAGCTGGGCCTTCCCGGGGCCATTGCCGAGGGAATGTTCGGCGGCATCTCGCGCCGAAGCGACCAGGGTCGTGGCCTTGACGGTGTGATCGAAAGGGTGGCCGACTACTGGAACCCGTTCGAAGACCGGCTCAGAGATGAACTCGGTCTCAACCCGAGCGAGGGGGTGTAAGAGGTGTCAGGCAACCTGCAGGTAGGTCTCACCCGCGTGATGGCTTACGGCGACACGCTGAACGACGGCAAGGTGCAGCTGAGCTTCAGTCTCCCAGTAAGGTATGGACCGGAGGCGATAGAGGCAGCTAAGCAACTGGCGGCGAAGATGGGTCTTGAAGACGTAGACGTGGTCTGCGCGCACGACCTGGGCGGGCCGTTCACGTTCTTCATCGTGTACGGAAAGTGCAGGCACAGCGTGGACGTGACTGCGCTGTCAGTGCCGCGCATAGCCATTGACTCCATGGGGTTTGATGAGCTGAACGAGTTCGTGAGGGCGCACCTCGACCGCAAGATAGTCGTGGTGGCGGCGTGCACCGGCTCCGACGCGCATACCGTCGGAATCGATGCGATCATGAACATGAAGGGCTTTGCCGGCGAGCCTGGTCTGGAGCGCTACTCCTGCTTCGAAGCGCACAACCTCGGAGCCCAGGTTCCCAATGAAACGCTTGTTGCCGAGGCTATCAGACTTCGCGCCGACGCCGTGCTGGTGTCGCAGGTGGTTACGCAGAAGAACGTGCACATCGCCAACTTGACAGCACTGGTGGATCTCGCCGAAGCCGAGGGCATTCGCGACGACATGATCTTCATCGTCGGGGGCCCGCGCATCAGCCATGAACTCGCGCTAGAACTGGGCTTTGACGCCGGGTTCGGGGCGGGCACGTTGCCGTGTCAAGTCGCGTCCTTCATCGCACGCCAAGTCGTGAAGAACGCGCACAGAACCGACGCAGTTCTCCCAGAGGAACGATGAAAGGCAGGCGCTGCAGGTGGGTCAACTGACCGAACCGACGTACGAGTCACTCATACGGGTTAGGATGAGCAGCGCAGACGCGCATTACGGAGGGGGACTCGTCGACGGAGCCAGGATCATGCAGCTCTTCGGCGACGCCGCCACAGAGCTTCTGATCCGTCACGACGGCGATGAAGGGCTGTTCGTGGCCTACAGCAGGGTGGAGTTCCTGGCCCCGGTGTACGCTGGAGACTACATCGAGGCAAGGGCAAGGATCACGCGCGTGGGAAACACTTCGCGCGGCATGAGCTTCGAAGCCGTCAAAGTGATCGAGGCNNACGCCAAGGGTAGTGGCAAGGGCAGAGGGCACGTGTGTCGTGCCTGCTGCGCGGATGCGGGCCAAGGGTGAGAGGGAGGGATAGGGGTGGACAAACTCATCATCACCGCCGCCATCGTCGGCGCCGAGCTCACTCCCGCTCAGATGCCTGCACTTCCTGTGACGGCACGCCAGATCGGCGAGGCAGCCGAAGAGTGCTGCGAGGCAGGGGCATCCATCATCCACCTGCACGTGCGGGACGGTGCGGGCAATCCCTCGCAGGCAGTGGACGACTTCGCGAACGCAGTGGATGAGATCCGCCGAAGGTGCGACGTGATAGTCCAGTTCTCTACTGGCGGGGCCGTTGGCACCCCGATCGAGCTCAGAGCAGCGCCTCTCAGGCTCGCCCCGGAGATGGCTACGCTGACTACAGGCACAGTCAACTTCGGCGACGACGTGTTCATGAACGATCTGGCGTCCATTGAGTACCTGGCAAAGCAGATGCGCGTCTTCGGCGTAATGCCCGAGATCGAGTGCTTCGACGTGGGCCACATAGCCAACGCCGTGCGCCTCGCAGAGCGCGGCCTCATCGACATGCCCCTGTACTTCGATTTCGTGATGGGAGTGCCCGGCGGCATCCCCGGCACCCTCGAGCACTTGATGCACTGCGTACGAAGCATCCCACAGGGATCGAAGTGGCAGGTGGCCGGCATCGGCAGAGCCGAGCTGCCGCTGGCCATCGCAGCAATCATCATGGGCGGGAATGTCCGCGTGGGCTTTGAGGACAACGTCTATTACTCCCGCGGCGTGCTGGCCACCGACAACGCGCAACTGGTGGCTAGGGTAGCGAGGGTCTCGAAGGAGGCTGGCAGGCAGGTGGCCACGCCCAGCGAAGCCCGGCAGATACTGGGGATACCGCCTCGCGGGTAGGGCCGCGGGTCACGTCAAGGCAGAGGGATGGCAGGGGAGCCGAGAGACAGGGCAAGTGTCGAGACGAGCAGAAGAGCGAAGGCCGCCCGGACTTGCCGGACGGCCTGATCGTCAACTATGTAAGCTGGCAGGGGAGGCAGGACTCGAACCCGCAACCCTCGGTTTTGGAGACCGATGCTCTACCAATTGAGCCACTCCCCTGCGTATACCCACCGCAACTATTTCGATTCTACAGCCGGCCCCAGCCATTGTCAAGGGTCGGAGCACAGGCTATCATGGAAATGGCGTTACACAATGTATGCGCCTATACACCTACGTGATTCGCAGGGGGAGAATACATGAGTACGTTCACAGTTCCCGTCGGAATCTCCAGCCGTCACTTGCACGTGTCACAGGCCGACCTTGAGACTCTGTTCGGCAAGGGCGCCACGCTCACCGTGAAGAAGGACCTCAGCCAGAAAGGCCAGTACGCTGCTGAACAGACCGTCGTCATCTCCGGGCCCAAGGGATCCTTCTCCAAGGTGCGCATCCTCGGGCCGTGTCGCAAGCGCACTCAGGTCGAAGTCTCACGCACCGACTGCTTTGCTCTCGGCATAGACGCACCGGTGCGCGACTCAGGCGATCTCGAGGGTTCAGCGACGCTGAAGATCCAGGGCCCTGCAGGCGAGATCGAGATCCCGGCCGGCGCCATCGTCGCGAAGCGCCACATCCATATGACACCCGAGGAAGCGGCACAGCTCGGCGTTAAGGACCGCGACACCGTCATGGTCAAGACAGCCGGCGACCGTGCCCTCGTGTTCGATGAGGTGCTCGCACGCGTCGATCCCACCTTTACCTGGGAGATGCATATCGATACCGACGAAGCCAATGCCGCAAGCCTGAAGAACGGCGACCTGGTGACCATTATCCTCAAGGACTGAGTGATTCGCGGTGCGCACCATCGCCCATGTCGACATGGACTGCTTCTTCGCAGCCGTGGAGGTGCTTGACCACCCCGAGTACCGCGGCCTGCCGGTGATTGTCGGCGGGGCCAGGGGCGGTGCCCGCTCAGTGGTGAGCACCTGCTCCTATGAGGCCCGAGCCTACGGCGTGCACTCGGCCATGCCAATGGCCACCGCAGAGCGCCTGTGCCCCGATGCCGTGTTCGTGTGCGGAAACATGCGCAGGTATGTAGAGGTGTCCAACCTTGTCATGAGCGTATTAGGCAACATGGCGCCCATTATTCAGCAGGTATCGATCGACGAGGCGTTCCTCGACATGACAGGCTGCGAGCACCTGTATCCCAGCGCCTACGGCATGGGCGAGGCGATCCGGCAGGCGATCAAGGACGCCTCCGGGTTGACGGCATCAGTCGGGATAGGGCCGAACAAGTACATAGCCAAACTCGCCTCGTCAAGCTGCAAACCCAACGGGCTACTGGTCGTAAGTGAAGGCGAGGTAGAGGCCTTCCTTGATCCGATGCCCGTCAGCAAGCTGTGGGGCGTGGGCGAACAGGGCAGCAAAGAGCTGGCCAGGTACGGGATAACCACCGTATCGGAGTTGAAGTCATGGTCTCAGCAGTGGATGATAGACAAGTTCGGCAAGTGGGGCGCGGTTCTGTATAGACTGGCCCGCGGCATCGACGACGACCCTGTGACTCCCGACGAGGAGCCGCAGTCATACGCGTCGGAGAACACCTTTGAGACCGACATCTCTGATATCGATGTTCTTCGCCGCGCCCTTGTGCACCACTCCAGCAGAGTGGCGCGGCGCCTGAGGGAGTCACGCATGCTGGCCCGAACAGTAACACTGAAGATCAAGTATAGTGACTTTCAGCAGATCACAAGGGGTCGCAGCCTTGTGGAGCCCTTTGACGATGACAACACGGCCTACGCTACGTCTTGCTCCATCCTCGACGAGATCAATCTGGCCAAGCCTGTCAGACTGATAGGTGTGTGCCTGTCGGGCCTCACAGGAGAACGGCAGCTCAGCCTGTTCGCGCAGCCCCGAGCCGCCACTGCCGACAGCGTGCTGGACGCCATAGCCCGTAAGCACGGATCACGGCTAGTGGTCAGAGGCAGGGAACTGCAATGATGACCACACTGCACGGCCCGGGAGTAGTCACAGTGCTGCATTTCCCTGACGCCCAAGGCGAACCCCTCACGACGGCAGGGGCCGACAGCGTGATCGTCGTGCCCAGGCTCGGCGGCAGGCTGCTGATGGTCATGAACAAAGGTCGTAGCGGCTGGGAGTTCCCCGGCGGCAAGGTCACGCCCGGCGAAGAGCCCGAGGCCGCGGCACGGCGCGAGGTAGCAGAGGAAGCCGGGGCGTCCCTGGGCGAGCTTGCCGTGGTCTGCACCTATCTGCTCCGCAAAGGAGACCTCGTGTCATGTGGCGCGGTGTATTCGGCCGACGTCATCGGCCTCGGCGAGCGCACCGACACTGAGACGATAGAAGAAGTGTCGCTGTTCGAAAAGGTTCCGCCGCATATCTCGTTCGCAGACGGCTTTGTCGAACTGATGTTCGGCATGTTCGGGGAGGCGAAGGCATGATACAGGTCGGCACGTCAGGCTTCAGCTACAAGGACTGGGTAGGGCCGTTTTATCCGCCGGGCACCGCCGACAGGACCATGCTCGAGTATTATGCTACTCGATACGACCTGCTTGAACTGGACTATACGTACTACACAATGCCCGCGCAGCGTACGATGATCAGCATGTGCACGCGCACTCCCGAGGGCTTCACATTCTGCATCAAGGCACACAAGAGCATGACCCACGAGGTCAGCGACGACTCCGCCGAGGTGAAAGCGACCTTCGCGCGGTTCATGGATGCCGTAGCGCCAATGATAGATGCAGGCAAGCTCGGGTGCATCCTCGTGCAGTTCCCGTGGTCGTTCCGCCCGTCTGCCCAGAACGCTACCTACGTTGCAGGCCTGCGCGAACTGCTGCCGAACGTGCCGGTGACCGTGGAGTTTAGGAACACTGAATGGGTCCAGGAGCGCACCTTCAGCCTGCTTCGCAGATCGCAACTGGGGTTCTGCTGCGTAGACGAGCCCCGGCTTCGGGGACTGTTTCCGCCACTGACCGTCGCGACATCCGACATGGCATACGTGCGCTTCCACGGCAGGAACGCCGCAAAATGGTGGAAACATGAGCAACCATGGGAGCGTTATGACTATCTGTACAGACGCGAAGAGCTGATGGAATGGATCCCGCGCATCCGTGCACTGGCGGAACAGGCGGAGCGCACTCTGGTGTTGTTCAACAACTGCCACGCCGGGCAGGCCGCGACAAATGCCGACATGCTCAAGCAGATGCTCCTCGGGTAGCATGTGGCCCGGCCCAGCGATGGCGATGTGGACCTGGATGAATCATGGAGGTAAGGGATATGCCCATATTTGACTACAAGTGCAGCAACTGCGGACGGAGCTTCGATACGCTGGTGCGCTCGTGTGATGAGGTCGTGCAATGCCCTGACTGCGGCTCCTCCGACGTCGCCCGGCTGCTCTCGAAGTTCGGGTTCAAGAGCGGATCGAGGTTCTCATCGTCATCAGGCTGCTCATGTGGCTCGTGCGGCGGCGGCTCCTGCAGCAGCTGCGGCACCTCTCGGCACTAATGCCTGAACTGCCGGAACTCGTCGTGCTGTCGCACCAGGCGCGACAGGAACTCAAAGGGAAGGTCGTTGCGGGGGCCTCAGCGCTCCAACCCAAGTGCCTGAACATCCCACCCGATGAGCTATGCCATACATTATTTGGCAAGAGGGTAGGGGATGTGACATACAAGGGCAAGTGGCTCTTCATGCCCATGGAGCCGTCGTACACGCTCCTGATCAATCTGGGAATGGGCGCTGACATGCTTTACTTTGCCACACCAGGCGATGCCGCTACCAACTACCAGTTCAGAATGGACTTCGAGGATGGCTCGGGTTTCACGATCAGGTTCTGGTGGTTTGGCCACGTACATCTGATGAGCACCGAGGCCCTGACCGAGCACGCAATGACCGCGTCGCTCGGACCATCGGTCGACTCGAGCCTGACGGTTGAGGCCTTTCGTGCGGCGCTTTCAGGGGCCCGCGGCAGGATCAAGTCATTTCTGCTCAACCAGTCGAAGATCTCCGGCGTCGGAAACGCCTACGCACATGAAATCCTCTTCGGAGCCGGCCTTCATCCGGATCGGCCCATCCCGTCGTTGAGTCAGGCCGAAATCGACCTTCTGTACGCCTCTCTGAGGCGCGTTCTTGACTCAGCCATACTGGCGGGAGGGGCATACTACGAGAAGGACTTCTACGGGCGCCAGGGAGGCTACACGGCAGACAACTGGATGGTGGGGTACAACGAGGGCCGTCCGTGCCCGAAATGCGGGACTCCTATCGAGAAGATCAAGACCGGCTCCACTAGTTCATACGTGTGCCCAACATGCCAGCCGCTGTAGGGCTCTCGTCGGGCCGCTGCGCACGGCCCGCCTATGTTTGCACGCGCTTAGTTAACATAATGTGTATTATGCGACGTTGTATCACAGCGGGGATTCGAACGTGGGAGCACACCCCCACACGTTACACATCGGTAGGCACCACCAATTGCTGACCGGGCCAGATCACAGAACCCTCAATGTCATTCATGTTTCGGATCTGCTCGATGACGACCCTGGGGTCGCGGGCTTCACCGCCCACACGCTTCGCTATGCTCCAGAGTGTGTCGCCCGGCTGAACAACCACAACGTCGGTTCTGGCGATTCCCTCAGCACTCTCTGCCGGTACAGCCTGAGTCACGGCCCAGATGACAAGGCACGTAACGGCCACGGCTGTTGCAGCCATGCCGATCCGCAGCGCCTGGGCCCAATCGAACCTTGGCGCACCGACAGCGTGCCTGCGCCTCCCGGCATGACGAGCCTGGTGCCTTGGTATGTAGGTGGTGCTGGCGTTCATTTCGAGTACCTCCAAACATATGTTCGGTAAGCTGATGATACCAGAACGTATATTCCGAGTCAAGCCTCGGGCGAACACTTGTTTGCACCGCCTGCAGCACTGTGCTATACTCGTCACTAGTGAAGGGAGTCGATGGTTGTGGCACCTTTGAGCTTTCGGGAGAAGCAGATTCTTGAGTTTATCTGCGATGAGCTTGAGTCAAAAGGATATCCTCCGGCAGTGCGCGAGATCTGTCTGGGGGTGAACCTGAAATCGAGCTCCACTGTACACGGATACCTGTCTAGCCTGGAAGCCAAAGGCTATATCAAGCGCGACCCCACCAAGCCGCGGGCCATAGAGGTGCTTCTCAACGCCGACGACCTTCCGCCGGCAACACGCGAAGTAGCCAGCATCCCTCTCCTGGGCCGAGTCACAGCCGGCAACCCGATTCTGGCCGTGGAGAACATCGACGAGTATATACCGCTCCCCCGCTCAATGGCAGAGGAGGATGAGGCATTCCTTCTGCGCGTGGTAGGAGAGAGCATGATCGAGGCAGGAATCCTCGATGGCGACCTTGTGATCGTGCGCAAGCAGTCTAGTGCCAACAATGGTGACATAGTGGTGGCGATGATCGACGAAGAGGCCACGGTGAAACGGTTCTACCGCGAAGACGGGCATATACGCCTCGAACCGGCGAACCCGGCATTCTCGCCTATCATCTCATCGGAAGCAACCGTGCTTGGCAAAGTGACAGGCCTTATCAGGAGGATACACTGAGAAAGAACCGCGCTGGGCCGTCAATCCCAGCGCGGTCACCGATTGTGTAACCGAATGTGGCCGTAGTAGCAAAACAACGCGCCTACATGCGCGCCGCCTTGTTCTGGCCTCGGGCCTCACGAATCGTCTTCCTATCTATTCCAACAGCCTTGAAGAACACCTCAAGAGCCTGCTTCGCGCCGCGCAACTCGGGATGGCTGAACTCGGGCTCCTCATGCAGAGGCGGAATCACACTGTACCACTCCACTGCCTGCTCAACAGCTGCAGGCACCCCCGACACCTTGACCATCTCGATCAACCTGTCATACTGCTCACGTCGTGCTGTGGCCTGGCTGGCCCAGAACTCAGGATTGTCCGTGAGGTTGCTCGCGAGGAAATCCTGCTTGGCAATGCTGCGGAACCGCTCCAGACCGCGCAGGACATCCTCACGCGCCAGGTGTATCATTTCTTATTCCCCCCTATCGTTTTTTCTGATATCCGCTGGCCTGAGCCAGTCACCTACTTGTTCTTCACCGCGTCCGAAAATCCTTCCGCCCACAGAATGAGTCGCTTGGAACGAAAAACGGGCACACCGGCATGGCCGGATGCCCGTAGTCTCTCGAAAAAAGCTGTTGCTCGCAAGGGAGTTGGGACAAGTCATCAACCACCGACGCCTCCGCTCGAGATCACACGTTGACGCCTACGATGCCACCCACCAGTCCTACCAACAGAATGGATCCGCCCTTAGTGCCCAGTACTGACATGCTTATCGGTTCCCTTATCACCGCCGCTGACACCGCCAACACCGCCAGGAGATAGAGAGCCCCGACCAGAAGGCCATTCTGCCCTCCCCTTTCCCCTGCCGCGCGGCTTGCGTACAGCCCTCCCATGCCGGCGCTGATATATGCTATGACCGGCACTGCGGAGTTGACCGTGGCCGCGTTCACCGTCATCACGGTCATCAAGACTCCACCTATGGCGGATAGAACAAAGGTCGTGACCAGGCTCACTCCGAAGCCTGCCAGAGCCGTTCGCCAAATGGGGATGTTCGCCCTGGCGTTCGCCTGAGAGGGCGACCCGGGTCTCATGCTAGCGGCACCTCCTCGTTACCCTTCCTCTACAAGGAAGAGTATTGTGCCACCGTCACGAGTATGCCTCACCCCAGTTCAAGCATTACCTTCTTCATGTCTTCCCATACAAGCCTATTCTTACTCGGGTCCCTGAGCAATGCTGCCGGATGGAACGTGGGCATGACCATCGCGTCTCCCCGCTTGAGCCACTGCCCTCGCATCCTGGTGATTGAGGCCCCTGGCGACACGAGGGCGTGTAGGGCTGACGCGCCGAGCAACACGATCACTCTCGGCCTTATGAGGGCTATCTGCCTCTCGAGATACGGCAGACATGTCTCTATCTCATCGGGCAACGGCGCCCGGTTGTTTGGTGGCCTGCACTTCACTACGTTCCCGATGAACACCTGTTCCCTACTCATGCCCATGCTCCGGATCATGCGCGTCAGCAGTTGACCCGATCTTCCGACAAAGGGGCGACCAAGCCTATCTTCGTCGGCACCAGGCCCCTCCCCTATCCACATCAGGTCTGCATCAGCAGCGCCCTCGCCCGGCACGGCATTGGTGCGGCCCCGGCACAGCCCACACTTCTCACACGCGCGAACCTGTGCCGCAATGGTCGATAGACTGTCGACTGGTGCATCGTCCTCTAGCGTCTCGAACAGACTCATCTGTCTGGCTTCACCCATTCGCGCCACCCCCGCACACCGCTCCATGCACAGGTATATTGTGCCCGTGGCACAGCAGACGTGTCAACCCAACTCGTAAGTCTGACCACACCCGAGTTCGCCCCGTCCATCTGTCGATGCCGCCCATGGGCGAATAGTAGCGGTTGTGTTTGACACCCAATCAGCGAGGCTGTATACTGATCATGTGCCACAAAACAACAGCGTCGAGGTGTAGCGCAGTTTGGTAGCGCGCTTGGTTCGGGACCAAGAGGCCCCGGGTTCAAGTCCCGGCACCTCGACCATTTTTACGTCTGTGCAAGCGAGAGTGGCGGAATGGCAGACGCATCAGACTTAGGATCTGACGGGGCGACCCGTGAGGGTTCGAGTCCCTCCTCTCGCACCAATAACCTTTGAAACAGGTGTCTAGTAGGTATTCTGAGATGGATACTGAATGGCGATGTCCATTCAGTGTCCATCTTGCCGTTTCTGCCTGCCCAGCCTCCACTCCACAAGCTCGCGGTTGAAGGGTAACGCCCCGCCACGGCGAATCACTATTCGAAGCAGCGGGAGGTCTGCTGTCGCACCGCCGGTAGCGGAGTTGACGCACGATCATGTTAGGAGGGCTGATATCCATGCTAAAGGAGTTTCGCGACTTCGCCATGAAGGGCAACGTGCTCGACATGGCCATCGGAATAGTGATAGGCGCTTCATTCGGCAAGATAATCACGTCGTTCGTCGGCGACATACTCATGCCGCCCCTTGGCATGCTCTTGGGCAAAGTCGACTTCTCGAACATATTCATAGACCTGTCGAGGCAGGGCTTCGCGTCACTCGCTGACGCCAAGGCTGCCGGTGCAGCGACCGTCAACATTGGCCTGTTTGTTAACACCGTGATCGACTTCCTGATAGTGGCGTTTGCACTGTTCCTGGTGGTCAGGACGATCAACCGTGCAAAGGCAGTCGCTGCCAAGCCAGTGAAGGAAGAACCCGCTGCCCCGACCACGAAAGAGTGCCCCTACTGTCTGTCGGCTATCCCGATCAAGGCCGTCAGGTGCCCTCACTGCACGTCGGAGCTGTCGGTCAGGTAACTCACCTGCCCACCGAGCCGATCACGGTCAGGCGGATCACCCTGGCACAAGCCCCACTGCGCGCGTTCTCTTTGTAGTGGAATACCACACGACCCCCGTTGCCATGCAACGGGGGTCGCTTTTTGTATCCATGTGCCAAATGTCATCTGTCATCGACCATCTCTGCGATCTTCCGACGCGTCGGACCCCCACAAGACTCTGGCCCGCACGCACACGCTCCGCCCTACCTAGTCATTGAACACGTCGAACACGTCAGGCCTCGAAATGGCTGTCACGCGGTTGAGCGGGTAGTAACGGAAGATCGCCCTGCCCATGATACGCGAGGTCTTGAGGAAACGGACGCTTCCGCGGCTGTCGTCTGAGTTGTTTCTATTGTCTCCCATTACGAACACGTGACCCTCAGGCACAGTGACCAGCGGATAATCGGCCCACGGATGCTCCGCTATGTAGTCTTCCTCAAGTGCCTGCCCGTTCAGATAGACTATCCCGTCATGAATCTCTATCGTATCGCCCGCGACTGCGATGACTCTCTTGATATACGGTCGCATCGATCCTGATAGATCCACGATCTCCCTCATCGCCTCGGCGGCAGCTTCCCACCCTGTGAAGTCGGGCCTCCACGGGTTCTTCAGTACCACGATATCGCCGCGCTGCGGGCCGTGGAACCTGTAGCTGACCTTCTCAACGATGATCCTTTCCCTGTTGTGCAGGGTAGGCTCCATGGACGCTCCTTCGACCACGAACGAACGCCCGATGAATGTCATTATGACGACAGCCAGCACCATGGCCAGGGCTATGCTCTGTACGTACTCGCCCACTTCGCGCAGCACTGCCTTTCTCTTGCGAAGCGCCTCGGCGGCGCGTGCCTCCATGGCNNGCGGCCGAAGCACCGTCTGCACCCGCCTGGGCGTCTGCCGCGGCCTGCTCGGCCTCTGCCTGCCCTACGGCGTCAGGACACTCCGATCCCGCGCAACAAGCGCACGGGCCACCCTCTTGCACCATCTCACCCTGCGGATCCCGCTGCGAACTTGCGGTATCCTGTTCGCCGACGCTCACGTCGGGGTTGTTGTCATCAATCATATCGTCCGCCACCTCGCTCACGCGTCCACGCCTTGCATCATCTGCAGTAACGAATTGAACCCGGGCGCGGTTCCGCAGGTTCGACTCCCGGTTCGATAATACCGTCACTCAAGCACAATGGCAATACAGAAGGTTGCCCCATAAGATGAGTCAGGTCGAAACGGAGGTGATATTCCGTGGCAGAGGTTAGTAAGGCAGGATGCTGCTTCTTCCCTTGGTGGTTCTGGTTCTGGGTTGTGATCATTTGTCTGGTAGTGTTCTTCTTCTTCCGCCGCATCTTCATACTGTAGTCCCGTGGAGGAATGATGCCACTGCGGCATCGACCACGAGCCACATGGAGGGACCGGCTTGCCGGTCCCTCTGTTGCGTACTGACTCTACGTGGGCACCGCCATCTGCATGAGCTGAAGCGAGTAGTCGCCTTCTTCCGCCATATGCTCTGCGAGCTGCGCGGGGAAGTTGACCTGCCCCGTGGGCACCTGGCACGTTAGTATGGCGGCGTGCAGCTGCCTTAGGTAGGTGACCCACGGCACCGTAGCTGCGATGTCAGCTTCGATTAGCGATCTGGCCTGAGGTATCGACAGCCCCTGCTGCCTGGCCGCTTCGAGCTGATCCAGAATCGGTCGAATCGCTTCGCTGAACTGCGTTGTCGCTCTAACGAGATCCTCCTGCACCTGGGGCCTGAAGTACAAAGCCAGCACCGGACCGTGCTCAGCATTGATCCTGGTGAAGAAGATAATCTCATCCCACAGTACTTCGTTGGCGCATGCGGGACTCGACGCGATGAGTCCGGGAATCAGGCTTCGCGGTGCTAGACTGGCCCGGGCGTCTGGCGCCGTGGGTGAGGCGGGTACTCCGATGTCCGTCCTTGACGGTACTGGCCCTCCCACGAGGCCGTTGATTATCCCCAGGAACACATCGGCTTCCCTGCGTATGTGGTCCAGCAGGTCGGCCGGCAATGAGCATATCACACAACAACGAGGTACGGCTTCAGCCATCTCGGCCTTGAGCTGCCTTAGTGGCACGACAACCGCGTTGGTCTCGGCGATGAGTTCGCGTGCGCACCCGGCGATCGCCATATCGTCTTGACCTTCGAATCTCCGCCTGAGGGCAGTGATCGCCTGCGCCAGGGAGTCTGCGTATCTGAACAGACGCTCTTCCTCAGTGTTCAGGGTGTTCCGAATGAGACGCGCGTGTAACTGCATGAGCTCGAGCCAGGTGCGCATCTCCTGAATGGCCGCCACGGCCATCTCGGGAGTAAGGCGTCCTGGGCAGTTGGCCATATCCATCACTTGATGTCACCTCCGTCGAGAGTATCACGACAGAGTAGTCTGGCCACCGCCCAACTGTGCTGGGCTTAGGTACTGGCTTCAACGGCCCGGCGCGCCCTACGTGCGCCTGCAGTCTCGATGGCCTTCTTGATCGCCGGCATCGCATCTTCCGTGGCGCTCCGGCCCCTGTCTACCAGTTCAAGTCCGCGCCAGAAGTCGCCGCCGAACACGTGGCTCACATCCGGCCTGATTGTGACGTCTGAGATGTCTTCGGTGGGCTCCGACACCACGCGCGCCAGGATGTCGAACGCGTTTATCAGCGTGTACACTATTGAGGGTGGCTTGCCGAGCGCTTCATCTGACGGCGACAGGAGGGGTGTTACGTCGACTGACACGACCACATCAACACCCATGGCGACGAGGTAGTTCGCGGGCACAGGGTTGATGATGCCGCCGTCCACAAGTACCCTCGAACCAAGGGTCACCGGCTGGAACACGCCGGGAATCGAAGACGACGCCCTCATCGCCTCGTAGAGCAGTCCGGACTCGAGTATGACCTCTTCGCCGGTATGTATATCAGCGGCGGTGCATGCGAAACCGATTCTCGTCTGGCTGAAGGTCTTCTCGGCCGTCAACACTCTCAGGAGCTCTTGTACGCGCCCTCCGCCGATCAGCCCGCCCCTGTTCGGAACTGTGAAGTCCAGGTGCCTGTATACGGCCCGCCTGTCGATGGATCTGGTTATCTCGTACAGCTCATCAGGATCAACTCCCGCCGCATAGCACCCGCCGATCACGGCTCCCATACTGCACCCCACAATGACGTCTATGGGGATCGCGTTGGCGATCATGGCTTGGAGCACACCTATGTGGGCAAACCCTCTGGCAGCTCCGCTTCCCAGCGCGAGGCCGACACTGGGCCTTGCGAGTCCGTCCATCCGCTCTCTCAACTTCGCCTGAGTCGATCGCAGCTGGGATGCGACCTCCTCCCCCGTTCTCGTGACGTGTGACGGCATGCTGACACCCCCACCTCGCCGGACATAGGAAAAAGCCTCCGGAGCCTGAAGTTCCGGAGACACTCATCGCAGTACTAGTTGATCAAATGGTCGGAGCGGGGAGACTTGAACTCCCGGCCTCTTGCACCCCAAGCAAGCGCGCTAGCCAAACTGCGCCACGCCCCGACGGCTGACAATCGTTATTATAGCACGCACGCTCGTGGCGGGCAAGGCTCAATTGCAGGAACCACCCAGGTCCGAGGAACGGCAAAGCGTAGACCGCTGCAGCCCACGACTGCACGGCGATCTACGCCTCAACCCCCCGCATCTAGGTTACCGAGTCTCTGAGCTCTTTGCCTGGCCTGAACACCGGAACTCGCCTGGCCGGGATTCTGATCTCCTCCATGGTCTTGGGGTTCCTGCCTATCCTGGCCTCGCGCTGCTTCACTTCGAAGCTGCCGAACCCAACGAGCTGCACTTTTCCGCCCCTCTGCAGCTCCTCGCGGATAGTGTCGAACAGAGCCTCGACGGCCCGGGTGGAGTCCTTCTTCGTCATGCCTGTGCGTTCGGCCACCTGGTCAACCAGGTCGGACTTGGTCATACCTGTCGCCCCCTTCGGACAGTAGGGTTTCCAGCCCCAGGGCAGATTATTACTGCGCACGAAGGGTTCGGGCCGCACCCTACAGGATGATGCAGATCAGGCCGCCGCTCCCCTCGTTTACTATGCGCTGCAAAGTATCCTGCAGTCGCTGCTGCGCATGGCTCGGCATGCGGGCCAGCTTCGACTTGATGCCATCGCTAATCAGTTCCTGCATGGGAGTGCCAAGAAACTCAGTCTGCCAGATCTTCGATGGATCCTCTGCGAACTCCTCAGCGAGCCTGCGCGCGAACTCCTCGCTCTGCTTCTCCGTGCCCACCAGCGGTGTGACCTCGGTCTTGATGTCGGCCCGTATCATGTGGATGGAGGGGGCGGTAGCCCGCAGTCTCACACCGCACCTGCTACCCTGCCGGATGATGTCAGGCTCCTCGAAGGTGATCTGGTCTTGCCCAGGCATCACGACTCCGTAACCGGTGGCCCACACAGCTGCCAGAGCAGGCCTCAGGTGCTCGTATTCGCGCTTCGCCTCGGCGAACTCGGCGACGATGTGCATGACGTCGGCGTCGCCCTTGACTTCGACTTCGGCCACTTGCGACACCACAGTGTAGAACAGGGCTCGCGGTGCCGTCAGTTCGATGGACACTCGGCCTGACCCGAGATCCATCAGCTTGAGCACGGCGCTCTCCGCATTCGGCGAGGATGCGAGGGTCGCCAGGGCGTCCTGAACGTCTCTCACCCTGTCTATGTCGGCGACGGCTGTCTTCACCGACACGACGAACTGCTCTCTCACCGGATGATTCTGCGGCAGCTCGACAACCCACTCCGGCAGGCGCACCGCGATCTCACTCACGGGGAACTCTTTCAGCACGCCGCCGAGCACCCGGCCGACGTCGTCTGGCTGCATTCTCAGCACGTCTACGGGGATCACCGGCACATCATACGCCGTGGTCAGCTCCGCTGCCAGCTCGACCGCACGCTCCGACTGCGGTGTGCGAGAGTTCAGCACCACTATGAACGGCTTGCCCAACTCCCTGAGTTCTGCGACAACTCTGCGCTCGGCGTCGATATAGTCTTCGCGGCGAATGTCGGTGATGGTGCCGTCAGTCGTTATGACCAGGCCCAGCGTGGAATGTTCTTTGATGACCTTTTCAGTCCCCAGCTCGGCCGCTTGCTGGAACGATATCTCTTCATCGAACCACGGCGTCCGCACCATCCTTGGCATCTCCGACTCCTCATAGCCGAGGGCACCCGGAACGGCGTAGCCCACGCAGTCGACGAGCCTGACAGATGCCCTGATGTTGTTGGCCATGGCCACCTCGACGGCCTCGCCCGGAACGAATTTGGGCTCTGTGGTCATGATGGTCCTGCCTGCGCCACTCTGCGGCAGCTCATCCTTGGTGCGCTCGCGCTCGTTCGCATCTGCGATGTTGGGCAGCACCACCATGTCCATGAAGCGCGAGATGAAGGTTGACTTGCCGGTGCGCACCGGGCCAACAACGCCTATGTACACATCGCCCCCGGTGCGCTCAGCGATATGCTTGAAGATATCGAATCTCTCCATCCGCTTGCCCCCCTCACATCGTGCGCAGAACGACGCGGGTTGTACCTGCGCTCTGACGTTACATCTATATGAGGGGCTGTTACTTTTATGCTGACAGGTTCAGGAGAGCAAAGGAAGCAGATCGGCCATGGCCATGAGGTCTAGCTCGTTGTGGTCGATGATGGGCAGCACCAGCGAGGCATCGCGTGTGCGCACGAAGGTCTGGTAGACCTCTGGGATCATGTATCCCGGAATATCATTCTCTCTCGGTGTGTTGAGGATCATAGTCTGAATTGTCGTGAGACGGCAGTCGGGTAGCTGAGACCGGAATGCCCTCCGTGCGTGCGCCAGGAGGTCTACAACGAGACCGCCGAATGACTCAGCGCGACCGTAGTAGGCCAGCCGTCGGCTAATGTACGGCATATCGAAACAGCGGCCGTTGTAGGTGACTACGGCATGCGCAGAGCCCAGCCGAGCGGCGGTCTCCTCGAGGACGGCAGTCTCTTCATCGTAGTCCCTGGCAAACAGCTGGCACAGCCTAAACCCGTCGGGCTCGGGAAGCAACATCCCAACCATGAAGAGCGGCGCGGAGGCGGTGAGACCGGTGGTCTCAATGTCAAGAAACACCGTGTGTTCAGGGTCGCACATCTCGAGAAGGCCAAGATCAGAAGCCCTCCGTGAAAGCAGCGATGCCCAGTCACGCGCCTCTATCCACTCGACGGCCACGGCGGCCGCAGGGCCCCACCTGGGATGAGACTGGAGGTCATAGACGTTGTTGTAGCCCTCAGCACGCAACTTGGCCTCGGTCACCGGACCGACACCCTTCACTAGCCTGAGGTTGGCGGCGACACGTTCCGCAGCGCCTTCACGCCCAAGCCAGCCAGGGCCTGAGCCAGCAACCTGTCGCTCAATCACTATGCACTCGCCCGATGAGTTCTGACACGTGTTTCCGCGCGGGAATGCCAATACCCGCACCGCCTTCCTCCAGGGTGTAGCCACGAGGGTGCAGCTAGTAGGTGTATCTCACTCTATACAGCAGCTCCAGGCGACCACCTGCCGGCACCGTCAGCGCGAACTGCGCCATGCGGGAGGCACTTCTCGTCGACCCCACCGGCGTGCTCTGTAGCACTGTCCAGTCGCCCGGAAACGCCTCCATGACAATGACGTCAGCCGCCGTGGCGCCCGTGTTTGTGAGCTTCACCTGGTAGGCCTCTTCTACCGTTCCGGTGCCGATGCGCTTCTGGTCGGTACGGTACTTCTCCGCCCTCACAGCAGGCGTACGGTCCAGCAGCGTGAGTACCGGGCCAGGGCCGGTGACCGCCGCGAACGTGGACGTACCCAGCGAGAACGCGGTGCCATCGGGCACTCTCGAGTACACATGGAGCGTGCCGGCCTGCAGCGGATAGCTCACGCGGTCGTCGTCAGCGGGCAGTGTGAACTCCAGGCCCAGCGAAGCGGGGACTCTCTCGGGCGCGCCCAGGCCCAGGGCGTCAAGCGATGATACCGGAATCGTGTCGAACACATACACGAACTTCGCCGGCAGTGCCGACAGCCTGGCGATGGGCATCTTGATAGACGCTCCATCATCGAGCGTTGACGTCAACGGCACTGCCATCGAGGTGGCGCCCAGCTGCGACGCACCTCGGAATCCGGGCCTCGTGCCAAGGGTGTTGTCGGCCCCTGCCACCAGGTACAGAAGGGTCGGAGGGAGCGCGGCACCTGTCGAGTTGCGGATGCTCCGCCAGCCATCCACCGTGGCCTGATCGCGTCCGGGCTCCAGCCATGCGGTGTATGATGCCGACCAGTTGAGCCCCTCAAATGCGTAGCAGACCTCAAGCGACGCAGCACCTGCAGTCGGCATTGAAAGCCTCATCGACACGGCGCCTGGGGACGGCAAAACCGACATGAGCGTGCAGTCGCCCGCCGTTACCGCCACTCCGATAGAATCCATATCCACGCTCAGAGGCAGTGAACCGAGGGTGAGCACGGTCTGACCGGCCGGCAGCGTGACGTCGGCGCGCCACACAGCAATGGCAGGTGCCGTCTCATACACGGCAACTCCGACAAGCCGCCAGGGTGCGGCTTGCGGGAGTTGAACGGCCTGAGATGGCAGCGCCGTGGGAACTACTGATGGCGCAGCAGTCTGCTGCTGCTCTGCAGGCAGTTCTGCCGGCCCGGGCTGGGGCGCCAGGTCGGGCTGCGACGATGGCACCTGCTCAGTCGATGCCGGCGGCGCGGTCTGCTCCGCCGCCGGTGCAGCCTGGGGCAACTGCACTGGCGCTGACTGCGCTGCCGTGGGCTGCGCTGCCGTCGCCGCGCCCATCGCGGGCGACATCAAGAAGGAAACTATGAATATGGCCGTTAGGATCCTGACGATCCGCTCTTGCACCTTAGCCCGCCTCCTTCTTCTCTCTCCAACCACGTCGCGTAACGCAACATCGCGAACTCCACCTGGTGCCTGATGAGCCCTCCCTGAAGATACACATCGTAGGGCGAGCGCAACGGGGCATCTGCTGAAAGCTCGATAGAAGAGCCCTGCACAAAAGCGCCCGCGGCCATTATCACCTTGTCAGAATAGCCAGGCATGTCGCCGGCTACCGGTACCACTCCTGCATCCACCGGGGAAGCGCCCTGCACCGCCCTGCAGAACGCCTGTACCCTTTCTGGTGAGCCGAGGCGCACGCACAACACGATATCATTCCGCTGCTCGTCGGGCACTGGCGATACCTCGTAGCCAAGGCGACGCAGGAAGGCCGATGCGAACACCGATCCGGCTAAGGCTTCAGCGGTGATGCGTGGCGCCAGGAACAGCCCCTGGGCCAGCAGGCGCGTCATCCCAAGGGTCGGACCCATGTGAGATCCAAGGCCCGGCGCCGTTAGCCGGGATGCCGCGGCCTCCACAAGGTCACTCCTGCCCACCACATAGCCGCCGGAGGGGGCGATGCCTCCGCCAGGGTTCTTGATGAGCGATCCCGCCGCCACGTGGGCCCCGACGGCCGTCGGCTCCACCACGTCGGTGAACTCGCCATAGCAGTTGTCTACGAACACTATGGCATTGGGCGCAGCGGCCGCAACTGTAGAGGCGATGGCCCGAATGTCGTCGATCGAGAGCGGACGACGCCACGAGTAGCCCCTGGAGCGCTGCACCAACACCATCCTGGCTTCCACCGCTGCGCAGGCGATGGCATCGAGGTCAGGCCTTCCTTCGGGCGTCGGTTCGACCTCTCTGTAGCGCACGCCCATATCCACTAGCGACCCTGCCGCCGGCGCCGCTCCCGACGTGCCTATCACCGTGCGCATGGTGTCGTAAGGCTCGCCGTATGCCGATACGAGCAGATCACCCCGGTGAAGCACTCCCAGCAGCACACTGGCCAGCGCGTGTGTGCCCGACACGAACTGCACTCGCACCAGGGCCGATTCTGCCCCGAACACGAGCGCGAAGGCCTTCTCCAACGCGTCCCTGCCTGTGTCGTCATAGCCGTAGCCCAGAGTTCCGCCGAAATGGAAGTCACTCAGCCCCACTGTGGCCATGGCGGTCATGACGCGGGCTGTGTTTTCCCTGCATATGGCCTCTATCCTATCGATGGCGGGCGCGATCTCCTCGCGCACCTCGGCCGCCAGACGGACGGCACTATCTGATGCGCCCAGCATGCGGGCGATGCGCTCATCTGTTTTCGCTGTCAACGTCAACTGCGTAACCTGCCTCGTTGAGCCAGCCTTCACTGGCATTGATAATGTAGTCCGCCACCTCAGCCGGCCCCGCATACTCCCCCACGTCTATCCACTCCACGTCGGGATTGCGTTTGAACCATGTCATCTGACGCTTGGCGTAGCGGCGAGTTCCCATCTTCAGCGCCTCAAGGGCCTCGCTGAGACTGGCCCTGCCGCGAATGTAGTCTCCAAACTCCTTGTAGCCGATGGCCTGCATGGATGTGAGCTCAGGCCCGTAGCCGGCGCGAAAGAGTTCCCGCACCTCCTCGAGCAGGCCCTGCTCAACCATTCGATCTACCCTATCCTCGATCCTGCTCACAAGTGCCCGCCTTTCCACCGCCATGCCGAACAGACGGGCGTTGTAGCGCGGCCGCCCCTGGTGACGGCGCTGCAGTCGAGATATGGGCTCGCCGGTGACCTCGTGAACCTCCAGGGCCCTCACGATTCGTCGCAGGTCGTTGCGGTGGATACGTTCTGCTGCGGCCGGATCCACTTCGCTGAGCCTCGCGTGAAGCGCCCCCACGCCGCGTTCCTCCGCTTCGCGTTCGAGGGCCGCCCTGACCTGGGGGTTGCGTCCCTCGTCGGGGAAGAGAAAGCCGTAGATCAGGGCGTCGATGTATAGCCCCGTGCCGCCCACCACCACAGGCAGCCTGCCCCTGGCCCATATCTCATCTATGGCTGCCGATGCCAGCTCCTGATACCTCGCCACTGAGAATATCTCGTCCGGATTCACCACATCGATGAGGTGGTGCCGCACCGCCGCCTGCTCAGCCGGGGTGGCCTTGGCCGTGCCGATGTCCATCCCCCTGTACACCTGCATCGAGTCGGCCGACACGATCTCGCCGCCCAGCTTCAGCGCGAGCTCCATGCCTACTGCCGACTTTCCGCTGGCGGTAGGCCCAACGATCACGATCACCCTCGGCTGGCCGTCAGTCCGCATTCTGCTCCCCTGTCTCCCATATCAGGAACTTCACCGTGCTAGTTGCGCCTCCCACTACTCCGTCGGGCGGTCTCCAAGACGGGGGCTGGGCTAACCTACGCATCTTCAAGACTACTCTCTTCCGAGCAACGCGCTCCGCCATCGCGAAGGCGCCAGCATCCAGGCGTTCGTGACATGCCCATCTCCTGAGACCGGCGATTCCTGTGGACGCCTCCACGGGCCTTCCGAACATCGGATCGAAGTAAACGACATCGAACTCGCCCTGCCCTAGGCCGGCCAGGTACTCGCGGTAGTCGCAGTTGAGCACGGCTATTCGACGCATCGCGTCGTTCATGTCTGCGTCAGGCAAGACGTACTGTGCAAGTCCGTGCCTGACTATGAGTGCCACGACGGCGCTGGCCTCGAGCCCAACGACTCGGCCCTGCGGCCCGACGGTGTATGCTGCCACAAGCGCGTCGGCGGCCATGCCCAGGGTGCAGTCGAGCACGCTCATGCCGGCGCCAAGGCGCATGGCGGTAGCCATGTGGTCATCACCGCCCAGCTCGAGACGGCGGATGCGGTTGACTGCCATGCCGGGATGAAAGAACAGCGGCGATGAACTCTCACCTGCCAGGTCCACGAGGTGGAGACCCCGCGACTCCGCCACGAGCACGGCGTCAGCTGCATCGCCTGCCACTGCCTTGAGCGACCTGCCCAGGCGCGGCACGAACTCGCAGCCCAGCTCGGCGGCGACGCCCATGGCGGTCTCACGTTCTCGCAGGCCACTCCTGACTCCTGTGGTCACTACTACTCGGGGATCGGTCATCTGCGGCCGAAGCCCCTCTCGATCTGATCGAAGCCGACTACTGTGACTACCGGGCGTCCGTGCGGGCATCTGAACGGGTCAGTCGCTGACATCAGCGACTCGACGAGTGCTCTCATCTCCTCAGGCTGCAAGGCGTCGCCTGCCTTCACCGCAGTGTGACACGCTAGTGCCACCACGATCCTGTCGGCCTCGGGGGGCAGGCTCTGGCCGCTCTCGGACGCAGCCGCAACCGCCGTCGCTGCCGTGGCCGCAGTCGCCGCGGCTAGCGTCGCGGCCAACTCCGACCCGGCCCCAGGCCCTGTAAGGCCCTCGATGGCTGCTGCAAGGGCGCGGGCAGCTCCGATACGTGCGGTAGAAGTCGGGATGCCCCTGACTGCCATGGCCGTCGAGCCGAAAGGTTCCGCGTCGAAGCCCAAACGCCTGAGGGTGTCGATGTTCTCCAACGCGGCCTGCATCTCGACGGGAGCGAGGCTCACTATCTGGGGCGTGAGAAGCAACTGAGTGCTGGGCGCCTGTGCCGCCCACTGCCGTCGATACTCCTCCACCAGCACCCGCTCGTGCGCGACGTGCTGGTCAACGATGACAAGGCCATCGTCGCTCTCGAGCAGAATGTAGGTCCTGCCCAACTGCCCGAGGAGGCGCATGCCAGCGACTGGCCGGCCATCGACCCGTTGCGAGCCCAGCGCTACTGCCGGCGGTGCGGGCGCCCATGTCGGCGCCTGGGGCGACGGCGGAACTGGGGCTGCCTGGCGTTCGCCGTAGATCCATTCTGGCGCCTCGTTGATCATCCCGTCCATAGACTGCTGGCGTTCGGCCCAGTGCGGGACGCCCGCCGACACGCGTCCGCCGGATGCGGGAGGAGGTTGCGGACTCATCCTCGGCGCGGCTTCCATTGTGCGCAGGCCCGATGTCACGGCGTTCAGGACGGCTGAGAACACTTGAGAGTCAGAAGCGAAGCGCACCTCGGTCTTGGCAGGATGGACATTGACATCCAGCACCTGCGGAGGCATCTCGATCCTCAGCACGACCAACGCCCTGCGACCTGCAGGTATCGCGCGATCGTAGGCGCGGTCCACAGCCGACCACACTGTCTTCGAGCTCACCGGGCGCCCGTTGACGATGATAAACTGCCCGTCACGGCCCGCTCGCGCCATCTCCGGGGTGCCGATGAAACCAGTCACGGCTATACCATGCGACTCGGAGTCGATGGGTATCATGGCTCGAGCGGTATCTGTGCCCACCACCGCTGCCACCGCATCTGCAAGACTGCCTCCCACCGGTGTAGACAGCACTTTGCGCCCGTCCACCCATAGCGAGAACGACACATCTGGATGGGCCAGCGCCAGGCGTGACATGACATCGACGATCCGCCTGGCCTCGGTGGCCGGCGTCTTCAAATACTTGAGCCTGGCAGGGGTGTTGAAGAAGAGGTCTTTGATCTCCACCTTCGTGCCGAAGTCGGCGGGTAGCGGACGGGCCGGACTCATCGCCGGGCCTTCCCCTGTCACTTCCGTGCCCAGCTCGGCGCCGCGCTCACGAGTGATCAGCCTCACCTTGCTCACCGACGCCACCGACGGCAGCGCCTCGCCTCGGAAGCCCATGGTGGATATGGAGTCAAGCTGCTCGGCGTTGCTCAGTTTGCTGGTAGCGTGACGTTCGAAGGCGAGGACCGCGTCTTCCGGGCTCATACCGCATCCGTCGTCTATCACGCGTATCAGCGCCAGCCCTCCATCTTCCACCTCGACTGCGATCCGCTCAGCGCCGGCGTCCACCGAGTTCTCCACCAGCTCCTTAACTACTGACGCGGGGCGTTCGACGACCTCACCTGCAGCGATCCTGTTCGCGACCTCAGGCGAGAGCCTGTGGATCCTCATCGCCAATCCATCAACGCCCCCCTTCGCCGTTGCCGTCGCCGTCACTGGCACTGGCACTGCCGCTGCCTGCGCCGGCTCGGTCACCGAGGCTATCATCGGCGCTACCGGCAGCCGCCGTGCACATCGCCTTCAGCTCGTATATGAGCCTCAAAGCATCCCGTGGAGTGAGGTCGTCGGGGTTGATCTCGCTTACGGCCGCCCGCAAACGTTCAGCTGCCTCGTCAGCTTCGATCTCACGGGCAGCACTGTCGTCGTGGGCCTCGTCAGAGGCCTGCGCTGATGCTGGAACCGACGAGTTGTCCCACCCGAACAGAGTCATCTGGTTACCCTGGCCGGCGCCCTGCTTCTGCATCTCACGGAGGAGTTGATTCGCGCGCTTCAGCACGTCTGACGGCATTCCCGCCATCCTGGCCACGTTCAAACCGTAGCTCCTGTCGACGCTGCCCCTCTCCAGCCGATAGCAGAAGGTCAACTCGCCACCGCGCTCCACTGCACCGACGTGATAGTTGCGTATGAAGGGCAGCCGCTCCTCCAGCGCCGCCAACTCGTGGTAATGGGTGGTGAAGAACGTCCTCGCCCCAATCCGGTCATGGATGTACTCTGCCACCGCCCAGGCCAGCGCCATGCCGTCATAGGTGCTGGTGCCGCGGCCCAGCTCGTCCACGAGGATGAGACTGCGGTCGGTGGCCGTGTTGAGCACGTTGGCCATCTCGAGCGTCTCCACCATGAAGCTGCTCTTGCCCATGCCCAGCTCATCGTAGGAGCCGGTGCGGTAGTAGATGGCGTCGCACACCCCCATGGAAGCACTGGTTGCCGGCACGAATGACCCGGCCTGCGCCATCAGCGTGAGAAGCCCCACTGTCGCCAGCACAGTGGACTTACCGGCCATGTTCGGACCGGTTATTATGAGCAACCTGCCAGCATCGTGGTCGCAATCGATATCGCTGGCCACGTACCTGCCCGGCCCAAGCATCTGCTCGAGCACAGGATGGCGCGCGCCCTTGATCACCGTCGCCCGTGCTGTGCCCATCTCGGGGCGGACGTAGTTGTTCGCCCTCGCCACCTCCGCGTAAGCGCAGACCACGTCCAGCACGGCCACTTCGGCGGCGGTGTCAAGCAGCGACGGCAGATGTGCAGCCACTTCGTCAACGATTTGCCCGAATATTGCCGATTCCAACTGCGAAAGACGTTCCTCTGCCCCCAGCAGCTTGGTCTCGAGCTGCTTGAGCTCGTCAGAGACGTAGCGCTCAGCATTGACAAGTGTCTGCTTGCGAACATAGTCTCCCGGCACGAGGTGGGCATTGGCGCGACTCACCTCGATGTAGTAGCCGAACACCTGGTTGAACCCTACCTTCAGCGACTTGATGCCGGTGCGTTCACGCTCGCGCGCCTCAAGCTCGAGCAACCATTGCTGCCCCTCAGTGCGCGCCCGCCGCAGCTCGTCCACGTCAGCGCTGTAGCCCGCCCGCACGACATTGCCATCGCCTACAGAGACAGGCGCGTCATCGGATATGGCAGCCCTTATCTTGGAGACCACGTTCGGGTTCCCATCAATCGCCGCCGCCACGTCGGCCAGGAGCGCGCTCCTGACCTGGGCCTGCATGAGCCTGTCACGAAGGAGCGAGCACCCCTCCAGAGACTGGGCCAGTGACAGCAAGTCACGCGGCCCCGCCCGCCGCGACGCAAGCTTCGAGGCAGTGCGCTGCAAATCGTGCACACGCTGCATCGAGTCGCGCAAATCGGCAAGGAGAAACACGTTTGACTTGAGTTCTTCGACGGCCCCGTGGCGTGCTGATATCTCCCCAAGGTCGACAGACGGCCGTTCCAGCCACGCCCTCAACTGCCTGCTGCCCATGGCGGTGCAGGCCTTGTCCATCAGGCGGACGAGGCTGTGCTGACTGCTAGACACGTCCAGAGCTCGCCTGGCAGCGGCATCTACGCGCATGAAGTCCTGCAAGTGGTAGAGACGGATAGTCCGTACCTGCGGCACGTTCCCCATCTGCGTCTCTCGCAAATACGCCACGAGACCGCCGGCTGCCCTCACGGCGAGGTCCATACCCGACGCGCCGAAGCCCTCAAGGCTCGCCACGCCGAGTTGCTCCTTGAGCAGCGACGAAGCGCGGTTGAGGTCAAACTCGCTGGCAGGCCTGGGATACGCCACAAGAATGCCCGAAATCGGGCAGACGTCACCGGCAGAGCCCGGGAACACGCACTCTGATGGCTGTATCCTACCGATCTCATCCTTCACCGCGTCAGGCGAAGCGCCGTCGGCCTGCGTCGTCATGAGCTCGCCCGTGGATACATCGCAGAACGCCAGTCCCCAGCCTGCCGCAGTACGCACCAGGGCCATCGCATAGTTGTTTCGGCCCGGCTCCAGGCGATCGGTATATGTTCCGGGAGTAATCACCCTGACTACTTCGCGCTTCACGAGCCCCTTGGCAAGACGCGGATCCTCCACCTGATCCACGAGGACCAGCTTATGCCCTGCAGTCGCCAGAGTGGCTATGTAGCCGTCTATGGCGTGGTAGGGCACGCCGCACATGGGCACCCGGCCGCTCTCGCCGGCGTCCCTGCCGGTGAGCACTATCCCCAACTCCGCCGCGACTGTGCGCGCGTCGTCGCCGAACACCTCGTAGAAATCGCCTAAACGGAACAGCACGAAGGCATCAGGATACTTGTCCTTGATATCCATGTACTGACGCATCATCGGAGTGAGCTTCGACATTACGCTTCCACTCCCCGCAAGGTGTACACGCTGGCCTGCTCGATCCGGATGTTCAGGATGTCACCCGGTGCGGGCACCGCACGCGGAGGCTGCGGAGTAGGCCAATGGACCATCTTGTTCGTCCTGGTCCTGCCTGCCATCACCGAGCTGTCGCGCTCGGACGGCCCCTCGACCATTACCTCCTGAACGCTGCCGACGAGCGCCGCATTGGAGGCTGCCGCCGACTCGTTCACCGCCTCGATGAGACGGCGGATCCTATCACCCTTCACAGCCTCGTCTACCTGGTCGGGCATGCCTGCCGCGACTGTGCCCTCGCGCGGCGAGTAGACGAACGTGAACGCGGCATCGAACCTTGCTTCAGCGACGGCGCGCAGTGTCTCAAGGAAGTCCTCTTCAGTCTCGCCCGGGAATCCAACCATCAGGTCAGTTGTGATGGCGACATCGGGCATCGCCGACCTGACCTCGTCTAGCAGTTCAAGGTAGCGCTTCAGGGTGTAGCCTCGGTGCATCCGGGCAAGTACCCTGTCGCTGCCGGCCTGCAACGGCAGGTGAAGGTGCCTGCAAACCCGCTCCGACTCTGCGCACGCCCTGATCATGTCGGGCGTGAAGTCACGCGGGTGCGAGGTAGTGAAGCGAATGCGGCGAAGCCCCTCGACTCCGTTAACCGCGCGTAGCAGGTGAGCGAAGCCCGGAACCGACCCATCAGGCAGGGGCGGCAGCCCTTTGCCGTAGGCGTTCACGTTCTGCCCCAGCAGCGTGACTTCACGACATCCCGCGTCTACCAGGTCGGATACTTCCTTCAGGATATCAGCCTCGGTGCGCGACCGCTCCCTGCCCCTGACGTAAGGGACAATGCAGTACGTGCAGAAATTGTCGCAGCCGAAGGTTATGTTGACGAAGGCCTTGTGGCGGTAGGCTCTGATGGCCGGCAGGTGTTCCGCAATCGAGTCAGAGTCGTCAAGCACCTCGATGACCCTCTCCCCAGCCTCAACCCTGGCCAGCATCGCGGGCAGGTTCTGTATGTTGTGCGTGCCGAACACGAGATCAACCCAGGGCATCTTGTCGACGATGAGCCGGCGCATTCCCTCTTCCTGCGCCATGCAACCGGCCACGGCCACGATCATGCCGGGATTGCGCTCCTTCAGCCGCTTCATGTCGCCGAGGTTACCAATTGCCCTGTTCTCAGCATTTCCCCGCACGCAGCACGTCACGAACAACACCATGTCAGGCGGCGCGCTGTCGGCGACCGGCGCCGCCGTGCCGCCGCCGTCGGCAGTGTCGCCCTCGGCGGCGATGGCGGTGGTAGCAGCAGCGGCGGCGGCAGCCGCCCCATGGGGCAGCACATCATAGCCGCACGCGCTGAGCAGCCCCGCTATGGTCTCCGAGTCTCGTTCACTCATCTGGCAGCCGAACGCCACCACTCTGGCCCTCTTGCACTTACCCTGCATCGACGGTCCTCCATCATCTGGTCCGGATCCCACATAGTTCGCAGGCTGCGCCCCGTTGACCGGGCACCAGTCCGGCCAGGCCACAGCCATCTCTGTGTATGCAACCGAGCATACAACCACATTATAGCATTGCCCTGTGTGGCGTGCGACTCGCGGGCACGGCGCAGGCGAGGTGAGGAGCGGAGCGGAGGGCGTCGGAGTATTGGCCGTCGTAGCTGGCATGACCCGCCCATGGGTCAGTCGTGGGCATGCTGAGCTGGCCTGACCCAGCCATGGGTCGGTTTCGAGCCCGAATGGCCCACGGACGGGTCGATCGGCCCGAAAAGTGACCCACCGGTGGG
>DBQN01000017.1:36643-42895 GCA_002305255.1 Firmicutes bacterium UBA1393 | reverse complement strand
GCATATGGTAGATGAGGCTGCCAGAAACGGCTCGACGCCCATGTCAACCAGGCGCACTGTGGCTCCAGGAGCATCATTGGTGTGGAGCGTCGACAACACCAGATGGCCTGTTAGAGCCGCATTCACCGCGATGGACGCCGTCTCGCCGTCGCGGATCTCGCCCACCATGATGATGTCAGGGTCCTGCCTCAGCATGGACCTGAGTCCGGCTGCGAAGGTCAACCCCGCCTTGGGATTGGTCTGAACCTGGTTGATGCCTTCAAGCCTGAACTCCACCGGGTCTTCCACCGTAATGATGTTCCGCTCCACCGAGTTGAGCTGGTTGAGTGATGCGTACAGTGTCTGCGTCTTGCCGCTGCCCGTGGGCCCTGTGACCAGGATGATGCCGTGGGGCCTGGCCAGCGCCCTGTTCCAGATCTCAAGGTTCTCGGGGCTGAAGCCGAGCTTGTCGAGGCCAAGCATCGCGCCACTGCGGCGCAGGATCCTGCACACTACCTTCTCTCCGTATAGCGTCGGAAGAGTCGACACTCGCAGGTCGATCTCGAGACCCTCTACCTTCAGCTGCACGCGACCGTCTTGCGGAATGCGCCTCTCTGCGATGTCCATGTTGGAGATGATCTTGAAGCGCGAGGCTATGGCCGCATGACTGCGCCGAGGAACCTTCATCGTCTCCCTGAGCATTCCGTCGATGCGGTAGCGAACTCTCACCGAGTCCGCCTGGGGCTCGACGTGGATATCGGATGCCCGGTCGCGCACGGCCTGGCTCACGATCATGTTGACCAGGCGTACCACCGGGGCCTCATCTACCAGCGCCCGCAGTGTGTCGACGCCAATCTCTTCCTCGTCGGGACCGACGGTGAGAGTGTCGTCGAACTGCGGGAGGTCGCGCATGACCTCATCTATGCTCTGGGTGGATCCGTAGTACTGCTCGAGGGCTCTGTCTACCTGATCCTCGTCGGCCACCCTGACATCTATCTCGTGTTTAGTGACGATCTTCACATCGTCGATGGCGAACACATTGAAGGGATCCGCCATCGCGAGCACGAGGCGCTTTCCCTCACTCACCTCAACGGGGATGACCTTATGCCGCCTGGCGATGGCTTCAGGCACCAGAGCGAGAACTTCGGGAGCGATCACGTATTCCGAGAGGTTAATATACGGCACTCCGTACTGGTTCTGTAGAGCTCTCGATATCTCGTGCTCGGTGATTCTCCCTATGCGCGCGAGAATGCGCCCGAGGCGTTCGCCAGTGCGCTTTTGCACCTCGAGAGCTTCATCGAGCTGTGCCTTCGTAATCGCGCCTTCGTCCAACAGGAAGTCGCCCAAGCGCTTGTGCCCACGCCTTGCCATTGGGCGCACCTCCACACTCATCCAATGCGCTGCAATAGCAGGCAGATTCTACGTCATATATCGATTTTCCTGCTTGGTACGCCAGCGAATAGTATAGTTTTGGTACAGTTCTGCGTTAATCGACGAGGACCGATATCGCTCGGTCTAGAATAGCGTGGGCGATGTGCAGTTTGGAGGCCGGCCCGATGGGTTCCGGATTGTGACCCGGCCGGAGGATCACAACGGAGTTGCTGTCAGACCCGAAGGGTGAGTCGTCGCCGCCGATCCTGTTGGCGACGATCATGTCTAGGTTCTTGCGTGCAAGCTTGGCCTGGGCGTTCGCGAGCAAGTCGTCGGTTTCGGCTGCAAAACCGACCAGCACGCGCGGGCTTGACGTTCGATCGGCCCCCAGGCGCGCCAGGATATCGCCTGTGCGCGCAAGCTCGAGGCTGAGCTCGCCATCGCCCTTCTTGAGTTTGCTCTCGCTGTAGTGTGCGGGTGTGTAGTCGGCCACGGCCGCAGTGGCTACCACTATGTCGGCGTCGGCAGCTGCCGCGACGGTGGCCTCGAGCATCTGCTCTGCCGACTCCACGGCGACTATCTCGCAGCCTTCGGGGCGCGACAGCGACACCGGGCCAGATACGAGGGTGACCCTGGCGCCTCTGGCGGCCGCGGCACCGGCGACGGCGTAGCCCATCTTTCCCGATGACCTGTTGGAGATGAATCTGATAGGGTCAATGGCCTCCCGCGTCGGGCCGGCATTCACCACGACCTTGAGGCCGGCGAGGTCGGCCCGTCCCTGCGCTTCCAGCACGTGAAGCACGTACTCAACGATGCGCTCGGGCTCTGCCATTCTACCAGGGCCCGTGTCGCCGCAGGCGAGACGTCCGCACTCGGGCCCCACGAACCTGTAGCCCAGGTCTGTCAGCGTGGCGATGTTGCGCTGCACGATGGGGTTTGTGTACATACCGGTGTTCATCGCCGGCACGATGATCACAGGTGCGCGCGTAGCCATGATGGTGGTGGTGAGCATGTCATCGGCGATGCCTGACGCTACCTTGCCGATGAGGTTGGCTGTGGCCGGCGCGACGACGAACACGTCGGCTGACTGGGCGAGTGACACGTGCTTGACGTTCCACTCGTCGGGTTCGGCAAACATGTCGACGGTGACGGGGTTCGCAGTGATGGTTCGGTATGTCAGGGGCGTCACGAATTCACAGGCCGACTTGGTCATGATGACGTGTACGTCAACGCAGGCCTTCACGAGCATGCTCGCGGCCAGGGATGCCTTGGCTGCGGCTATGCCCCCGGTGACGCCAAAGACACACTTGGGTGATGTCATGACTCCGCCTCATCGGGCGTCGCGGTCTCATCAGGCGATACCCTTACGTAGCCCACCTGGCCGGCGGCGATCTCCTTCATGGCGCGGGTGACGGGCTTCTCGGCGAAGCTGTCTCCACGCTTCTGATAGGCGTTCATCACCTGGCGCGCCCGGCGCGCGGTCATCACGACCAGAGTGTAGCGAGAGTCTACCTTGGGCATCAGGTCTTCCAGAGCAGGTTTGATCACGTTGTGTCCTCCTCGGCGCATCGCGCCTGTCGTGCTCAATGAGGGAAAGCCCCCTTCATCCGCCACCCCGGAGGGCAACGTCAGGAGGCTACAACCAAAGGTCAGAATGGGTTGTTCTGCTTAGTCATGCTGCAGATGAAGCTCGCGCAGTCGCACTTGGCAACGCGGGAGCGCTCTGCGAGGATTATCGCGCGGACCCGTGCCGCCGCTTCTTCAAGGTTCTGGTTGAGAACCACGTAGTCATACCTGAACACCGACGGGATCTCCTCAGTTGCCTTCTTGAGGCGCTGCTCCACGGCTTCGGCACTCTCTGTGCCTCGACGCCGGATCCTGTTGGCCAGCTCCTCAATGGAGGGCGGCATCAGGAAGATGAACACTGCCTCCGGCATGGCCAGCCTTACCTGGTCGGCGCCGCGGATCTCGATGTCCATGATAACATCTTTCCCAGCCGACAGCTTCTCTTCCACAAACGCCCTTGGCGTACCATACGAGTGGCCGCAATACTCGGCGTGCTCCAGAAAACCGTTGCCCCTGAGCTTCTCGTCGAACTCGTCTTTCGTCATGAAGGAGTAGTGCACTCCGTCAACCTCGTTCCGACGCGGGGCCCTGGTGGTCGCCGAGATAGAGTAAGTAAGGTCAGGTAACGACTGGCGCACCAGCGCAAGTATGGAGTTCTTGCCTGAACCCGAGGGGCCCGAAACCACGAACAGGTTACCTCTGGTTCTTGGCAGTTCTGCAGCACGATCGGCCATTAGCTCTCCTCTGTTCAGAAAGGTTACTTACCGAGCTTCTTCAGGAGGGCTTCCTTCTGGCGCACGCCGAGCCCCTGCACCCTGCGGCTCTCGTCGATGCCAACTTCCTCCATGATCTGGCGCGAGCGCACCTTCCCGATCCTGGGGAGCGACTCGAGTAGGTACACGACTCTCATCTTTCCGATGATGTCGTCGTCAGTCCTCTCCAGCACCTCGTCGAGTGTGAGTTTGCCTGCCTTGAGATCAGCACGCACCTGAGCTCTCTTGCTCCTGACTTCCTGTGCCTTCTTGAGTGCCTCGGTCTTCTGTTCCTCTGTCAGCTTCGGCAGTGCCATTGTCCGCACCTCCAAGTATTGTGTTGGTATGGGGCCGCGTTCTGTGTACTCGCTACTCGATGTTCTGAACCTGCTCGCGTATCTTCTCGAGTTCCGACTTGATCTCAACGGCAAGAGCCAGCACCTGTGCGTCCTGGGCCTTGGAAGCCACGGTATTGGCCTCACGGTTCATCTCCTGTGTGATGAAGTCCAGCTTCTTGCCGATAGGGCCCTGAGTGCGCAGCGTGTCGCGGAATTGCTTGATGTGGCTGGCGAACCGTACCGTTTCCTCGGTGTAATCGCATCTGTCGGCGAAGAGCGCCGTCTCCGTTGCCAGCCTCGCTTCGTCTATCCTTGCGTCGCTAACCATCTCGGCCACGCGCGCCAGCAACCTGGCCCGATAAGCCTCGACAGTCAGAGGCGCCCTCTCTCTCGCCTCAACCAGGGCACCCTCGATGAACTCAAGCCTGCTCAGAATGTCGATCACCAGCTGCTCGCCTTCGGCCTGCCGCATCTTTTCGAGCCTCGATAGAGCCTCGGTGAAGGGGGGCTGCACCGTCTTCCACAACTCATCGGGGTCGGCGACATCGTTTCCGGCGGCAACCACGTCGGGCATCCGCACTATGGTATCGATGCTAACCTCTCCGCCCAACTGCAGCTCGTCGGCGAGGCGCCTCAGCTGTGCCGCGTACGCTTTGGCCAGCTCTATGTCGATGGTGGCGCCTCCTGTGAGCATTGAGCGGTTCATCGAGATGAACACGTCCACTTTGCCCCGACCGAGTCGCGATGTCAGCGTGGCTCTCGCCTGATCCTCTATGGCGGAAAGCTCGCGCGGCATGCGGAATGAGATGTCAAGATATCTATGGTTAACTGACCGCATTTCAACGGTGAATGTGCCTTCATTGGTTGTCGCAGATGCCCGGCCATAGCCGGTCATGCTCATGACCATAGTGTCAAGTTCCATCCTTTTCCTGATCGTCGCGGGTCAATTTTACTACAATAACCGCAGGTGTATCAAGTGTTCGCACACAATCCGCAGCTCAAAGAGGTGTGTTCTGGAACGATTATTCAACCTGTTCTCATCAATTCCTGCTGTACTCGGCCTTTAGTGTACTTTTCCTGCACCTTCTCGCCTCTTTATCACGTTTCGTCTCGCAGCGCGACGCCTCCACCAACGCCGAAGGGCGCGCGCCGCGCCGGTCAACACACTCGACCAGCCTGACAAGAATAGCACTAGGGCCCAGTCAGGGCCTGACAGGGGCGCGGTGCCAAGGGTGCGCGTGCCGACGGCGGTGTGTATACCGGCGACCTGCATGAGCACGGATAGGGCCACTGCGGCGCTGAGCAGCCAGTTGGGTTTTGTGGGCGCGGTGGTGCGGCGCCCTTCCGACCGGCACTGGAACACGTAAATCAGCTGCGACATGACGAGGGTCGTGAACGCCATCGTGCGTGCGACGACGATGCCCCGGTGAAGCAGCGCGCCGGCCAGGATGTAGCAGCCCACTGTACAGATGCCGATGAATACCCCCTGAGCCAGGATCCGTGTGCCCAGTCCGCCCGCGAACACTCCCTCCGAGGGATCGCGGGGCGGGCGTTTCATGACAGCAGGATCGGTGGGGTCGGCGGCGAGAGCCATGGCCGGCAGTCCGTCGGTGAGCAGGTTCATCCAGAGCAGCTGAATCGGTGTGAGCGGTATGGGCAGGCCGGCTGCCACGGCGACGAGCATGGTGAGGAGCTCGCCGGTGTTGCTCGCTAGGAGGTACCTCAGGAACTTGCGGATGTTGTCGTAGATGGACCTGCCCTCTTCGATGGCCGCGACGATGGTGGCGTAGTTGTCGTCGGTCAGCACCATGCTGGCTGCCTCGCGGGCTACGTCGGTGCCTGAAAGCCCCATGGCTATGCCGATGTCGGCATCTCTGAGGGCGGGAGCGTCGTTTACTCCGTCGCCTGTCATGGCGACGACATGCCCCAAGCTCTTGAGGGCGCGCACTATCCTGAGCTTGTGGGCAGGGGCGACGCGAGCGAACACGGTGGTGTGCTCAACGGCGCGCGCGAGCCGGCGGTCATCCATGCGGTCTATGTCGTCGCCGGTGATCACCCTGTCGAGACTTGACGTCGCCGCGCCGGCAAGGCCTGATGCGGCGGCAATGGCGGCGGCTGTGGCGGGATTGTCGCCGGTGATCATAATGGTGCGCACTCCAGCCAGCGTCGCCCTCTGGATGGCGGCGGCGGCCTCGGGCCGAACCGGATCCACCATGCCCACCAGGCCCAGCATCGTGAGGCGAGGT
>DBQN01000017.1:33598-36552 GCA_002305255.1 Firmicutes bacterium UBA1393 | reverse complement strand
TGGGGCCGGCACACACCACCGCCATCATCTTCGTATCGGAGCTGAATGGCACCTCGTTCAAGCGCTTCCACAGGCGCACCTCGTCAGCGATGGTGGAGCCCGACTTCGTGGCGGCCACTAGGAGCGCGGCTTCGGTGGGGTCGCCGACGACTGACCTGCCTGTCGCCGCTATCGTCGCGTCGTTGCACAGAGCACCGCAAAGGAGCAGCTGGGCCAGGGCAGGATCGTGGGCGGCGGCATCGAGCACTGGCTGGCCGGTGGAGGTGAGGAACTCGCCGACGGTGGAGTAACCCGTTCCGGTAAGGCGGTAGTCGTTGTTGCCTGCGCGCACCTGCACCACCGTGAGCTCGTTTTGGGTGAGCGTGCCGGTCTTGTCGGTGCAGATCACGGTGGCACAGCCCAGGGTCTCGACGGCGGAGAGCTTCCTCACCACTGCCTTTCTGGCGCTCATGCGTTGGACGCCAAGGGCAAGGCTGACTGTGACTATCGCGGGCAGGCCCTCCGGGATGGCTGCCACTGCAAGGCTCACGCCTGCCAGGAACATGAGCTGCACCGGCTCGCCGCGGGCGATCCCCATGGCGACTACGCACGAACACACGCCGAGGCAGGCTATGACAAGGCCCTTGCCTAGCTGTGCCAGGCGGTTCTGAAGAGGAGTGGCGGTGTCTTCGACATCGCGCATGAGGGCGGCGATCTTGCCTACCTCGGTATCCATGCCGGTAGCCACGACTATGGCCCGCCCCCGCCCTCTGGTGACCACAGTGCCCGACCAGACCATGTTGGCGCGGGCTGTGAGTGCCGTCTTCTCAGGAACTACACAATCTTCGTCCTTAGGCACAGGATGCGACTCACCTGTGAGCACTGATTCGTCAGTCTCGAGGCTATACACCTCAATGAGCCTGGCGTCGGCGGCGATCCTGTCTCCCGGAGATAGGACCAGCACATCGCCGGGCACAACATCGGCGGCGTCTATTGACTGCGCCTGGCCGCCGCGGAGCACCCGGGCGTGGGGAGCTGACAGCTCAGCCAGGGCCGCCAGGGCCCGCTCGGCACGGAACTCCTGCACGAAACCGAGAATGGCGTTTACGACTACGATGGCGAGTATGGCTGCGGCGTCCTTGTATTCCCCTATCACCGCAGATGCCGCGGTGGCGCCGAGCAGCACGAGAACCATGAAGTCCTGGAACTGCGACGCGAGAATGGCCAGGGGAGATATGCCGCGGCCGGTGGTGATGGTGTTCGGCCCCGCGTCGGCCAAACGTGCCCGGGCCTCGCCGGAGTCGAGGCCTGACGACGCCGATGTGCCCAGTTCGCGCGCCACCGCCCCCCGCGACATTGAATGCCAGTAAGGTACCTCCTTCATACGATCTCACCTTCACCTCTCTTGCGCGGTCTGCCTGGCCCGGCCGGGTGCCGGGTTTGCAGGGCGACCAAGGTGAACGCCCCGGCTACCTGCCCTGCCCCGCCGCTGTTAGACCAAGCATCTAATCTGTATGGGCTTTTGACCCGCGAAATGCCGAGGTGCTATACTGTGTGTGCATTTTCGCAAGAACGGGGGTCGCGCAGGTGCTGGTAGACGCCTTAACATACAGAGCGGTGACAGCCGAGATCATGGCCGAGCTGGCCGGCGCCAGGATCGACCGCGTGAGCTCGCCTACGCGCGACTCGGTGTTCATCGCTGCCGGCAGGGGCGCCCGGCGAGGGTTGCTCATATCCTCCTCGCCCGCTTCGGCGCGGCTGTGCCTGGTGGACGCGGCGCCGACGGCGGTCGGCGCGACCGGCGATCCCTCCCCCTTCGTGATGCTCTTGAGAAAACACCTTACCGGCGGACGTATCATCGGCATCGAGCAAATGGGCCTCGACCGGGTCTTCCGGATCGACCTCGAGGGCTGGGCCCACCAGAGCGAGGCTGACTCCAAGCGCCTGATGATCGAGATACTCGGTAGAGCCAGCAATGCGGCATTCCTTGACGCCGACGGTCGCATCCTAGACGTGCTCCGTCGCGAGGCGACGCCCAGGCGCGAGTTCGCGCCCGGCGCAGTGTATGTGGCTCCCGAAGTGCAGAACAGGCCTGAGCCATGGAGCGTAACGCAGGCGCAGTTCACGGCGTCGTTGATGCGAACAGCAGCCCAGCGGGGGGTTCGCGGGCAGGATGCCGGGCTTGCGGCTGCCATCTCGGCAGGCTTCGCAGGCATCGGCCCGGCGCTTGCGGCCCAGGTATGCGGAGTGGCGCGAGTGGCTTCCGACGCTGACCCTGCGCAGCTGGGGGCTGGTGGCCGCGAGATGGAGCACTTGTGGGAGGCATTCTCGCGCTTTGCGGCCGATGCAGCGGCAGGCAGGTTCGTCCATGAGGCGGCATTCAAAGGCGATACCCCCGTGGCCTGCTCTTCGTGGGGTATCGGGCACATGGCCGCCGCCCGTGGGCTGGAGGTCAGGCGATACGCGTCAGCCTGTGAGATGCTTGAGGCTTGCTTCGGTGCGGCAGAGGCGTCGGAGGCTCTGGGGGCGCGCAGGCGCACGCTGGCGCGCGATGTCGCAGCCCGCCTCGACAAGGTGCGCAGGCGCGCGGCGGCGCAGGCCTCCGACCTGGAGAAGGCCGAGGTCAACCTGGGGCTGAAGCGCATCGGCGATCTCATCACGGCGAACCTGCACTCCCTGGGAGGCGGTCCGCTCCGAACGGCCTCTGTCACCCTGGTGGATTATTACTCGCCCGATATGCCGTCTATCGAGGTTGATGTCGACCCGGCACTGAGCGCCGTCGATAACGCGCAGCAGGCGTACAAGAGGTACGCAAAGGCCGCCCGCGCTCAGGACGCCATAGCCGAGAAGCTGAATGAAACCCGCAACGAGGAAGCTTACCTCGAGAGCGTGCTGGCGTTGGTGGATGTGGCGGAGAGCGTCGACGACATCGACGCCATCAGGGGAGAGCTGGAGATCCTGGGCTACCTGGCCCC
>DBQN01000017.1:0-33591 GCA_002305255.1 Firmicutes bacterium UBA1393 | reverse complement strand
GCAGCGGCAGTGCTGCGGGCTCCCATGCCCCTGCCGTGTTCACGGCTAAAGGCGGGTACGACATTCTTGTGGGACGGAACAACCTGCAGAATGATGAGCTCACGCTGAAGATCGCCCGCGGCCATGACCTGTGGTTCCATGTGAAAGACTCACCCGGAAGCCATGTGCTGCTACGCAAGAGTGCGCGGGAGACCGTGCCCGATGAAGCCATCATCGCCGCAGCCATGCTCGCGGCATACTACAGCCGAGAGCGGCAGAGCTCCAACGTGGCGGTGGACTTCACTGAGGCCCGAAATGTCCGAAAGCCCAGAGGAGCTGCCCCGGGAAAGGTAATCTACGACTCGCAGCGTACCGTGTACGTGACCCCATCAAGAGAAGGGCTAGTAGCGTATCTGACGTAGCCCCGGCGGCCGCGCCGACACCGTCGCGCCCTCCCCCACGCCCGTCCAGGAGCAGGTAGCCGCTGTTGTCGGCGAACACCACCTGCGCACCGATCCCACCGCTCTCATCGCACAGGGCAACGAACCTGTTCAGCGCGGCCCTTGCCTCCAGCCCGTGCAGGGGTTTTGGCCGGCAGTCTTCAATGAATGCCGGCACTAGCTGCACGGCGTCCACACCGTAAGGCGTCAGCACCAGTCTTGCGATGAGACTGTCTCTCGTGTGAACCTTCTTCTGATCGAACACGAAGTTCCCCAACGAATAGAAGATCACGCCGGATCGGTAGACCTCCACAGGTTGCAGCACGTGGGGATGGTGGCCGAGCACCACCGATGCGCCTGCGTCAATGGCGGCCCTGCCCAGCGCCGTCTGGCGCTCGGCGGGCATGCGCGAGTATTCATCTCCCCAGTGGAATGAGACGATAACATGGTGGCACATGCTCTTGGTTCGGCGGATGTCGGACAGGATCTGCTCCACGTTCCAGCCGGGGATGCCCGGCGTAGAGGCGCCTGCCATGAAGGTTTGAGGGTTGGTCCAAGACCAGAACACTGGTGCCAGTTCGGAGTAAGACAGGAACGCCACTGTAATGCCGTTGCGCCGGATGATGGCCGCGCGCCGTGCCTCCTGCGCGTTGCGTCCGCCTCCCGAGGCTGCCACCCCGGCGGCCTCGAGGGCATCGAGGGTGGCTGCGAAGGCGTCTCGGCCGTAGTCGAGGGCGTGGTTGTTGGCGAGGGATACGATGTTCACGCCGGCGTCGCGCAGCCGGCCGGCGAAGGATGGGTCAGACCTGAACCAGATGCCCTTGCCGGGAAGGCGCTCACCTGCGGTGGTCAGGGCGGTCTCAAGATTCACGAAGCCGATGTCGGCTCCGCGGAACACATCGGCAACAGCTGAGAGCGGCCAGTCGGCGCCGTGTGCAGCGATGGCCGAGCGAACGCCTCGGTCGAACATGACGTCGCCGGCGGCGGCCAGCGTCACTGAAGCAACGCGAGGTTGGGGGAAGTATCGGGTGGCCGGCGTGCTGCCTGCCGCCGCAACCCCGGCGGCCACCACCGCCAGCAGAGCGAGGGCGGCCAGCGTGGCCCTTGTAGCGCGGGCATCACACCACATCACCCGCGCCCACCTCCGCCCTCCCTGCCGCGTCGTCTGAGCTCATCGAGGGCCCTGGCGAAGTCGGCCGGCGGCGGAGCTTCGAAGAACATGGTATTCCCGGTGATCGGATGCTGGAACTGCAGGCTGGCCGAGTGAAGCGCCTGGGCCTCCAGGCCGAGTTCGCCGGCGGCGTCGCGCGTGCCATACATGGGATCCCCGGCCACGGGGCGTCCGATGTAGCTCATGTGCACCCTGATCTGGTGAGTGCGCCCGGTCTCGAGTTTCACTCTGATCAGGGTGTAGTCGCCGAACCGCTCGACGACGTCGAACCGGGTGATGGCCGGTCTACCAGATGGGATCACGGCCTGACGCTTGCGGTCGATGGGATGGCGACCGATGGGCGCGTCTACCAGGCCTGATTTCTCGGTGATATTGCCTCTGACTATCGCCAGGTATCGTCGGTCGATGCGCCGCGCAGCCAGGTCAGCCGAGAGCCTGGCATGGGCGGCGTCGTTCTTGGCTACGATCATGAGACCGGTGGTGTCTTTGTCGAGACGGTGAACGATCCCAGGCCGCAGAGCGCCGCCGATGCGAGACAGGTCCATTTCACGCCCGAGGAGAGCGTTGACGAGGGTGCCCGTGGTGCGGCCGGCGCCGGGGTGAACCACCATGGACCTGGGCTTGTTCACGACCATAAGATCGTCGTCTTCATACACAATGGCGAGCTGGATCTGTTCAGGCAGTATGCTGTCGGAACGCTCGGGGGGAGGGATGTCGATCTCGACCATGTCACCCTGGCGCACGCGATACGATGGGCGCGTTTCAATATACCCGTTCACGCGCACCCGGCCCTCGGCCAGATGCCGCTGGGCAGCAGAACGCGAAGGAGCGGCCTGCTCCTTCGCGATGAATACATCCAGCCTCGACCCCACGTCCTCAGGGACTGGGGTGGTGACCATCGTCTCCATACTCTACTCTACGCTCCGGTGCTCTTGCCTGCTCCCGCTCCGGCCCTGGTTCCAGCTGCGGCGGTGGCGCTCTGCGACACGTGCACACGGATGTAGCCGAAGGCCAACACGGCCAGGGCTATGCACGCCACCTGGGTAGCTGTGAGGGGCGCGAAGTAGTCGCGTACTCCCGCTCGGAAGAACTCCACGATGAACCTTGCTACTGCGTAGAACCCGACGTACGACCAGATCACCTGGCCGTCGAATTTCTTCCTGGCCTCCACGAGCCATAGCAGACCGAATATGATCAGGCTATAGATGGCGGAGTAGATCTGTGCCGGGTGCCTGAGGAGGTCATCACGGCCGCCTGCGATGGCCCAGGGCAGCGCGCTGGGCTCGCCATAGCAGCAGCCGTTGAGCAGACAACCTATTCTCACGATGGCGTAGCCGAGGGCCACGGCCGGGGCCGCGACGTCAGCTATCTTGCCCACAGGCAGCTTCTTTACTTTGACATAGAGCCAGCCCCCGAGGACTCCGGCGCCGAGCCCGCCAAAGAACGACAGGCCGCCGTCACGCATCTGAAGGATCGACGCGGGGTAGTCGAGGTAGCTCTTGAGGTTGAGCAAAACATGCAGAAGCCTTGCGCCAATTATCGATGATATGCAGGCGATCAGTGCGATGTCGATGATGTTGTCGGGGTTGATACCCTTCTTCTTGCCCTTCACCGTAGCGTACAGGGTGCCGACTACAAACGCCAGCGCCAGAGAGAGGCCCCACGAATACACTGGGTACTTGCCCAAGTTAAATAGCACTGGGTACAAGGACTATTCCTCCTTCACGCGTGGGTGGAACAACACACTTAACAGGATGAGTGCAACGCCGAACACTATGGCCATATCGGCCAGGTTAAAGATGGGCAGCGGACTGACCTCGATGAAATCGAACACTCCGCCGAACCTCACCCTATCGATGAGGTTGCCAAGAGCCCCTCCAACTGCCAGACTGACGCCGAATCGCGTGACCCACGCGTCGCGGGGCAGAGTGATCAGGAAGTAGACTCCGGCGATTGCCGTGACCGCAGCGACTGCTATCAGTTGCGCCCGTGCGTTCTGGAAAACGCCGAAGGCGGCCCCGAAGTTCCTCACGTTCGTGATATTCACCAACCCGCCCAGGCACGGAACGACTTCATACTCGGCCACCAGCCGACCGACGACGTTCTTGGTGACTTGATCGACCGCGAGTATGAATCCTGACACAGCCAACCACCGCACCGCGCCACACTCCACTGCCTCGGCAAAGTCTGAAACTCATTTTAGCACAGGCTGAACGAGCAGTAAACCGCGGGGGGATCACTGCCCGTTCCTGCCATTATTCCGCGATTTGCCAGACCAGCAGACTACCAGACTACCAGTCGTCGATGCCGCCCGCGTTGGCGGCCTCGTCGTCCTGCCCGGTGTTCGCGGTGCCGTACTCCGCCAGCTCATCCCAGATGTCTTCTCCGTGTATGCCCGGGTCATCATAGGCATGGGCAGAATCCCGGCCGCCGAAGGGCGGTCGTATTACCTGCTCCTCGATGGGCCTGCGCGTCGCGTCGTTGTCGGTGGACGGGCGCTTCGCCCCGCACTCGACACAGCTGGCCGCCCATGGCACAGCCTCGAGGCGCGCCTTTGGTATCTCCCTGCCGCACACGACGCACGTGCCGTAAGTGCCTTCGTCAAGCCTGGCCAGGGCTTCATCGATCTCGCCGAGCCGGCTCTCGTTGTGATTGATCAGCCCTAGGTTTGTGCTGCGCATCTCCACGGCGGAGCCTGAGTCAGCGGTGTGGTTGTCGTAAGACGACAGCTCCCCGCTCCAGTCTGACTCGGGGCGGTCGAACCCGGCGGTGGTCTCCACCTCCGACCTCCGCCTCTCGGCCATGCGCCGTGCGCGTTCGAGACGCTTCCGCGCCCCGGCAGTGTCCAATATGGGGCCTCCTTCACGGAACTGGATGGGCGTGATGGGGGTGAACTGTGCGTCAGCGACGCTCGCGGGCGGCCCCGCTCGCCCCCGCGCCATCACCGGTTAAGCTCTACGAACTCCAACACGTCGGCGATATACTTGCCTATGAGCGGCAGGTTAGCCCATGCCACCTTCCCGAGAAGGTAGAGGGCTGCCGCCGCAAGCACCGACGCCCCGACGGCGAACCCCAGCCCCCTGGCGAGGCCGCCGAGGAGGTTAGCCCAGATGACCCGACGTGGGCTTCTGATGAACTCGATATACTCAGCGATGGCAGAGTCCTCCATCCGCTGCGTCAGGATCTCAAGCTGCTTCAGAGTCGATTCACCGCGGCGCCGCCGGACTGAAGGTCGCGCCAAGCCACACACCCCAGAGGTATGTTGCCCCGGGTGCCGGGCGTTTACGCTCTGCGCTGGTCACCTTCTGTGTCGTTGATGATCTCAAGGTAGGCCTCGAGCAGAGCCCTCAAGCGTGCCCTCAGCGTGGCCTGGTGCGCAAGGAGGTCCTCTAGGCGCTGCTCCTCTGCGCGAACCTTCTGAACAGCCCGTTCGACCATCTGCGCCGCTTCCTGCTCGGCATTGTCCAGGATCAGCCTGGCCTTCTCCTCGGCGTTGCGGCGGGCGTCCTCCGCCGCCTTCTGGGCCATCATCAGCGTCTGCTTGAGAGTCTCGCCCAGATCCTGACTGGACTGGTCTTTCTCCGTCAGCTCCCTGAGCCTCTCACGCAGCTCAGCGTTTTCACGCCACAGCTGGTCATAGCTTTGCCCGACGCTGTCGAGGAACTCGTCGACCTCTGCTGCGCTGTATCTGCCGAACCTGGTGCTGAACTGCTTCGAGTGTACCTCAAGTGGTGTGAGCATCCTGCCCTTCCTCCCTCGAGAAAGTCGTCGGCGCGTTATACCTTGTCAACGTCAGCGAAATCCTGCCGCGCTTCGTCAGCCCTGAGACCTCATCCACAGTGAGCCTGCCCCTGCCGCGGCATGTCACCACATCGCCCTGGGAGATCTTGTATGAGGGAGACTGGACTTGCGTCCCATTGACTTTGAACCTTCCGATCCTGATCTCCTGAGCCAGTCTCGTTCGGGAGGCAGGAAATCCGGCGCCTGCCACCGCATCGAGACGGAGTGACGGCACGGTGACCTTCATCGTCTTCATAGACTGCCCCGGGAAGGATACCTCCGCCGGATCCAGCTCAACGAGGTGACCATCATCCTTGATGGCGCGCAGGGCGGCGGAGTCCACCACAGCCTGCCACTGACCTTCCTCGCAGAACACGTCGCCGAGGTGCTCGGGCAGAAAGCCAAGCGCGCGCAGGGCGGCCCAGGCCTCGCCCGGCGAGGAGTCGGCATCGATGCCTGCTATGCGATGGAGCTGGACGTAGCTGAGCCCGGCTGAGAAGGTCTCGTCTATGAAGGTGGCGGGCATGACGACGAGCTTGCGCCTGACGGCAGTCTTGTATCCACCGTAGAACCTCCCCACGGCAGAGGCCGAAGTCGACAGGACCTCTATGGCCTTCTTCTGTTCGTCGGCGTCAAGGAATCCGATATGTACGACTGACCCGGATGCCGCTCTGGCAGCGGCATCGCTAATCACATTCTCAAGGCTCAAAGCTGCGTCCTCCGTTCCCCTCCGGCATCGCCCATTGCCGCGTCCGCGTTCGCGCCCTCGCCCGCGCCCTCGCCTTTGCCCTCTGGCTGTGGCCGTCCCGCGGGTGCAGGCCGCCGCCCGAACAGAGCGCTGCCGATCCTCACCATCGTCGCGCCCTCCTCTATCGCCACTTCGAAGTCGCCCGACATGCCCATAGACAGCTGCTCCATCTCAACGCCCGGCAGGTTCATGCGGGCGAGCTGCGCAAGGAGCTGCCGGCCCTGGCGGAACCAGGGTCGGGCTGCCTCCGGGTCGGCGGAGTACGGCGCCATTATCATGAGGCCGCGCACGCGCACGTTCTCAAGGCCACACACTGCCCTTAGCAGGTCGGCAGCGCCCTCCGGCGCCACACCTGATTTCTGAGGCTCGCGGGCGACGTTCACCTGCACAAGCGCATCGATGGGGACACCTATGGCAGCGGCCCTTCGATCGAGTTCGCGGGCGAGTTCCACGCTGTCAAGCGAATGCACCATCGAGAATACGCCCACGACATGCCTGGCCTTGTTGCGCTGCAACGTACCCACAAGGTGCCAGCTGATATTGGTTGGTAGTTCAGGGACTTTGGCCAGTGCCTCTTGCACGCGGTTCTCGCCGAACTCGGTGAGGCCTGCAGAGATGGCTTCCGTGATCACGTCGATGCCGACGGTCTTTGTGACTGCGATGAGCCTGACATCCCGTTCCGAGCGGCCCGAGCGCCCGGCGGCCCTCGAGATCCGCTCCCTCACCTCTGTGAGGTTATCGAGGAGACTCGACAATTCCGAACACCTCGCCACATGCTAGGTATTCTCTGCGCGGAACGCTATTCCTCTGAGGGCTGAGACCATCACGGCCGGGCCAGCACCTGGTCGCCCTCTCGCACGCCGGTGACGACTGCCCGATCCCCGACGGTGCCGACGACGGTAACCTCGCGGAAGACATATCTGTTGGCACGCAACACGTACAAGCCTGTGACGTCGCCGCGGCGAGCGATGGCTGAGACCGGCACGACGAGACCGCTGATGGTGCGAGTAATCATACTTGCCTGCTCAAGGCGGAGATCTGCCAGAGAGTTCGCGAACCTCTCAAGGGTGACGCGCACGACTTGCAGTCCCTGGCCAAGATCCGGCCTGGGCTTCGCGGCAACCACCCTGGCACTTACAGCCTCCTGCGCCAGGCGCGGGAAGCGCACCTTCACCATCTGGCCGGGCTTGATCTGCTCGTCGCCAGTGCTTGCGAAGAAGAGGAGCTCAGTGTAGAGGTCGGTGATCTCGCGGAACACCGCCTGGCCGGCATTGAGTGACTCGCCCTCGGTCAGTGTCCTGGGCTCAGGCTGGAGTTGGCCGGGGTCAACATCCATTATGCTCGGATCCTTCGGGTCAAGCGCTAGCTCGAGCCCGTCAACGTGATAACTGATGAGCGCAGCCTGCCTCGAACGCAGCACTGCGGCGCCCCCGGAACCGGCGCCGAGCGCGTTGCCGGCGGCGATGGTGCGCTGTGCCTCGGCTATCTCAGCGCGTATGGCGGCGATGTTCTCTTCGGCAAGCCGGGCGGCGGTCTCGAGCTGGGAGATTTCCGCTGCGATACTGTTGGCGGCCTTAGTATCTTGCCTGTCGATGTAGAGCTGCCGTTCTTGCGTCTTCATCTGTAATTGGAGCTTGATGCCCGACAGCTTCGTACGCTCGCGCTCCTCGCGCAACGAAGCGTCGGCAATGGCATCTGAGAGCGTCTTGTCAGAAGAGACCGCCGACTTCGTCAACCGGGCGGCGGCGGCCGGGTCGAGCACCTGCGCCACAACGTCGCCCGCTCCGACTCTGTCGCCGTTGGCGGCCACAATGTGGAGTGTTCCCGATGTGGGAGTGATGCCCACCCGCTCGTTGCGGATCACGAGAGCCTTTCCGCTGAAGGCAACATCGAGAGAGCCGGTAGTCACCACGGCAGATGCAGCGAAACGTCCGACGAGATACGGACGGACCATAGCGATGATGCTCGCAGCCAGCACCAGGACTATTGCGATGGCCATAGCCCTGGTGTAGAACTTGCGTGCGCCCTCTTCGATGCTGTGGTCTTCTACTCTAGCTCGCCGCTGCGGCGTCATTTCGGCAGCTCCCAACTGCTTCCCGAACAGCTCACAAGTAGTCCGTTCACCACCAGGGTGCCGTCTTCAGTATCCACTTGATAGACATTTCCCTCGTAGCCAGTGTACTTGCGAGACTCGAGCACTCCATATGGACGGAAGGCCATCTGCTCGCCCAGCGGCGGAGCCTTCTTTCCCAGTTTGGGCTTGTCCAGTACGAGGAGGGAGTCGCCGGCCCTGACGGCCGACGCAGGCACCACGAGCTCCTCCATGCCGCGCCTGACGGGCAGGGTGTGTTGGCCGGTGAGGCTTACCTGGCCTGACCTGGTCTTGATCTGGTAGAGCGGCTCGACCTCCCAGAGCTTGCGGCGAAGCACCGCGCCGAACTGAGTCCACCCGGTGCGGCACAGCACCTGGTACTTGCTGAGCTGCTGGACCCCGTCATCGGCGTCAAGCATCGGTTCGAGCATGGCCAGGGTCTGTTCTGATACCGCACCGGAGCTGTCTCTTATGTATACTACAGAGTCTTGTATCAGGCAGGAGTACACCTCTCATCGCCTCCAGTAGGCGCAAGTATAGCACCAGATAGCCACTCTTTCAAGGCACACCCAGCGAGCGTGCCCGCCGGGCATGCCCAGGGAGAGGTCATTGCGCGCCGGGCTGGGCGCGACCAGGCGCGGGCGAGACAGGGCGAGCGACCGGGCGGCGATGCCGCTGCGGCTACGGGCCCCTGGCCGGGTGGCGCCAGCCAGGGTCGGGCCTAAGCCTCCCGATGGAGGCGATGGCTGTCCGGACTCCTCCACACAGAGGCAATCGGGCCACTTTGGCCTCCAGTTGGAGGCTATCGCCTTCATCGGCCGGGAAGGGCTCAACCGCTTGTCCGCCGCCCCTCCGACTACCACCCGCGGCCGCATCAACATCCCAGCTAAAATGACTTCGATGGGAATGCCCGTCGGGGCACTCCTCTCCTCTGAGCCCCGTCGTCGCCCGGGGATCGCCCCACTGCCTTGAGAAGGAGCCTGGAGCCTCCAGCTAGAGGCGTCGGCCGCCTGGACTCCTCCACTCAGAGGCGATCGGGCCATTCTTGCCTCTAATTGGAGGTTATCGCCTCCATCGGACGGGCAGGGCTCAACCGCTTGTCCGCCGTCCCGACGACCGTCACCCGCTGCTGCGACAACACCCCAGCTAAAATAGGTTCGGTGGGAATGCCCCTCAGGGCATTCCTCTCCTTTGAGCCCAGTCATCGCCGTAGGATCGACGAGCCGGCCGCCGAGTCGGTCTATAGCCTCCAGCTGGAGGCGCAATCCGCCCGAACTCCTCCACTCAGAGGCGAACGGGCCATTTCCGCCTCCACCCAGAGGTTGTCCCGCCACCCGGTCGACCACCGCCCGTCTGACCACCGCCCGCCGGCCCCGGCCTCCGGCATCACTTCGTCGGCACGATCAGGTCGGAGTCATCGATGAGGATGACATCGACGCCCACTTTGACCACCTTCTCTATGGGCACGACGAACTCTGCCCCGCGACCGAGAAAGCCCATGAGGCGGCTGCCTCCTGGGATGATGAAGCTCAGTATCTTGCCGTCGTCGATGTCTATCTCCATGTCGAATATGTACCCGAGTCTGCTGCCGTCGTTGACTGACACGGCCTCTTTCGCCCTGAGTTCCGATCCTCGCAGTATCATCTTGCGCCTCCGAAACGAACAAAACTGGCTCCCCACCATCTTATGCGGGGGCCAGTTCAGGCGTTACGGATTCGGATGCCGGGGCGTTCACTTCCTGGCTTGAGCCGGATACATTCCTGCCAGCCCCAACAGCCGCGCGGCCCACGCCGGCAACTCGAACATGGCGAGGCCCTTCGCAGGTTCCGCAGGCGGGACCACCTGCACGATCCGGGTGTTCGCGATGTCTACCGGATACAGCGGCGGGAAGAGCACACACCACCAGTTCGATGCGGCGCCCCCGCCGATGAGCACGGTCAGTGCCTGGTAGTCGCCGGCAGGCAGCGTCCGGCCATTCCACGCGCTCTCCGAGAACGACCTCACCCCGAAGCTGGCCTCGACGCTCTGAGCCGCACCGGCCCGGCCCACCGCGGCCCGGGCGCGTTCCTCGATGATCGGGAGCCCGGTCTCGATGCGTGCAGCCGCCTCCGCCATGCTGCCGGCGCCGGCCGCCAACTCGACCGCGCACTTGAGCACCTCGTCTTTCACGGCAAGCTTGATCCGCTGCGACAGGGCGTCTTCGGCTGAGGCTTTGACGTGCAGTCTCACAAGATTAGTCGAGTTATATGCAGTGAGGGCAGGCTCGCCGTCGTCAGCGCCTGCTCGCGACAGCGCCGCACACCCCAGAAGCGCCAGACCGACAATCACGGCGCACGTGACGAGTCTGATAGCGATCTGCCTTAACGTGAGCACCACCTCCTGTATGAGTCGCTACATTGAAGCCTTCATCTGTGTGAGAGCCGCTTTCTCCAGCCTCGACACCTGCGCCTGTGATATGCCGATCTCGTCGGCCACCTCCATCTGGGTGCGGCCTTCGAAGAACCTGAGCTTCAGTATGTGCCTCTCCCTGGGAGTCAACTTAGCCATGGCCTGCTTGATGGCGATGCCCTCCAGCCAGTCGGAGTCGGTGTTGCGCTCGTCCGACACCTGGTCCATGACGTAGATGGGGTCGCCGCCGTCATGGTATATCGGCTCGAACAGCGAGATAGGCTCTTGAATGGCGTCAAGTGCGAACACCACCTCTTCTCTGGGCAGCTCCAGAGACGCGGCGATCTCGCTCACCGATGGCTCGCGGGAGGTCTGGGCGACCAGCTTGTCGCGGGCCTGAAGCGCACGGTAGGCGATGTCCCTCAGGGAGCGAGACACTCTGATGGAGTTGTTGTCACGCAGATACCGCCGTATCTCACCGATTATCATCGGCACTGCGTACGTAGAGAACTTGACGTTCTGCGACAGGTCGAAGTTGTCGATGGCCTTGATCAGACCGATACAACCCACCTGAAACAGGTCGTCAACATACTCTCCCCTGTTGGTGAAGCGCTGGATCACCGACAGCACAAGGCGCAGGTTTCCGTGAATCAGCTTGTCGCGGGCGGCGGTGTCGCCCTTCGCGGCCAACGCAAGGAGCTCCCTCATTCGGGCCGACGATAGCACCGGAAGCTTTGACGTGTTGACTCCGCATATCTCGACTTTGTTGAGGGCCATGTCCACACAACTCCACTGGCGTAGCTTGATGCTGATAGTGACATTATTGCTCCGCTCATGTGGAATTATTCTTACAGAAGTGCGGCAATATGCTGTCTATTCAGCCGCCTATTCAACCGCGCTCATCTGATGTCGCAGTTTGATGAGTATTCTCTTTTCCAGCCTGGATATGTATGACTGGGAGATCCCGAGCATGTCGGCAACTTCCTTCTGCGTACGTTCGGAGCCATCGGAGAACCCGAACCTCAGCTCCATGATGCGCTTTTCCCTGCCCGACAGTGTGCTCAGCGCCGACCAGAGCAGGTTGCGGTCGACTTCGTCTTCAAGGGCCTGGTAGACCAGGTCGTCCTCTGTGCCGAACACGTCGGAGAGGAGCAGCTCGTTGCCGTCCCAGTCCACGTTTAGGGGCTCGTCAAATGAGACCTCGCTCCTCATCTTGTTGGTCTTGCGCAGGTGCATAAGGATCTCGTTCTCGATGCATCGAGACGCATACGTCGCCAGCTTGATCCGCTTGCTAGGATCGAAGGTGTTCACTGCCTTGATCAGGCCGATGGTCCCTATCGACACCAGGTCCTCGATGCCCACTCCGGTGCTCTCGAACTTGCGGGCGATGTACACCACCAGTCGTAAATTGCGCTCAACCAGCACCCCGCGCACATCGCAATGGCCCTTCGACAGCCGGGCCATGCAGTCTAGCTCCTCTTCAGCCGACAGAGGAGGCGGAAGCGTTTCATGGCTTCCTATGTAGTGCACGTGGCCGCGCTCAGCCCAGGCTATCCAGCCCAGGGCCGTGTATATGGTTCGCCTTGCGGCGTTCATCATCGACAACATCAGGGCATTCATGGCCGTTCCTCCCTCAATTGCAGAGCCTTTCGGGCGACAATCGGGCGGCCTCAGGCGGCCTTCAGGGGGCCTTCACGGGGCCTTCAGGCGGCTCTGAAGATGTCGGGGTTCACGAGGCCCCGATAGCGTCTGTCGGGGCTCAACTGCGTCCGGCAGACGCACACAATGGCACGCGATGTCTTCACACTGCCCATGCCGTCTTCCAGCCTAACGCTGTCAGGCCGGAATCCCGCCATTATGCCCTTTTCCCTTCCAACCGACGAGTATGGCACGATCCTGAACCGCGTCGACCACGATGTGCCCGACACGGCGTCGGCCATATCAGGCAGGGAATGCCCCTCAGCCTGCCATCGCCTCAGGGCGTCTGCCACGGCAGCGGGCAGGGCGGGGGTCAACGCATCGAGTTCGACGATGATGGCCGGCGCCCCCGACACCGGATCGCAAAGGCGGTTACCGGTGTCGACCAGCGCGTCAAAACGCACATGATCGCCGTCGAAGCTCACTGTAACCGGAACCAGCAACACGCTGTCGCGGACTCCGCGATGCACTGCTCCCCATCCGGCCTCTGCCACGACCAGCACAGTCGCCACTGCGCAGATAGTGGAGGCCATGCCCGAAGCGCCGGCGAATTGCCTGGCTGCCACGGCCACTCCGCACGCCATCGCCGCCAACAGGTAGCGGTAGACTATCACCCACACGGTATCAACCAGCCGCAGCTTCGGAAAGGTTACCACGGCCCCGGCCACACTGGCCGCCACTGCCGCGGCCATGCTCAGCGGCGAGGTCAGCTCGAGCAAGCCCAGATCCCTCAGCAACACGAACCCCAGAAATGAGAGTGAAGTAACGGACGCGCCTGCCGCGATTCTCCCTGCACCCGCGCGCACGCCACGTATCTGCGCGACTGCCCACAGGGTGACGGCGTCCATCGCGAAGCAGGCGACGAGCAAGAGCGTCAGCACATCAAAGTACACCTTTATCAAGGGATCACCCCCCTGACATGTGTATTCGGAGTCACGGGCATCATACCATCGGCCCCCACAGAACGGTGTCGAAAACAAAGCTCAGCGCGGCAGCCCGCCTAGGCGGTTGCACGCGCTGAGACTGTGTGAAGCACTGTGAAGCGTTGTGAAGCGTCGGGAAGTGTAGTGTTCCGAGTACTGACGCTACTTGATGTTCCTGAGGAATGGCGGAATGTCGATGTCGGCGTCGTCCTTGCCCGCTCCCGCCAGAGGTTTTATCCGCACATCGCCGGTGCGCACAGCTCCCGCTGCGGGGCGCGCGGCCGGGCGACCGAAGGGAGTCTGCGTCGGCCGCTGGGGTGGATAGCTCGACCCCGCTAAGGTTGAGGCAGGCGACATCTGCTTCACGCCCTCGAAGCCTGTGGCGATGACCGTCACCTTGATCGTGTCGCCCAGGCTCTCATCGATGACCGCACCGAAGATCACCAGCGCGTCGGGATCAGCTGAGTTGGAGACTATCTCCGCCGCCTCATTCACCTCGAACAGGCCGAGGCTCGACGAACCCGTTATGTTCATCAGCACTCCCTTGGCCCCCTCGATGGACGACTCCAGGAGCGGACTGGAGATGGCTGCCTTGGCAGCGGCTACCGCCCTGTTCTCGCCATTCGCTACGCCGATACCCATCAGGGCTGAGCCGGCCGAGGTCATGATGGTGCGGACGTCGGCAAAGTCCAGGTTGATCAGGCCCGGCACAATGATCAGGTCGGAGATGCCCTGCACACCCTGGCGAAGCACGTCATCGGCGATCCTGAACGCCTCTACGATAGGGGTGTTGCGCTCAGCCACCTGCAGCAGACGGTCATTGGGAATCACAATTAGAGTGTCAACTTTCTCCTTCAGCGCGGCCACGCCCTGTTCAGCCTGGGCGGTGCGGCGCCTGCCTTCAAACGAGAAGGGCTTCGTCACTACGCCCACCGTGAGCGCTCCCTGATCACGCGCGATCTCCGCGATGATGGGCGCAGCCCCTGTGCCTGTGCCGCCTCCCATACCGCACGTGACAAACACCATGTCGGCTCCGGCCAGCGCAGAAGCGAGCTGCTCCTTGCTCTCCTCAGCCGCCTTCTTGCCGACCTCAGGATTCGCTCCCGCACCGAGACCTTTAGTGAGCTTCTCGCCGATCTGCACCCTCACCGGGGCCTCCGACATGCGCAGCGCCTGTGCGTCGGTGTTGAGGGCGATGAACTCAACGCCCTGTAGCCCGGCGACCATCATGCGGTTGATCGCGTTACTGCCGCCTCCGCCGACGCCTACCACTTTGATCTTAGCCAGGTGATCACCTTCGAGTTCTAGTTCGAACACCACGCATCCCCCTCACAATAGGCCTCATGAGTTGAAGACCTCTCTAAACCAGTCAATTACGCTATTTGTCAGACTGTTCTTGCGCCCTCGCCGCCTGCGCCCACCTCTCGCCCCCGACTGCCCGGTGCCATCGCCGCAGGCCTGCACAGCGAGACCGAGCGCAGCCGCGTACGCCGGCGCGCCGGTGATTCCCTCATCGCCTGCCACGCGGAGCGCGTGGCCAATGCGGGCCGGCATGTCGAAGGCCTTCGTGACCACATCGGTTATCCCGGCAAGACCGGCAGTTCCCCCGACGATGACCACTCCACCGGCATACTGCCCGTCGACGCCGGCCTCCGCGAGATCTCGCTTCACCCTGTCGAACAGCTGATCGAGACGGGCCTCGATGATCTGGCAGAGTATCTGCCGCGAAACGCCCGCCTCGCCCCCGCACTTATCATCGGGCGACACGTCGTCAGCAGTCGCCGCGCCGTACCTCAGCTTCAGGTCTTCCGCGTAAGCCACAGGCACCTTTAGCACCAGTGCGATGTCGTTGGTGATGTGGCCGCCGCCGATTGGAACGAGGCTCGCGTGCAGCAGCCCGCCGTCGCGGTACACGGCGATATCGGTGGTGGCAAGGCCTATGTCGAGCACAATCGCTCCTGACTCAGCCTCCTCTTGCGAGAGCACCGCCTCGGCGCAAGCCACCGACTGGAGCACCATTCCGTCTATCTCGAGATTGGCCCTGCTCACCGCACGGCGCACGTTCTGAAGCGCAGTGGACGAGCCACTGATCACCTGCGCATCTACCTCGAGGATCACCCCTGACATTCCCACAGGCCGCTGTATTCCCGCCTGCCCATCGATGGCGAACTCTCTGGGGACGATCTGCACAATCTCACGATCCGGCGCCGCGCCCGCCTGCCGGCAGGACTCCAAAGCTCGATCCACGTCTTCTTGCGCTATCTCTCTGTCGGACGTTGCCACCGTCGTGCGGCCCAGGCTCGGAGCCGAGCACAGGTGCGAGCCGCTCACGCCGACAAGAACCGACGACACAGCAGTGCCTGACTCGCTCTCAGCCATGGCAACCGCGTTCGCCACCGCCGCCCCGGCGGCCTCGATATCAATCACTACGCCCTTGCGCAGCCCCGCTGACGCGCAGTGACCTGCGCCCACCAGACTGACGCCGCCGGGCCGGCTCTCTGCGATCACCGCTCTGACGGTGCCTGATCCGATGTCAACAGCAGCCCGTATGTCTCTCCTAGCCAAGCCTACTACCTCCCACCGCCTTGGGCGGGGCATGCATATGCATACTTCTAGAACGGCGCCCGTTACCCTTTATTGTTTATTGTTCCGACCCATCACCGGACGTGTTTCAACTCTGACGTCAATGTAATCGACTCTGGCCCCTTGCTCCCTTACTGATGCCAGTATCGAATCCGCCACACTCACCCTTGACTCGATGCCTTCTTCGGTGCCGAGCAGTATCCTGATGCCGTCAGACGTGCGCACCACCACGTTGCCTGGCTGCGACACGTCGATCTCCGACAGCATCGGTACCTTGCAGTCGGCCAGGGCCTGTCCAACCCTGGCTCCCAGCCTTACCGGCGCCTCAGGCCTGACCGCCTCGCCCACCGACACGTATGTGGGTTTGACCCCTACGAGCAGCGGAATATCCGGGTCAGTTATGGCCTCAGCCACGGCTATGGCACAGCCCTCGGCATCAATATCGATGAAGTAGCCCGCATACGGCATCTGCACCGCCGTGGCGCGCTCAACGATCTCGATAAGGAGCGCCTGCGGGAACAGCCTCTTCACCGTCGCCCGCGCGATCCTGGGAGTTGCTCTGAGCCTCTCCTCCACCTCGTGCACGGGCACGGAGAAGATGTTGGACCGCTCGGGCACGCCTGCTATCATCCTCACCTCATCGGCAGAGAGATACCTGGCGCCCGACACCTCCACATGCTCAACGCTGAAATACGGCGAGTTGAGGAAGGCAGCGGCAACCACTGCGAGAAAGAGCAACACCGTGCCGGCGAACGACGCCCTCAGCCGCGGACGCCTGCGCGAATTGTGGTAAGGATCAGGCAACTCCCCCACCTCCCGGTCGAGATGCCTGACCCATTATACCATGGCTACCTAGTCGGGCACAGCTGCTCCAGGGCCATCCTCGCGCTGCACAGAGGCGCCCAGCGACGCCAATCGCCCCTCCAGATCGTCGTAGCCTCTGGCAACGTGCTCGAACCCGTCTACAACGCTCTCGCCGTCTGCCATGAGAGCCGCGATCACCAGCGCTGCCCCTCCGCGCAGATCGGGGGCTACAAGCCTGGCTCCGGTGAGCCTGGGCACGCCGCGTATCACCGCAGTACGCCCGTCCACGCCTATCTGGGCTCCCATCCTGACAAGCTCATCTACGTATCTGAACCTGCTATTGAACACGTTCTCCGTCACAATGCTGGTGCCCTTGCCCGTTGTGAGCAGTGCGACAAAGGGGGCCTGCAGATCAGTGGGGAACCCTGGGTATGGCATGCTCTTTGCCGTCGTGGCGTTAGGCCGGTCGGCCATCGCCACCCTCACCGAATCTTCCGACACGATAACCGCCGCCCCCACCTCGATTAGCTTGGCCGTGAGCGCGTCAACATGCTCCGGAACGACATCGGTCACGGTCACATCGCCCTGGGTGGCGGCAGCTGCCAGCATGAACGTGCCCGCCTGAATTCTATCGGGCATCACCGGATACGTAGTAGAGCTTAGCCCATCGACGCCCGTCACTCGAATGGTGTCGGTGCCCGCCCCTCTGATCTGAGCACCCATGCGAACGAGGAAGTTCTGCTGATCCACGATCTCCGGCTCCCGCGCCGCATTTCGGATGGTCGTGACTCCTTTGGCCAGGCACGCGGCGGCCATCAGGTTCTCGGTCGCACCGACGCTCGGAAAGTCGAGGTGTATCTCAGCTCCTGTCAGGCGGTGGGCCACCCGTCCGGTAATGCATCCGTGTTCTTCGGAGAAGCGCACGCCCATAGCCGAAAGGCCTTTGAGGTGAAGGTCTATGGGGCGCGACCCTATCGCACACCCGCCGGGGAAGGCCATTCTCACGTATCCGTGTCTCGCGAGCAAGGGCCCGAGTATCTGCACCGACGCCCTCATCCGTCGCACGATCTCCTCAGGCGGTTCAGCTGAGGTGATGGCCGTGGGATCGATCTGAATCGCGCCGCCGGGCTTTGCCGTAATCCGGGCCCCGAGCGATTCGAGCAGGTCACACATACTGTGCACGTCGGTGATATCAGGTACATTGGTGAGAGTACATGTATCTGAAGCCATCGAGGCGAGGGCCAGCAACTTAAGGCACGAGTTCTTGGCCCCAGGCGCCTTAACGCGACCGACGAGCCGCCGGCCGCCGATGATACGCAAGGAGTTCATCTTGGTAACCTCCACTGGTAACGTCCACGTGATCGGTTGGCTATCCGCCAACGACTCTGACTTCCGGCACCAGCTCGACCCCGAACTTCTCATACACAACGCGCTTTATGTGTGACATAAGCATGAGAACGTCGCGGGCCGTGGCGTTGCCGACATTGACGATGAAGTTGGCGTGGACCGGCGATATCTCGGCCCCGCCTATTCTGAGGCCCTTCAGGCCTGCGGCATCGATGTAGCGTCCGGCGCCGCGGCCTGCAGGGTTCTGGAAGATGCATCCTGCGCTTGGCATGTGCAATGGTTGTTTGACCTTGCGGTCGGCCATGTATTCACTCATCTGAGCACGGCTCTCGTCGGCGTCGCCCGGCTTGAGCCCGAGCACGGCCTCGTACGCGATGATGTCACCCTGAGACAGTCTGCTGGACCTCTGGGCGAAGTGCATCTCCTCTGAAGTTCTGACAGAGGCCTGACCATCGAGACCGAGGACCCGAACTTCGCGCACTATGTCGCCTATGGTGCAGCTGTAAGCACCGGCATTCATCGTCAGGGCGCCACCCAGTGACCCGGGGATTCCCGCAGCCCACTCCATGCCGGTGAGCCCCCTATCAGCGCACGCCCTCGCCAGCGCCGGGAGGCTGATACCCGCACCCGCCGTAACCGTGTCTCCATCGAACTCCAGCGACGACAGGCTCGAACCTATCCTTATCACCGCTCCGCGGATGCCCTCATCCGCGACGAGCAGATTGGTGCCGTTTCCCAACACGAACACGGGCAGGCCCAGGCTCCATGCCCACTTCAACGCTTCGCGGAGGTCGTCAACGCTCGACGGCTCTATGAGCACGTCTGCCGGCCCTCCGATTCGGAACGATGTGTAATCCCTCATCATCTCATTGGCCGACACCTTGCCGGCGAAGTTGCGCTTGAGGGAAGCCACCTGCGAATCCGTAACCAGACTGACCATCTACCAACCACCGCCGTTCGTGTGCTCTGCAACGCGATCCCGAAGCTCTTCGGCCAGACTCCGTGCCGAACGGTAGATGTCACCGGCGCCCATGGTCACCACAGTGTCGCCGGGACGCATCTCGTCTCTCATGTAGTCAAGGGCCTCGAATCTGTCGGCGAGGTAGCGCACTGACTTGCCTTCATGCTCGGCGATGGCTTGTGCAAGCCGCCGACCGCTCACCCCGGGTATGGCGGATTCGCCTGTGCCCTCGTGATACACCTCAGTCACAGCGATGACATCGGCAAGCCCAAAGGACTTGACGAAATCGTCGAAAAGCAGACTCGTCCTCGTGTAGCGCTGGGGTTGGAACACCACCACCAGCCTGCCTTCTGCGGCAGACCTCAGGGCCGCAAGGGTCGCGCGAATCTCAGACGGATGATGGGCATAATCATCAACAACGGTAATCCCTCCGGCTCGCATAAGCACCTGGCACCTTCGCTCAGCACCTGCGTACTCACGCAGACCGGCGCTGATATGCGCCGGATCGATACCCATGATGTGGGCGACAGCGAACGCAGCCGTGGCATTAGCTATGTTATGCTCACCAGGCACATTGAGCTCTATGACTCCCACCCCATGGCCGTTGTGCATCACCCTAAACCGCGAACCGAGCCCACGGAGTTCGCGGTCAACTGCAGTGTAGTAGGGCCAGGCGCCGGGCACTGACCCACTCAGCCCGGCGTGCCCAGAGGGCCCGTTGAGCCCGTAAAACACCTTTTGGCACTTCACGTTCTCAGCAGCCGTCAGCACGTGCGGGTCATCGGCGCACAGCACCGCGGTACCGCCCGGTTTCACCTGTTCGAGGTAGGTGGTGAACGCCTCCATGATACGGTCGAAAGACCCATAGTAGTCGCGATGATCATCATCTATGTTGGTCACAACGGCGATTTCCGGCCTGAGCGTCAGGAAGGACCCGTACGCCTCATCAGCCTCCACCACCATGTAGTCACCACGCCCGGCGTGGCCGCCGCTCGGCGCCCATGAAAGGCCGGCACCTACCGCGACGACGGGATCGAGCCCGGCGTGCATCAGTATGGAAGACACCATGGCAGTGGTCGTGCTCTTCCCGTGCGTTCCGGTGACGCCGATACCCCTCTTGGCATCGAAAAGCTGGCCGAGCAGCTGTGCCCTGGTGAATACAGGGATACCCGCAGCCCTCGCGGCGACGAGTTCGGGATCGCCGGCCGGCACGGCCGCTGACACCACCACCGCATCGGCTCTGATGGCGACAGCAGGGTCGTGGCCGCTGTACACAACGGCACCCTCTGCCTCGAGCTCTGCAAGGTGCGGCGAGTACCTCACGTCAGAACCTGTGACCTTGCAGCCAAGGCCCAGGATGATGTGCGCGAGCGGACTCATCCCGCTACCGCCGATGCCGATGAAATGGTACGTATGTTCTAGATCCATGCGCCGTGCACCTCTTACAACCCCATCACCGACGATGCTATTGTATGCCTTCGGCCCTTCAGGGGAGCATGTCCACTGGCTCACGGCTTCCCGCCGTGCCCGCCGCCGATGATGCCCTCAATGCAGTCGACAACCTTGGCCGTCGCATCAGGCATCCCGGCCTCAGCCGCGGCCCTCGACATCGACCGTCTGCGCCCTGCGTCGGCCAACAGACCGGCGATGGCTGAACCCAGCGACTCAGGTGTCAGTTCCCTGTCGAGGATGACCATTGCCGCCCCCCTCGCCTCGAGGGCCCTTGCGTTCTTCTCCTGCACATTATCAGGCACTTTGGGGTGGGGCACAAGGATAGACGGTAGCCCCCTCGCAGCAATCTCAGCCAGAGTGATGGCGCCGGACCTGGCCACCACAAGATCCGCACATGCCATGGCCTGTGGCATGCTGTAAATGTATGGCATGACGATAACATCTCCACCGGCACTCCGCGCTATTCCCTCGGAATCAACGGACAACGTCGTGCCACCCCGCGCCGCGCCGGCCAGAGCGTCGCCAAACTTGTCAGGCCCGGTGGCCAAGAGCAGCTGCCCCCCGGCGCCAACAATCTGCGGGATTGCGCCGACGGCGGCAGCGTTTATGCTCCGGGCGCCCTGGCTGCCCCCAATGATGAGCACAACCGGTCTGTCGGCGGAAAGCCGAAAAGCTGCCAGGCCATCGCGCTTCGATGCGGTGACTATCTCTCGCCTGATGGGATTGCCGGTAAGTACAGCCCGCGACGGATCGGGCAACATCTTTATGGACTCCGCCCAGCTCACAGCCACGGTACGTGCCCTAGATGCCAGCAGCCTGTTGGTGGCCCCGGGCACGACGTTCTGCTCATGCACAAGCACCGGCATACGCAGTAGCGACGCTGCCAGGATGGCCGGCCCCGATGCGTAGCCGCCGGTGCCTATGGCCACATCCGGCCTGAAGCGCGCCACCACGGCAAGGCTCTCTACCAATCCGGCTACCGCCTTCGCGGCAGTCACGAAGGTGCCTACTCCCAGCCGCCTCTCAAAGCCCGCTACTGTGATGGCCACAAACCTATGCCCCGCGCGAGGCACAAGAGTTCGCTCCAGCCCCTTGCGCCCTCCCACGAAGAGCAGCTCTGCGTCGGGATACCTCCTGAGCAATTCCTCACCAATGGCCAGCGCAGGATAGATGTGTCCACCGGTTCCGCCGCCGGCCAGCATGAACTTCATCGCGTTACGCCCCAATCCGTTCCCGTAATGCCCGTAGTATCTGTAAGCCGTGTCGGCGTCGTCCACGCCGCTCCCTAGCCGTGCTGTGCCGCGCCACCGCCACAACCGCCACCGCCGGCGCCGCGTCGGTCACAGCCCCCGCCTCCGCCACAGCCGCCTCTGCGACCCGCCCTACCTTACCTGCGCATGCCGGCTGATGTTGAGCAGGATCCCCATACCTGCCAGCATCGGCAGGAGAGACGAACCACCCGAGCTGATAAGCGGCAGCGTGATGCCGGTGATGGGCATGGAACCGGTCACCACAGCGATATTCATGGCGGCCTGTAATGTGATCATGCACGTTATCCCAGCTGCCAGCAGCGAACCGAAGGTGTCGGGTGCCCTGAATGACGCCCTGAACCCGCGGGCTCCCACCACCGCATACAGCAACAAGACGAAACCTGTGCCCAGAAGGCCTAGCTCTTCACCGATGATGGCGAAGATGAAGTCAGTGTGCTGCTCGGGCAGGTACTGGAACTTCTGCCTGCTCATGCCCAGGCCGACGCCGAAGGGCCCGCCTGAGCCTATGGCAAGCAGACTCTGGATGATGTGAAAGCCTGAGTCCCTCGCGTCCGCCCAGGGATCGAGAAACGACGTCAGCCTGCGCAGCCTCACCGGATCGTTCTTAGCGTAGAGCAGCACGGCCGGCACCGCCGCGGCGACAACCGCTCCCAGAGTGCCCCAGGGCACGCCGGCGATCATCATCACAAGCCAGGAGACGCCCAGGATGTCAATGGTCGTTCCCAGGTCGGGTTCGAGCAACACCAGCAGAGCGCACACTCCGGCCAGCCCCAATGGCACTACCGTGCCCTTGAAGAATGACTTGACCTCACCGCCGGCCTTCGCAAAGTAACTTGCCAGGAAAATCACCAGGCCGAGCTTGGCAAACTCGCTCGGCTGCACCCTGAAAGCGCCAAAGCCTATCCACCTACGCGAGCCCGCCACCAGGTGCCCTATTCCGGGCACCAACACCGCGGCAAGCGCCCCTATGCAGAGCATCATGATGACACCGGAGAGATGCTCCCATACGTGGTAGTCGATGTTCATGCACACCACCATGGCAACCATGCCTATGGCGGCCCACACCGACTGGCGCTTGAGGTAGTAGTAAGCATCGCCCATCTCCTGATAGGCCGTGACCGAGCTGGAGCTGAACACCATCACGATCCCGAGGCTGAGGAGCGCCAGCACCGCGATGAACAGGATTATATCGGGCAAGCCCCCGCGCCGCTCTCTCATGTTCCCACCTCCACCTCCACCCGCGCCACGCTCAATCACCTGTTACAGGCCGGCCAAGCCCAGGGCGGCGAAGAAAGCCGCCGCGATCCAGAATCTCACAACTACCTTCGGTTCTGCCATGCCTGACAGCTCGAAGTGATGGTGTAGCGGCGCCATGCGGAACACTCGCTTTCTGGTGCGCCTGAAGTAGAGCACCTGGATGGTGTCTGACAGCACCTCAGCGATGTAAACCCCGCTCATGAGCGCAAGGATGAGCTCGGTCTTGGTGATCACGGCGAGCCCGGCCAGGGCGGCGCCCAGCGCAAGAGCGCCCGAGTCTCCCATGAAGACTGCAGCAGGGTGCGAGTTCCACCACACGAAGCCGATACATGCCCCACCCACGGCTCCGGCGAAAACGCCTGCCTCCGACATGCCCACCACAGCAGAGACCAGCACATACGCGAAGCAGGTCACGGCCACGCACCCTCCGGCCAGCCCATCGAGGCCATCGGTGAGGTTCACCGCATTGGTCATCGCGACGAGGGTGAACGCGGCGAACGGGATATACCAGGCTCCGAGCTCAATCCTGATGTCGGTAAACGGAATAGACAGATATGTGCCGATATCCGGTGTGATGAAGGCGTAGCCGCCGAGCACCAGGCCCACCACTGCCTGCAGCACCAGCTTGTGCCTGGCCCTCAACCCCAAAGAACGGCGGGCGACTATAGAGATGTAGTCGTCGATGGCGCCAATGAGACCGCAGGCCGTAGTGACGAACAAAGCGATGGGCAGGTGCCGGTAGCCTGTCGACACGGCCGCCGCGCTGAGAACCGCGGCCACGATGATCATCACGCCGCCCATTGTGGGCGTGCCCGACTTGGCTGCATGAGCCTTCGGGCCGTCGTCCCTGACGACCTGCCCCACCTTGAGCCGTTTGAGCGCGCGTATCACCGCAGGCGCGATAACCAGCGAGATCGCGAAGGCGAGCCCTGCCGCCAGGAGTGACCTCGGAATCAGCTGCCACATGTCGATAACGCCTCCACAACCCGCTCCATCTGCATCCCCCGTGAGCCCTTCACCAGAATCACGCTGCCCGGCTTGGCCATGGCCTCCGCTAGGGCCGCGGCCTCGGCAGGCTCAAGGCATGAGGCAACAGACGCAGACTGCATTCCAGCGTCGATGGCCCCCGACGCCACCTGCCCAGCCATGGGTCCCATCGCGACAAGCGCCGAGATACCGCGCCGCGCCGCGTAGCGGCCGACATCACGATGGTATGAGGCCGACTCGGCCCCCAGTTCCAGCATGTCGCCGAGTACCGCCACCACCGGCCTGCCCGCGGCAGACTGCAGCACCGCGTCGATGGCACATCTCATAGACACGGGGTTGGCATTGTACGAGTCGTCCACGATGGTGACGCCATCGGCCATGTCGATGAAGTGCATCCTCATGGCAGAAGGAGCAAAGCGCCCCAGACCGCCCCACATCTCATCGAAGGAAAGGCCGAGACTATGGCCCACCGCCAGCGCCGCCAGGGCATTCATCACGTTGTGCATGCCCGGCACCGGAACCCTGTATTTCATCTGCCCTGCCCTCTTGCCCTCGATGAGCAGGTGAAAGCAGGTGGAGTCAGCCGACTCCGACACATCCGTAGCCCTCACGTCGCAGCCTGGATCGAGCCCGAACAGCACGACTCTGCATCCTGCCTGAGCTGCCATGGCCTTGACCCGCGGGTCGTCGCCGTTCAGAACCGCGACGCCATCGGGTGGCAGGGCCTGTACCAGCTCAGCCTTGGCTGCTGCGATGTTCTCTATCGAGCCAAGCTCGCCAATGTGCGCAGGGCCCACGTTAATGACAACGCCCACATCGGGCCGTGCCACTGCCGCGAGGGCGGATATCTCGCCTATCGCGCGCATGGCCATCTCAGCCACTGCCACCTCATGCCCGATCTCCAGCTTGAGCAGGGTCAAAGGCAGGCCGATCTCGTTGTTCATGTTGCCCTCGGTGGCCAGCACAGACTTGCCGGCGCCAAGCACGGCAGCGATCATATCCTTGGTCGTCGTCTTGCCCGCGCTTCCGGTGACGCCCACCACCCTAGCTGGCATCGTGCGCCTGTGGTGAGCCGCAAGCGCCGACAGAGCAGCCAGCGTGTGCGGGACGCGAATGAGAGCGAATGTATCACCTAAGGAGGCAACGTCACTGTCAGCCAGAGGCCGCGATACGACTGCCCCGCACGCACCCGCACGCGCGGCCCCGAGCACGTGGTCATGGCCGTCAGACCTCTCACCGGGCAGCGCGAAGAACAACGCCCCTGGGCGAGCTTTGCGGCTGTCGATGACGGCATGGGTCATCCTGGCGCCGCCATCGCCCCTCTCAAGGCAACCCCCAACGAGCTGTGCCACATCTGAGGCGGCGTAATCAAACACCTTTCATCAGCTCCCCGATGGCCTGACGCGCCTCTTCCACGTCGTCGAAGTGGATCGTGCGATCGCGGAATATCTGATAGGTCTCGTGCCCTTTGCCTGCTATGACCAGTACGTCGCCCGGGGCTGCCATCGCCACAGCATGTCTAATGGCCGAACGCCTATCGAGGATCACAGTCCAGGCCTGATCAACGGGTCCCATACCTGCCGCGATCTCGGCAGTTATCGCCGAAGGCTCTTCGCTCCTCGGATTGTCGGAGGTGACGATGGTGAAGTCGGCCAGTTCCCTCGACACAGCCCCCATCCTCGGACGCTTGGTCCGGTCGCGGTCGCCCCCGCATCCGAACACCGAGATGAGCTTGCCATCGCCCAACTTCCTGGCTGCCACCAACACGTTCCGGAGCGAGTCCGGGGTGTGGGCGAAGTCTACTATCACCGAAAAGCCTTGCCCCAGGTTGACCGACTCAAACCGCCCGCGAACGCCGGAGAAACCCCTAGTCATCTCGGCGGCCCACTCAAGGTCGAGCCCCATCTCCACGGCCAGCCCCAGGGCCACCAGAGTGTTGCTGACGTTGAACGCACCGGCCAGTGAAGACTCGATCTTCGCGCTCCTGCCGGTAAGCGAGTCGGCGACCGTGAACGAACTGCCGTGCCCGAAGAGTCGAACATCGGAGGCGGTGATACGGCGCTCCACCTGAAGCTCGCACCGGCGCCCGTCGCCCAAGCTCACCGCGACTACCCGCGCTCCCGCGCGCTTGGCGGTATCTGCCATCAGCGCCGAATACGGATCATCTTCATTCACTACCGCGGCAGCCCCCGGCCTGAGCGCCGAGAACAGCATCGACTTGGCATGTGCGTAGTGCTCAACGTCAGGATGGAAGTCCATGTGGTCGTGGCCGAGATTCGTGAACGCCGCAGCGTCGAACGTGATGAGCGCAGTGCGACCCAACGACAGGGCGTGACTGGATACCTCCATGACCACGGTTGTCAGGCCGTTAACCACCATCTCATGGAACAGCCTCTCAAGGTCGGCGCCTTCGGGCGTCGTGTTAGGGGCGGGCTTCACCGAGCCGGCGCCTGTCGTGTAACCGGCGGTGCCCACCAGTCCCGACTTCAAACCGGCGGCATTGAGCAGGTAGTGGAGGATATGCGTGGTCGTCGTCTTCCCCTTGGTGCCGGTGACGCCCACCGTGCGCAGCTTGGTCTCAGGGCGCCCGTAGAGCTCCCTTGCTAGCAGCGCCAGTGCCCGTCGGCAATCGGGCACAGTAACCACAGGAATACCGCGTGCGACATCATCGCCAATAGGGCGCGACACCATGATAGCCGCTGCGCCCCTGGCCACCGCGTCAGCGATGTAGTCATGGCCGTCCCTCGCTGCGCCCTCGAACGCAGCGAAAAGCATGCCCTCGCCTTCCACTGCCCGGGAATCGTATGCATACCCACTTACGACAACTGAGGCTGATCCACGGAGGGTGTGTTCAGGCACAGCCTCCAGCAGCCTACCCAGGCTAACGCCCTGCATGTATATCAATCTTCCTCAAGATATATGGTTACCGAAGCTCCACGCGCCACTTCCGAACCGGCCGAGGGTTGTTGCCTGACGACCTTGCCCGTGCCCACCGGATGAACCGCCAGACCTCGGGCGCCGAGGAGCAAGGCTGCCTCTTTGAGAGTCTTCCCTGCCAGGTCTGGAACTACCGCCCTTGTGCTGTCGAGATTATACATTTCCTCAGTGCCAAAGTAAACGATGATGGTCGTCCCGGCGTCCACCTTAGCCCCTGCTTTAGGAGACTGCACCATCGCCGTCTCTCCCACACCCTCATACCTGAAGCCGAGTCTGGCCCCCTTAAGCTTCGACTCAACCTCAGCCCGGTCGAGACCGGTGAGGTCAGGAACCGTTACCTTTGCCGCGGCGGCGCCGGAGGTTGTGCCCGTTGCAGTTCCGATCGTCGGGGGTATCTCAAGATACCTGAGGGTGTCGCGCATTATCGCGGAAAACACAGGCGCCGCGAGTACGCCGCCGTACTTCACATCGGTACTCGGCTCATCCAAGATGACCAGCAGAGCCACCTTGGGATCGTTCGCCGGAGCAAAGCCCATGAACGAGGCTATGCGTCCGCTTCCGTAGCGGCCCCCTTCAGGCTTCTCGGCAGTACCAGTCTTGCCTGCGACAGCGTATCCGGGTACCGCGGCCCTGGTGCCCGAGCCATTCACCACCACCGACTGGAGTATCCTCGACAGGGCAGCCGCAGTAGACTGCGAGATGACTTGCCTGACCGCGGTGGGCTCCATACGCTGGACAACGCTTCCGTCGGAGGCGACGATCTCCTTGACCAGTGTGGGCTTGACGATGTAACCTCCGTTAGCCACGGCCGACAGCGCCGTCACAAGCTGTATTGGAGTCACGGATATGCCCTGTCCGAAACCGGTAGTCGCCAGCTCCACTGGCCCCATTTTGCTGGCCCTGTGCATCAGCCCCGTCGCCTCGCCGGGGAAATCGATGCCGGTCTTCTGTGTGAGACCAAAGGCCTCAAGGTATCTGGTGAACGTGGAGGCGCCCATCTTCAAAGCGACGGACGCGAACACAGGGTTGCACGAGTTCTCTGTGGCCTCGGTGAAGGACTGCGACCCGTGGCCTCCTGCCTTCCAGCACCTCATGGTCCTGTCCTCAACCTTGACATACCCGGGATCGTAGAACTGGCTTTGCGGAGTCACAACGCCTTCATCAAGGGCGGCAGCCGCCGTCACCACCTTGAAGGTGGACCCGGGCTCGAAGATGTCACACACTGCAGTGTTCCGCCTGAGAGCTGTGCTGTACTTGGAGTAGGCATTCGGGTCGAACGACGGGCGCATCGCCATGGCCAGCACCTCGCCGGTGATGGGGTCCATGGCAATTGCCGTGGCACTCTTCGAACCTGTGTCGGCGATGGCGCGGTCGAGCTCGCGCTCGCACACGTACTGGATCACCTCGTCTATGCACAAGACGAGGGAGTTGCCGTCCGTAGGTGGGATGTAGAGGTGCTGCCCCTCGGGAATCTCTCTGCCCGCAGCATCGCGCTCGGCCACGATCTGCCCGCGAACGCCCCTGAGCACGTCGTCGTAGTAGCGCTCGAGCCCCTCAAGACCTTGATTGTCGATACCGGCGATGCCGAGCACCTGGGCAGCCAGGGTGTCTTTGGGGTAGAAACGCTGACCGCTCTCGGCCACGTTGACCCCGGGAATCTTCAGCTTCTTCACGGCCTGCGCGGCCTCGTAAGGCACCTTACGCTTCAGCCATACGATGGCCTGCTGTGTCGTGAGCTTCGTCACCAGGGCATCCTCAGTCATCTCAAGTAGCGGGGCAAGCTGCCGGGCCGCTGCCCTGGCGTCTTTGACCTCTGCGGGAGCAGCGTACACAGAATCGGCGCTGATGCTGACTGCGAGTTCGCGCATGCGCCGATCGTAGATCGTGCCTCTCTTGGGGTCTACCTGAACCGATCTCATCCGCTGGTCCAATGCCAGCTGACGGTAGTGGGCGTACCTAATGCCCTGCAGCCAGACAAGGCGCAGGGTCAGCGCTATGGTGACAAGTGCGAACAGACTGACGACTGCCCTCGTCCGTCTCTTCACCGTCATAGGGGAGTAAGCGTATCTGCTCCTGCGAGCCTTCTGATGCACAGTGCCAACTGTCACAACACCGGCCTCCATTCACCAGATGAGAGGCTCGCGGATCATCTGAGAACAGACGGGAGCTCCGGCGGAGGGCTCGCGAACCAGCCAGCCACTAGATTCGACACCGCAGCGGCTACAAGCTGCTGCACGATACCTGTCAGCCCCGCGAGCACCACGGGCGCCTGATCAGCCCTGGCGGACTCCACCGCCGCCACAGCCGGAACAGCTGGCGCGTTCGTCGCGTCTACCAGCACCACGGCCATGGACGCGGGTTCCGTCATGCGAAGCGATGCCCTGGCGACCCGGTCTATCCTGTCGAGCGATGTCACGCGGGCCAACTCGAGAGTCGCCCTGTCATACTCTTTCATGAGCGACTCCAGCCTGGCCTGTGCCGCAGACCTCCTTGCGCTCGCCGCCATGATCTCAGCACGTAGCGCTATATGCACCGCAAGCACGGCCACGACCACAAGGGCCACGAGGGCGCATGATGCCATCAACTTGAACGGCCTGACCCCTCTACGGCGCGCCGCCGCGAGCCCCATCTCAGTGTGCACGTATGCGCAATCCATGCTATTCATCCCCCATGTCGCCTAGAACTTTGACAGCTGCCCTGAGCTTGGCACTTCTTGACCGAGGGTTGATACGTATCTCATCGTCAGACGGAGTCACCGGCTTCAGGCTGGTCCTCATGAGACTGGGTCTCTTGCCGCACACGCAGGCCGGCGCTGCCGGGTCACACGTGCACGGGGCCATTCCTGTCCTGAATGCCTCTTTCACAATGCGGTCTTCCAGAGAGTGATATGACAGAGCCACTATCCTGCCTCCGGGCGCCGAAAGCTCTATCGCTGCCTCGATTCCCTTCCGCACGGCACCCAGCTCATCGTTGACGGCTATGCGGAGGGCCTGGAACGTTCTGCGTGCGGGGTGCGGCCCGTCGCGCCGGGCAGCCGCCGGCACTGCCGCCAGGATAGCCGAAACCAACTGACCTGTGGTGATGATGGGCTCACTCCTGCGACGCTCGACGATGAACCTCGCTATCCTTGATGCCCAGCGTTCTTCCCCATAGTCACGTATGATGGTGGTGAGTTCGCCTACGTCGGCTGAGTTCACGATGCCCGCCGCCGTAAGAGGCGAATCGGGATCCATCCGCATGTCAAGGGGCGCATCTTCCCTGTAAGTGAAGCCCCGTTCGGCCACGTCCAGCTGAGGTGAACTCACTCCGAAATCGAAGAGAAAACCGTTTGGTGTCAGCGGCCGACCGTCGCGGCGCTCAAGATCGGCGACTATGTCGGCCAGGTCTGCGAAGTTGCCCCTTACCAGCTCAAGTCGGCACTCAGCTTCCGAAATCCGCTCGGCCGCGCTATCGAGAGCCGCCGGATCGCGGTCGATCCCTATCAGCATTCCGTCAGGGCCGATCATACGCCCTATATGTATCGAGTGACCGGCGCCACCCAATGTGCAGTCGACGATGATGTCGCCCTTCTGGGGCCGTAATGCTGCGATCACTTCGTTCAGCATGACAGGCACATGGTCGAACTGCATGTTTCACCTCACACCGTGGATACGAGCTTCTCGGCAATGGCCTCGTAACTGCCTGCCATCTTCGACATGTAGGTATCCCAGCCATCAGCCGACCAAACCTCGAACCTTGACGATACGCCGATTATCACGATGTCCCGCTCTATCTTGGCGTATTCTCTGAGGTGCGCAGGGACGACGGCCCTGCCCTGCTTATCCAATTCACACTCTGATGCGCCGGAGAAGAACAATCTCGAGAAAGCCCTGCCATCAGCCATCGTCATGGGCAGTTGAGTGATCATCTGCTCCTGCCGGCGCCATTCTTCCATTGGGAAGCCGAAGAGGCATGTGTCAAGACCGCGGGTAAGCACGAAGCGCCCGGCAAGCTCCTCTCGGAACCTGGAGGGCACGATCAGGCGGTATTTGTCGTCCAGGCTGTGCCTGTACTCGCCCATGAACACCGTGACTCACCACTTTGCTCCACTTCGCTCCACTTGCCTATTGTTTCTATGCATCGGACGCTTCTCCTGCAAGCATTGAGGATATTTCGCAGACAATTTGGGCAAAATGAAAATGAGCGCCAAGTGACCCCCACCCCGACGTATGGGGGTTGCCTGGCGCTCACGAGACACCCAATACAGAGCCACTAGCGACACGAGAACCCGGAATGTCCCTTCCCACGCCACGGCAACACGCCACACACTACCTGTGCATCTCGCGATGCACGCCGTCAGCGCGAGGTTGGAGAGAGGCGCCTCAAGGAACACGGCAATCGCAGCGACCGTCGCGCAACGAGCACGGCAACCTGCTCACCCAGCCCAAGGCCGCCGCCTGGTCGCAGAGAGCCTTCGCCGATGACCTGCCGAGGGTGAGGCGAATGGGACGCGTCGCCTCACCCGAGTTCGACAGTTCTGAGGCACACGAGGACATCCAAAAGCCGTGTAGCTTNNTTGGCGCTTACTCCCTTGTGAGTCTCGGATACACGCGATATAATGTAGGCATGTACATGAGAACTACCAAACGAACCAATAAGGACGGCTCCGTGGTCAAGTACCTTCAACTCGCCCACAATGAGCGGGATCCGAAGACTGGTTGTCCTGTCGCCAAGGTCATCTACAACTTCGGCCGAGAGGAACTGGTCGATAAGGATGCCCTGAAGCGGCTCATGCAGAGCATCGCCAGGGTGCTCTCCACTGATGAGCATGTCGCTGCGCAGATGGGGTTTGACGTCGGGTCGGTGACCATCAACTCCGACAAAGCTCTGGGCGGCGTTTGGGCGCTTGAGCAGCTCTGGGAGAAGCTCGGCATTCGCGCCACGCTCGCCAGGCTGCTCGTTGATCGTCAGTTTGCTGCTCCAATGGAGAAGGCCATCTTCGCCATGGTCGCGAACCGCGCCCTTGCCCCTGCGAGCAAGCTGGCCATCGAGGATTGGGTTGAAAACGATGTAGTCATCCCGGGCCTGCCTGAGGTTCAAGTGCACCAGCTCTACAGGGCAATGGACTTCCTGATCGCCAACGGCGATGAGGTGCAGGAGTCCGTGTTCTTCTCCACGGCGAACCTTCTCAACCTCGAAGTGGATCTGCTCTACTTCGACACCACTTCCACTTACTTCGAGGTAGAGCCGGACCCCGATGACGAGGAAGAACTCCGCCGGCTGGGCCACAGCAAGGACCATAGGCCTGACCTCTTGCAGGCGGTGATCGGGCTCGCCGTCACCAGGGAAGGCATACCCGTGAGGTGCTGGATCTGGCCGGGTAACACGAGCGACATGGATGTCATCGCCGGGGTCAAGAAGGACCTCTCAGGATGGAAGCTGGGTCGTGTGATCACAGTGGTTGACCGTGGGTTCTCATCGGCGGAGAACCTCAGGCACCTCCAGAGGGCCGGAGGCCACTACATAGCAGGCGAGCGCATGCGGGCTGGGATGGACTCAGTCGAGCAGGCACTGTCCCGGCAGGGCAGATACAAGGCAGTGCGAGACAACGTTGAGATCAAGGAAATCGTCATCGGCCACGGAGAGGCCAGAAGCCGCTACGTGCTGGTGCGGAACCCTCTGGAAGCTGAGCGTGACCGGGGCCGCCGTGAGCGCACCCTAGAGTTGCTCCAGGAAGAACTCAAGAAGCTCAAGCCCTGCAAGGGAGAGCAGCACTCGAAGGCAGTGTGCGAACTCATGGCCAGTCGAAGGTACGGGAAGTACCTCAAGCTAGGCTCCGACGGCGTCCCCCGTGTAGATCAAACCAGGGTCAAGCAGGACGCCCGGCTTGATGGCAAGTACTTGATCAGGACCTCCGATGACACCCTTTCGCCTGAGGACATCGCCTTAGGCTACAAGCAGCTGCTCGAAGTGGAAGATGCCTTCCGTTCTCTCAAGTCGACCCTGGATCTTCGCCCTATCTACCATAGGCTTGCCGACAGGATAAGGGCTCACATCCTCATCTGCTGGCTGGCGCTCCTGCTCGTGAGAGTAGCCGAGACCAGGGTCAGAGACACATGGCCCCGGATCCGAACTCAGCTCGACAGAATACGCATTGTTGAGATCGAGTCTTCCGACGGGCGGGTTGCCCAGCGCACTGAGCTCACCCCAGCTCAGAAGGGCATTCTGACCGCTCTGGGCATCGAAGAACCCAAACGAATACACGAAATAGTGTTCAAAACCAAGCCCGGCGCGTAGTAACACGACTCCGAAACCCGGCCTCGTCATTGCTGGGTTTACCTGCTGCTACGCGCATTGTCTGCCTACTAGGTGTCGAACTCGGGATAGCTGGGGCTAGAGAATGCGGCGTCCTTCAGAAACGCGTAGTTGGCGCCCTGAGAAGCCAAGATACCGGCACTGACAAGGTCATCCCTCAGCTTCTGTATCGCTGTCGGGCAAGATTGGCGGTTCTTCACGACAGCAGTGGAACCCCTGAGCACCACGTACTTGTTATCGACCACTACCATCCTGGCGACCGCACTCTTGTTGCGCAGCTCAAACACCTGTTGGGGTGGATCTTCCACAGCCACAATCCTTGGTTCGAGCACATTAATGCCGACAGCCGATAGCGATAGCTTAATGCCATCGAGGAACTGCTCTACTTCAGCCTTGTCAACTTCGGAGATGTTTGGCTTGGCGGGCACCTGCGTGTTATCCAGCCGGACTCGGCCTGCTTCCCTGGCCAATTGGTAGAG
>DBQN01000055.1:1250-3723 GCA_002305255.1 Firmicutes bacterium UBA1393 | reverse complement strand
GACAGCTTCTGGATTCGGCGCACCGGGCTCTCGGCCCAGGCACGCTGTCTCTCACTGAGGGTCATTTCGCTCCCTCCTTCTTGGGCAGTTTGGCGAACAGCACTTTGAGATCGGGGTACACCTTGACGTCGAGCACTGCCGGCAGCTCCAGGCCGGCCTCGGTGAGCTGGGCCACAAAGGCCTTGTTGGCGATGACGTTCGTGACCCGGCCCTTGCCAGTCCGCTGCTCTCTGAGTGCGCAGGCTCGCGGTGTATCCGGGGCCACACAGCGTATGGCAAGGGCAGCGGGCGCGAGGCCGAGCAGCACGCGCACCCAGCCTTGATCGTCGCGAGGTATGTCGCCCAGGGCTGCCATGGCGGCCGCTGACACAGTAATCCGGCCCGACTTGTTGATGTAGATTTGCATATTGCTGCGTTGGGCATACCGATCGTTCTGGCCGGTCCACTGGAAGCCGTCGAGGTCGAGCGACTCCGTGACGCCGCTGCTCATCGTGCCGTCATCTGCCTCGCGCAGGCCCCGAACGCCGTCGAATTTGATTGGATTGGTGGTGAATGGTCTGGTCATTTGAAATCCTCCTGTCGGAGGATGCAGACCTGTGCTATAATGACAGGAGAGCATCCATGTGAATATGGTCGCTACCGAATCGACTGTCTGTGCTTGCCGGCCGCAGTCGATTCTGCTTTCTCCGCCTCGCGCATAGTCGCCCGCAGATCCCGGACCGCCCACCATGCCAGGACTGCCACCGACGCCAGGGCGATACACAGGAGCGCGACTTGCGTCCAGTAGGCTGCGGGGTATGGGTGCTGGATGTAGCTCACCGTGTTCGCCTCCTCACTTCACGCCATGGGCAGATCCATTTGCCCGCCTGTATCTCCCGTCGGAGCTCGGGCTCCTGACGTGCCTCGGGGTTAGTGCACACCTCGGCCTCTCCATAGCACCAGGCGCACTTGGTGCAGTTGTCGCGCTTCGGTCCCGGCCACATCAGCCATGCCAGCAGCCAGAGCAGCCCCGCGCAGAGGATCGCGCTGTAGATCGTCACTCCTGTCACCTCCTCCCTCTCCCGCCGGCTGCCCGGCGGCTCCTGAATTGGTTGACCTCGTCCTGGATCTTCTGGACTCCTCCGCTCTCGATGAACTTCATGAGCTCGGCCTCGCTGACCCGCAGCAGCCGGCCTACGCGCACTGCCCGGAGCTCGCCCCGGCCTATGAGGCGTGTGACTGTGGTCCGATGAACCTGAGCAATCTCGGCCACCTGGGCAGTAGTCAGCAGTCGGAATTTATCGCGATTTTCCGTGTTCATCTTGCCACCTCGTGGGACACCAAGTCCCCGAACAACGTCTCGACAGGCACCTCCAGAACCTCGGCCACTTTGAACGCCTTGGTGATCGTGGGAGTGCGGATACCCTGCTCCCACTTATTCCAGGCCGATGCTGTAACGCCCACTAGCTGGGCGGCTTGCTCTACAAGAAGCTCCTTGCGGATGCGTGCGATCTGTAACTCTCTGCGTCGCTTGGCCACCGTGCCACCTCCCCGATCCGTTATGCGTGGGCCTCTCGTGCCCCGGCGTCCCTATTATACTGGCACGATTTGTCCCGTGTCAACACCTAATCCCTCCTCTCGCACCAGTAGTCTCTGAAACAGGCATTTAGCAGGGTAAACGAGATGGCTCACAAGAGGCATGCGCCAATTGTGCGCCATCTTGCTATTTTGCCTGCTAGATGCCCGTATTTCTGTCCCGCCGCCTGTTTCTCGAAACTTCTCGAAAACATCTTCCCTCAAAGTGTTGACACCATTACATCATGATGTTATGATGTAGCCATAGAGAGACGGGAGGCGAACACGATGACGAAGGCGACAGCAGCACAACTTACGGCGATCGGCGGCTCCTTGTGGGAGAAGGGCACTTTCAGGCGCGTATACTTCAACGGCCCCGCGCTTGCAGGGTTCTACGGGCTGGCGCACGATGGCTGGAAGTGGACTCTCGATGGCGAGAAGATCAGCAACAACTCCGGCTCGGCTTTCATGTCCAGACTCAACCTTGGTAAGTTCTGGTATGATCTGACTACGGATGACTTCCACAGCCAGGGGATGTCTGACGCGATGACGGCGAAGATCGTGGATCGGATTAAAGAGGCGCTGTCGAAGGCCAGTGCGACCGAGGCCGCCGCCACAGAGACGCCGGCCACCATAGAGATGTCCGCCGGCCACGATGTGAGCACCGCTGATGGCCCTGGCGTCACAGGGCGCCCGGTGCACACGAACCGGAAGCCGGGTCGCTGCCGTAGGTGTGGCGCACTTGTCTCCGCTGGCGAAGGGCACCTGTATTATATCGACCCCGATGAGGCTTACGAGGTGTCCGGCTGGGTGGTAGAGCACAAAGATCCCGCCATCTGCAGAGAGGTACTCGCAAAGGCGCACACACTTCTCACGGAGCGGGCCAAGGCCTACGTGAACGACTGAGGAGGATGAGAGA
>DBQN01000055.1:479-1176 GCA_002305255.1 Firmicutes bacterium UBA1393 | reverse complement strand
GGCGGGCACTGACTACACTGAGCGTATAGGCGCTTTCGAGGCCAAGCTGGTCGGCGCGGAGGCAGAGCAGGTCGCGCAGGCGGCAGCTCTGGTAGCAGAGCGGGGCTACCGCGTGGTGCCCGACTCAGAGGGCGGCTGCTGCGAGTACATGAGCGCGGATGAGGGCGACTACATAGCGATCACGGTTGCGCCCACGCCGGACGCTGACGAGCAGGCAGTCAACTACTTCCGCGACCTGGCCGACCAGGGGCGCGCAACCGGCAATTTCGCCGGGCTTGAAGAGCTCCGGCACCAAATTGGCGACGATACATACCGCGTCCACATCGACACTCATGCCTGGACGATGACAGTCTACCGGCACAGCGCCGGTGCGGACGGCAAGCCCACGGAGCCCGGCGTGGAGGTCGAGACGGTCAACCTCTAGCCCCCGACTCTCCGAGGCAACCAAAACAGCCCTGCTGGCAGGCCTTACCGAGGCCGACTAGCAGGGCGTTTGTTATTGCACCCAGTCGCGCTGGCGCTCCGGGTAGATGAGCTGCTGATCGCTAATGGCCTCGATGCGCTGCATATCCTCACTCATCAACACCGTGATGATCCACCCACCGATAGCCGGGCTGAGCCCTAGCCGGCGGCTCCAGGCGTTGGAGCCTTCGCAGCATGGCACCAGCCACTGATGTACGGACTGGTGCTCCATGCG
>DBQN01000055.1:0-394 GCA_002305255.1 Firmicutes bacterium UBA1393 | reverse complement strand
GCCGAAGTCGAGGTCCGGCCGCTGCTCGCTGATCCGTGTGAACACGTCGAGCCCCGCGGCTTTGAGGAAGCTCGCATCGTGGTTGCCGCCTATGATGTGTGTCGTGCAGCCAGGATACGTGGGATAGTCGGCTATCACGGCATCAACCTGCTTATCCGAGCCGTGGAGATAGACCTCATACACCTGCTCAGGATACATGTTCACGCCTGCAAGTAGGTCGCCTGAATTGAAAACGTGCTCAATCTCTAGCTCGGCACTACGCCGATAGAAGTCATGCAGCGCGGTCCTCTGCTGCGCCGAGCTGCCGTAGTGGCTGTCGCTGCAGGCGCTGAATCGGATAATCCTGTCCTTGTAGTCGCCGATCCGACGGATCTCACCGGGCAGCACCATCGGC
>DBQN01000063.1:2859-3008 GCA_002305255.1 Firmicutes bacterium UBA1393 | reverse complement strand
CTCCAACACCCCCGCCACATACTCAACCTCTTCCTCGGTGATCCTGTTGTGAAACGGTATCGCCACGCTCGTCCGCCCCGCCGCCTCGGTCACCGGGAAGTCGCCCTCCTTATACCCGAACTGCTCCCGGTAGAACGGCTGCAGGTGTA
>DBQN01000063.1:2706-2844 GCA_002305255.1 Firmicutes bacterium UBA1393 | reverse complement strand
GAAGTATGGCCGGCACCCGATCCCCGCCTCCTGGAACCGCTGCATCACCCGGTCCCTCACCGCCTGCTGCGCCGCCGCCGTCGCCTCCCCGCACCCGACCCGGATCACATACACAAACCAGCTCATGAAGTCGACCTC
>DBQN01000063.1:0-2578 GCA_002305255.1 Firmicutes bacterium UBA1393 | reverse complement strand
CCAGCCACACCCCGGCCTCGCCCCTGCCCTGATTGCGCATGCTATCACACAGCGCTGCGATGCGGTCGTCGTCGGTGACGATCATCCCGCCCTCGCCTGTGGTTATCTGCTTGTTGGGATAGAACGCGAACACAGCGGCGTCCGCGAAGTCCGGCCCGCCGGCTTTCTTCCCCTTATAGACCGACCCCAGCGACTCGCAGGAGTCTTCTATGAATACGAGACCACACTTCCGCGCGATACCGCGTATCTCGTCTAGACGAGCCGGCTGCCCGAATGCATCCACCGCGAGGATCGCCCTCGTCTTCGGCGTTATGGCCTGCTCAATGAGACCGGCGTCTATGTTCGCCGTATCGGACTCGATGTCGACGAACACGGGCTTTGCCCGCTCGTACAGGATGCAGTTGCTCGATGCGATGAAGCTGAACGGCGTGGTGATGACCTCGTCACCATCCGAGATGCCGTACGCCCGAATCAGCAAGTGAAGACCACTCGTGCCGCTGTTCACTGCGATGGCGTGCTGCCGCCCAGAGTACTTGGCAAGCAGCCTCTCGAACTCGGCTTGCTTCGGACCGAGAGCCAGGATGTCCGAATCCAACACTTCCATTACTGCCTGCTTCTCAGCCGGACCCAGGTAGGGACGGGATAGTGCCACTCTCATGTTCATACCTCCCGCAACGAGTAGTGATAGGTCTAGCACCTAGTTGTCCAGCGTCTTGATTGGGACTGCAGGCACACCCACTGCTACACTTCTAGGCGGGATATCCTTGACGACTGCGGCGCCAGCGCCAATCACTGACCATTCGCCAACTCGCTTACGATTGATCACGCATGCATTGAGACCGAAGTAGCAGCCTTCCTCAACGATGACGTCGCCAGCTAAGTTTACGCCGGGCATACAGCTTGTGAAGTCCCCGAGTGTGGAATCATGGCCTACCCTACAGTCGAGGTTGAGCAAGCAGTGCTTGCCGACCGAGATGTTTGTCGTGAGGATTGTCCCGGCACAGATGATGGTTCCCTCGCCAATGGTGATATGCTGAGACTTGCGGACGCTTGGGTGTATTAGCGTCGCGAATCTACGGTTCATCTGCTCGAGCCTGTGCACAAGGGCCCTACGGACTCTGGGATCACCTACTGCACAAACTACATGAACCTCTTTGTCGAAATCGGCCAGGGAGTCTATGCATCCAAGTACCGTGTACCTCTCGACCGTAGACTCGACACTGTCATCGAAGAAACCAACAAACGACCACTCGCGTGAAGTGGCACTGATCTCGCTTACGAGCCAGGCCACTTCACGTCCGAAGCCACCGGCTCCGACAACCGCTACACGCTTCATCAGGTCAACTACCTCCATGAGTGCCCAAGCCTTCTTGTATGGGCTCTCCAGCTGAATTCTGCTTTGTCCCCATGAACTCCGGCATTGTGGCATGTCCATCGCTGCTGATCCCGTCGCGCTTCAACACCTTACCTATCGTCATGAACAGTATCTTCAGGTCCAACCACAAGCTCCAATTGTCGACATACCATACATCAAGACGAAACTTTTCCTCCCAGACGAGGGTATTCCTCCCATTGGCCTGCGCCCAGCCCGTAATGCCGGGTTTGACCTCGTGGCGGCGGGCCTGCTCGGGAGTATAACGTTCGAGATACTGTGGCAGTAATGGACGGGGTCCTACTAGACTCATCTGCCCAAGAAAGACGTTTATCAGCTCAGGTAGTTCGTCCAGACTCGTGGCGCGCAGGGTTCGGCCCAGCCGCGTCAGACGTTCGGAGTCAGGCAACTGGTAGCCATCGTGTGAGACGGCGTCTCTCATGGTTCGAAACTTGTAGATCGTGAACAACTTGCCATGAAGGCCTGACCGCCTCTGAGTGAAGAACACTGGGTTGCCTAAGTCGAGTTTCACCGCTAGGCAGATAACCGCATAGACAGGACACAATGCTATCAGACCAACAATAGATACCATGAGGTCAACTGCTCTCTTGATGATCAGGCGGCCCAAACTAGATTCACCACCAGACTCCGCCGGTTCAATGCCACCACTTGTACCGGTCTGTTGAGTGCCAACTAGATTGTGTGCAGCGCAGTCCCAGAATCGGCACCTGTTGCGCTTTAGCTACTGCCAAACAACTTGCGGCGAATCAGCCTGAGATATTCGCGCGGACAGGGGTCCTCCCAAGGTCTCGGCTGATCGCCATGTGGTGTCCCGTTCCCACCCCGGCCAGACCCCAGGCACGTGATATGGGAGCTACCCTGGGATCCTCCTGTACCGAACTGTGTCGGCGTCCATGACGAGTGCATCAAGGTCAAGTCCCGGAGTGAGATGCCGCTCCTGCCAGATAGCCTAGAGCTGTCAGCTGTAATCTGCGCAGCGTGAGGGCCTTGTGCCCGGTGGCTAGGCGGGACTCCGTGCCATGAGCTAGCGTTCGTCATGCCAACGACTCATGCCCCGATGTGTCTCGTACCTGCGCAGGTCAAACGCTGATAGCTGCGAGCCTATTGTGATCTGTCAGCTCCACATACGCTCTGCGTCTCGAACTTGTTCCGACGTAGCGATTGAGAGTAAGCTGAAGGGTCAAG
>DBQN01000099.1 GCA_002305255.1 Firmicutes bacterium UBA1393 | reverse complement strand
GCATAGGCCTCCGGGTCCGGCCATTGATGCACCGGGCTCGTCAGTCTGTCACCTAGCCTGAACCACCTCTCGCCCCACTCGGTGTCTACATGAAAAACTGGAACAAAGGCCTCTTCTGCCGGCTGAGTAGCGAAGGCGCTGTTGTTGGTGTGCGGGATCACAATCATGCGCCCCCGGGTAACCTGGGCGTTTTCGATGAAGAGTACGCTCGTAAGCATGCCTGACACTTCCGTAGCATGCAGGCCTCCCATCATGAGAACAGTCCCGCCAGGCTGCCCGCTGTCGAGAATGTAGACATCGGTATCGCCGGCGGTGCCAGCGATGTCAGAGAAGTAATCAGATAGCTTCTTCACTTCTGTCACAGACGGTCCCTTTACGATCGGCTCTACCTCATACCCGCTGAGGATCATCCGTCCGGACCACAGCGTGAACACCACGGTGGCCACCAGTATTAACGCCGCACTTGTGATGCCGCGTCTCCCAGTTGTTGCGGTCATAGGTTCCACCACCTCATCGAATCTGCAGAGCTCTCAGGAGAAACGGGACTATGGCCACTCCACATACTAGCTGTTCGTAAATGTCCTTCGTCTTGAACATCCTGTAGCCCATCCCCAGGATCAGCAGCCAGCACATGGCCGTGTAAGCTAGAGTGATAGTCGATGCCATCGCACGCTCCTCCTTACAGCAAGAACTTGAGGCTATTCGCAAAGTAGACGACGAGTATCCCCGCGAGGTCCAGCAGAAGCACAGGGATGGCACATCTCTTCAGGAACTGCGCGTAGCCACCGTCGTACTCCACTGATGACACGGCGAACTTGCCCACAAGGGCCGTGGGAGGGATCATTGCGCCCAGCGATATGCACAGGCTAAGCCCCGAGATGGCAATGATCTGATCGCGTCCCAGTGATGCCCACATGTACGGTAGCCCAAACACTGCGGCCGCTCCGAACGCCAGGAAGGTGCCCGCCAGCGGCAGCGTTGCGAACAAGCCGGGATACAGCAATAGTGCCGGTAGAGTCAGTATTGTTGTTACGAAGAGCCCTTTTACGCCAGTGAGGCTCATGATCTGCACAAGGACTCCGACGGCCGTCATTATCCCGATGATGGGCAACAACATGTCAATGGAGCTGGTGAACGAGCGAACCAGGCTCACCCTTACTCCGCAGATGTATGCGACCGCTACTCCCATCACGAATATGAGGGGCAGACCAAAGTTGGGCACTTGAAGCGGGAATAGCCTCGACACGACCATCAACCCGATGACTGCTGCAAGCGGAACATACACTCCAACTCTGGAGGCTCCCTTGGGGACAGGAGGAGTGTCCTTCAGGATCTCATCAGGATCGAGAACGCGTTTCGCCCTTCGCATGCCGATGAACAGGACGATTATGACCGCAGGCACGAGAGTCAGGATCGCAAGGGGCTTGAAGAAGCCTGAGTAAGGCAGGTTGATCCCGGCAGCCATCACCATCGCATATACGTTCACTGGAGGGGCGATGAGGCTGAGGATACCTGCAAGTGACACAAAAGCCGCCACGTCTACGCGCGGTATGCCCATGCCTGCAAGTACGGGGCCAACGATTCCACCTGTGGCCAGCACTGCTACTGTGCCCGAACCCGTGATGGCACCTGGGAAAATCACGACGAGCATTATCAACAGCAGCAGAAGAAAGGGAATCCTGTAGAACCCACGAGTTATGTCACGCACCAGAATGTTCAGGCCGCCGCTCTCACGTAACACGTCCATGAACACGCCGGCCGCGATGACGATGAGCAAGAAGTAGAGATACGCAGTTGAGCCTTCGGCCAGGCGCCTGATCGGAACTCCATAGCCCGCTGCGATGGAGCCAGCTACAGCGGCGACTATCATGGCCAACGTAGTGGGCATCTTGGCGATCTTCATCGCCAGGACGAAGAATGCCACCATGACGCAGAGCGTAATTACAGCACTAAGCAATGTGCCATCCCCCCATGTGCATCCATTAGCATCAGCTGCCTGCCTATGGTGCAGGGACGACCGCCAAGCGGACGTCCCTGCACACCAGCGCTATGCTTTACCACCCAACTACGTATCCATCGCGCCGCGGATCGGCGCCTCCCATGAGCACCTTCCTGTCGTAGTCAGCCACAATGCCTTGCGCGCCGCCCACCGATGAGGTCCAGTCAGCGAACGTTCTGATCTTGTGCCCCCTTGCCTGGAGCTCAGCGCGGATGGCCTCGGGCACACGGCCTTCCAGTCTCACATCATTACCGCCGAAGCTGTAGGTTCTGTAACGCGGGGCCTCAATGGCAGTCTGTACGTCCATGCCGAAATCGAGGACGTTCACTACGAGCTGGAACATGGTCTGCCAGATCGCATCGCCGCCAGGAGTGCCGATGTTCAGAACGGGCTTGTCGTCCTTGAGCACGAACACCGGGCTGATGTTGTTCATCGGCCGCTTATGAGGTTCGATCTTGTTTATGTGGTCTTCCTTGAACTCCATCCAGCCTCCACCGTTGTTCAGAAACACGCCGGTGTTGCCTATCACGACGCCTGTGCCAAAGCTGCTTCCGATGCTGGTGGTGTATGCCACCATGTTGCCGTCCTTATCGATCACCGAGATGTGAGTGGTGTTCTCGTACTTATCCGCATCGGTTCCAACTACGCGGTCAGCGGCCTTGGCCATGTCGATCTGTACGCGCTGAGCCTCGGCGTAGTCCTTGGAGACCAGAGCCTTTTCGGGAACATCCACGAACTTCGGATCCGCTATGTACTTGTCTCTATCCAGACCAGCCAGCTTGGTGGCTTCTATCATGAGATGCAGCGTGTCGGGGGAATCGCTGCCCATCTTGGCCAGGTCGAATGGCTCGACTATGTTCAGCTGCTCCAGCACCAGAGCACCGCAGAACTCGCCGCCGGGAGAGTAAACATCGTACCCCCTGTATGTGCTATGAAGGGGCTCGCCCCACTCCACTTCGTAGTTGGCGATGTCCTCCTTGGTGATGAGGCCTCCGTTCTCCTCAAAGAACTTCGCCATCTCGTCCGCGATCTCACCCTTGTAGAACACGTCGGGGCCTTCCTGTGCGACACGCTTCATCGTGTTGGCCAGATCAGTCTGCACGAGGATGTCGCCAGGCTTAGGGGCCTCACCATTGGGCAGGAAGATTGCTGCTGAAGTAGGGTAGATCGAGAGCAGCGTCAGATTGCTCTGAATGGCCGACGACAGCCTCTCCGTGATCGGGAAGCCCTTCTCGGCGTACTCAATGGCAGGGGCGAGCACTTCTGCGAGTGCCATGGTTCCATACTTTTCGATAGCCTCACACCAAGCCTTGAGTGCCGCCGGCACCATTCCTGCCGCAAAACCGCGCTGGGCGGTATCCTTGGTTAGGGTCTGCATAGATGCCTTGGCGGGATTCGGCGCGTTGGCGTTTATGCACACCATATCCTTCGTCGCTGCGTCGTAGATCATCATTACCCCGCCTGCTGCGATGCTCGAGTAGTCAGGTTCAACCACGTTCAAAACGGCTGCGGTAGCCACGGCAGCGTCTATAGCGTTGCCGCCCTTCATGAGAATCTGAAGACCTGCTTGAGACGCTAGCGGGTGTGCGGCAGCAACGATGCCGTTACTGCACGTTACGACTGGCCTGGTGGCCGCAAAGGTCCGTGCTGCGATGCCTAATGTCATCACAGCTACCACCAGCGCGCAAGAGACGACCGCCCCGAAATGCTTTCTCATCGATGTACACCTCCGTCTAATTCAGTTCTCTTAGGTGCTTCAGAATGGACTCACCAGTGACCTGCTCGACCTCCTCGAGCAGGTCACGCCTGCGCATCGTAGATCCCAGTCTGAGATTCGCCCGTGGAACCGTGATCACGACAACGTCGGTGCCTTCTCGCATTTCCGCCGTAGTCATGGGTAGTCCAGATTGACAGTTGATCGTGGCAGTCAGATCAGGAAATGTGGCCCTTCTCTCACACCCGCCTGAGGCGTTAACGTAGGCAGCCGTCATATACTCATTCCAGAAAGTCAGCCTTACAGAATCTCTCCTGTCCTGCACCGTGACGCTGCCGATGTCGAACCCTCCACGCGTCTCGAGGCTGAATCGAGTTACCCTACCCTCGATCAATACTGATCCGCCCATGTGGTTCACACAGGCCTCTGCCACTGCCCTGCCTCCAAGGTGCTGCTTTTCGACGATGAGCTGCCCAAGCTCGATTGCCTGATGGATGGCGCCAGGCGCGCCGTTCTCGCGAACAAGCCTCGCAGTCACTGGGTTCCTCGCAACGGCGACGAGACCCCCGGCCGACACAGAGGCGGTTCTCACAAGACCAGCCACTGCGGCAAGCTGGCCTTTCACTATGCCTTCCACATATCCGCGCTGCCTGCCGCCACCAGCGAATGCCTGTACAGACTGGTAGCCTTCAAGGATGTCCAATCCCATCGAACCCATGGTTCCAGTTGGATGGGCCCTTCCGTTGCATGGCGCGTCCACCACCGGAATGCCGAGTACTGCGGATTGGAACCATCCGTTGACGGTGCCCACTCCCCCGTTCTCATTGGTGATTATCCCGGCAACGGGCTGAGTGAGCTGTTCGGCAAGCGCCTCTACAGCGCGCAAGTAATGCACAGGCTTCACGTGAGAATGCTCTGACGCTGGCGAACCGACTAGTCCGACTGTAACCAAGATGGCTTCGGGATCAAGGTCATCGATATTCGCGATTCTGGGCTGCCCGACCTGTACGGCCATTGTTGATAGAGCCAGGCCTTGATCACGGGCACCGCCCCCTCCACCACCAAGCAGGGTGCCTCCGAGAACTGCAGCACGTGCGATGTCGGCGTCTGGACATATCTCTGTCACACGATTACCCCCATATCCCGTGGCCGAGGTTGGGCCCACGAACGGGCCCGCCTAAATGCCGAACATCTGCTTGATAAGATCCTTGAGCTCCATCGTCTGCTCAATGGTCGTGATAGGAATCTTGTTATCCATAGCGATCTTTGTAAACACGCCGTCCTTGTTGCCGTCATTCCTCACGATAATGTGATCGGACTTCGGCGCCGCAGCATGGATGAAAGGATCGGCCAGATCGCCGCGACGCGGCTGTCCCCCAATGTGGATGGCGAGCACCAGTATCTTCTGCTGGCGCGCCTGCTGGATAACACGGTTGATTCGGTCGATCTCTTCATTGGTGTCAATCCCAGCCTCGCCAAGCCCCTTGACACTGCCCCCGATGCCAATGATGAGGGTGGAATATCCCTTGAGCGCGTCCGGCTGCAGGGTCTTCTCAAAAGTCGTAACCATCTTGAGCTGGTCGCAGAGTAGCTTGATCATCAATGCATCTGGGCTCTGTCCGCACGATGTGATCATCAAGGGCAGCTTCGCACTGGGTAGAGAGGCATCGGCGCCGACGGCACATGTCCCGATCCCCAGCATGACAACCATCGCGGTCGTCACTAGGAACGCCAAAATGTGGGCTCTACCGATTCTCACTGAAACTTACCTCCTCGACAGAATCGCATTGATCGCACAGTCTAGTCAGCTCTCACTCTTCTTGAGCTGGACCGCTATCTCATTTCCGCAGGCTCGAGTGGCCTCGATCAGGTCAGGAATCTTCTCCGGTGGAAAGTCCAGCACTGGACCGCTGATGCTTAACGAAGCCATCACCTCGCCGTCTCTCCCGATAATGGGAACTCCAATAGCCGTCACCGCTTGATCCAACTCACCGGTACTTATCGCGTACCCCCTCTGACGGGTATCGCGCAACTCCGCCAGGAGTACTTCTGGGTCTGACATGGTCCTGTCCGTATACCGCGGCAGTTGTTGACCGAGTATCCTCTTGATTCGCTCCTCAGGGAGGTATGCCAGGATCACCCTGGCAGATGCGCCGGCATGTAGCGGACTCCTCCGCCCCACCTCGAAAGTGACCCTCAACGGCCTAGGGCTATCAACCCGGGCAACGCACACAGCCTGGTCTTGTTCCTCCATAGTCAGGAACACCGATGAACCCGTGTCCTTGGAAAGCCGCTGCATGAGCGGCGTTGCTACTCTTGTTAGCTCCTCGTTAGGCAGCACCAGAGAACCGAGCTCGAACAAGACCAACCCCAAGCGGTAGCGCTTGTCAGCCGGACTCTGCTTGAGGAAGCCCTTCGCCAGAAGTGTCACAAGGCACCGCCGCACCACGCTTTTGTTCGCCCCTAGCTCCTCGACTAGCTCTGTGAAACTCCAATCAGGCCTAGTCTTGGAGAAACAAAGCAGTACATCAAGAATGCGTCCGGCAGATTGCAGGGTCTCGGGTTCCTTACTCGATCTATCATCGATTTGCGTCAAAACTCCGTCGTCTTCATAGGGCATAGCATGCACGCTTGATGTTCCGTCCCTTCACAAACAACTACTTCTGCTCCGCTCAACGAACCATGGGTTCGCTTCCTACGCATCCTATTCGGTACCCGTTCAGGATATCCTCCCGGTCTTCAGTATGATGATGTTCGAAATTCGCCGCGTTTGGTGCGGCGTTCCTCATGCAATCGCGAGAGGAATATGGGAGTAGATAACGAAAGTGTCGTACCGACAATGGGAACCGGAGTTCGCTTGGCGAACCCGGTGTGTTGTGGGCCACAGGCACCTGACACCATAACGGATGACGAGGAGGAATCAACGTATGAGAGCTGTTCGGTTAACAAGACTGACTACGGTTGCGGTGATTCTCCTGCTCATCGGCTTGATCAGTGCTCAGCCGATACTGGGAGCAACACGACCCGTGGTGAGCGCGCGGAACGGCATGGTTGTGTCAGCTAATCCCCTAGCGTCACAGGCAGGACTGCAAATGCTCATACAAGGAGGCAACGCCATCGACGCAGCTGTGGCCACCGCGGCCGTGCTCACTGTGGTGGAGCCCCAGTACAGTAGCTTGGCCGCCGGCGGCATGATGCTGATCTATGACGCCGAGTCGAACGAAGTCGTGGGCATCAATGCAAACGCACCGGCGCCTGCCGCAACGGACGTAGCCATGTTCACATCGGAAACCGCGCGCCGTGGCTACCTGGCCGGAAACGTGCCAGCGGCACTGGCCGCGTGGGACGAGGCACTCAAGAAGTACGGCACAATGACCCTGGCCCAAGTACTGGCGCCCGCCATCGACTACGCACGGAACGGCTTCCCAATGACGGAGAGCCTGAGTTCGGCCATTGAAGGCTCGGAGACGCTTCTTTCAGCAATACCAACATCAGCCAAGGTGTACCTGCCTGACGGAAGGGTGCCCCAGCCGGGCGAGGTATTCGTGCAGCCCGACCTTGCCAGCGTGATGGAGCGGATTGCAGCTGAAGGAGCCGACGTGTTCTACAAAGGCGACATAGCTCGGGAGATGGCGGACTTCTACAAGGAGAATGGTGGTCTATTCACCTACGAGGACTTCGCTAATTACGAGATCGAGTGGACCAGGCCCCTCGTGGGAACCTACAGGGGCTATGAGATCTACGTGCCCGGAGGGGAGTTCTGCGGAGCACTGCTTCTCGAACAGCTCAACATAGTAGAGAACGACGACCTCGCCGCAATGGGGCACAATACCCCCGAGACCCTGCATCTGATGATCGAAACCACCAAGCTGGCTGGACTTGACCGTGACAAGTACATCGCGGATCCGCGATTCGTAAAGATCCCAGAGGCCGGTCTGATCTCTAAGGACTATGCCAGGGAACAGCGGGCCAAAATCGATATGGAACATGCAACAAAGGACTTTGAGGCCGGGAACCCGATCCCATATGAGGAGTCACACACAACCCATCTCGGCACCGTCGATCGCTGGGGTAACATGGTGTCGTACACCACAAGCACAGGCAGCGGTTGGGGAACATCCGTGGTGGTCGGAGACACCGGAACAACCTTCAACAACGGCGGCGGCTGGATGGAACTCGATCCCAACCACATAAACTGCCTCGCTGCCAACAAGCGCCCAATGAACAACATCTGCCCGATGTTCATGTTCAAAGACGGCAAGCCGGTGATAAACGCAGGGACTCCCGGAGGCAACTACATATGGGGCACCATGTTCCAGTTCGTCGTGAACCTCGTCGACTTCGGAATGTCGCCCCAACAGGCAGTGGAGGAGCCTCGCTACCTCGTTCAGCAATTCAAAGGCAACAGGATCTCGGTGTTCAACGAGATGCCTGATGAAGTTGCTGAGGGCCTCAAGGCCAAAGGGCACGATGTGCGCAGAGGCTGGAGCGGCACCATAGAAGTGATCATGAGGGACCCGGAAACCGGGGTTCTGGTAAGCGGACTCGATCCTACCCGTGACAGCTACGCGGCAGCGTGGTAGTCACGGCCCAACCTCTCTTGTAGCAGCCACACCCCGGACTCGCACTGTCCCGAGTTCCGTATGCTGTTGCACAGCACGGCAGCACGATCGCCGTCGGTGACAATGGTGCGGAGCCGCCCCCCGCACACAAACGAAGCCCCCGCCTTCCCTGTGGCAGGCGGGGGCGTCTCACTCTATTCTTCTATTGTGATCAGTCACCTAGAACCTGTTGTTGTTGTACTTGTCGAAGAACAGGTCCGCGAGATCCCAGTACAACTCAGTGCCCTCGGTCAGGCACATTCCGGTGTAGTCGGTGATGAAGCTCTTCGCGAGTTCGGGATCTTTGGCTGCGAGTTCGCCGGCGACCTTCTCGATTACGGGCTGCATGGCGAAGAACTTCGCCTCCAGAGGGCCGCGGGCGGCATCTATGTCGCGAATGGCGTCTTGATACCTCATGTTCGCTAGCAGGTCAACCGTGGCGAAGGCCCAGTAGGCAGAGTCACGGGAGTAGTCGTACTTGTCGGCGATGCCCCACGAAGTGGGCAACTTGGTGGCGCCATTGTAGATAGGCATGTGCGCCGAGGTGACGGGATTGTCCATATAGAACCACGCACAAGCCCGCACGGGATCGGCCAGGAAGTCGCGAACCTGAGCCACCCAGCCGTGCGCGGAACTGTACACGCCTACGGGGCGCTCGGCTTCGAGGCCCAAGAGCTGTGCCAGGTCGTCGCTGATGTGCGGCGTTGCCAGGGGACTCTTCACGCGATTGCCCTGGGAGTCTGTGACGAACCACTGGGGCAGATCCTGCTGCGAGCGGTCGGTGCCCTCGAATGTGCTCCTTTGGATCGCTATGACGTCCTGCACCGACACCTTCTTCTCGGGCTTCACGGAGAAGGGGTAAGATGACAGAGGCGCGTCGTGGTCCCATGCCTGCGACGGGCAGAGCAGTTGGTATATGTACCACAGGCGATTGCGCGTCCAGATCGACTCTGCTGACCAGCCGCCGGTGGGGGCGGTGTATGCCTCGGTGATGTTGAAGGGCTCGCCAGAAGCAGGATCCCACCAGCCGTTCTCAACGGCGAGGCTAGTATAGTCGTCACACGTGATGAAGTCTGGGCTATCCTTGTCGATGACCCCGATGCGGCTCACGTTGGGGACCACGCACACGTGATCATCGGGTACGCGCCGCGCTGCCCAGATGGCGCCGGGGGTTCCGCTTGATGGCAACCAGAAGGGGCCGACACTGTATACCTCAAACACCCAGGCTTCCTCGCCGTCGACCACGGTCAGGCACTCGCCCATGTCGGCACACGAGGGCTGGAACCCATACTTCTCGGCCAGCTCGCCCATGAGGGCTATGGCTTCGCGCGCGGTCTTGCAGCGCTGCAGGGCAATTGCCGAGAGTTGTTCGATCGTCATTATGGCGTATTCGCTGGCTATCAGCTCGCGCCGCTGCGAGATCGTCGTCTCGCCCATGGTAAGCCCGTGTTCGTTCATGAACGGGTATGCGGAGTGTACATAGGAATAGGTCTTGCTGACCTGAGGTATTTCCCCTACCTTAATCAAAGACGTTGTCGGCCCTACGTCGCACAGCTGCTTGTAGATGGGCACTGTGCTGCCCTCGGGGAAAGTCTGACCAGGGATGACGCGTATGCGGCAGTCATAGCCAGTTCCCGGCCCGCCGCCCTCATCCACTGTGTGGGAGGTGATAGTCGACCCATCGACAGACGCGAGCTTCCCCACCACCACATCGGTACACGCAAGAATGGTTCCGGAGCCTACGACCAGGAAGACAGCCAGGAGAAATCCGACTAGATACGCCCGTTGTACGCTCTTCATGTCTAGACGCTCCTTTCCACATCGCGCTCGGATCAGCGCGTCGCGGACAGAGCGCTGTCCGAGCACGTCACGTGTTACTTCTCGGTGCTGCAGGCAACTCCTGCCTTCCCAGAGAATGCCGATTCATCTCGAACAGCCTGCATGAACCCGGCTGGCCAGGTCCCCCGGATTCCTTCCCCTTTGTGGACCGACCCGGGCGACTCGCAGGAGTCTTCTATCAACACGAGACCATACTTCCGTGCGACATCGCGTATCTCATCTAGACTAGCCGGCCTCCCGAACGCGTCCACCGCGAGCATCGCCCTCGTCCGCAGCGTGATGGCCCGCTCAATGAGACTAGCGTCTATGTTCGCCGTATCAGGTTCGATGCACTCTGGGCCTCCGGTGCCGTCCATATTAGCCCGTCTTGTCCGCCCGGAATTCCGCACGCGTCTGCGCGACAGTGTTTGCACAGCTCGAACGTGGGGAGGATCTCTCTGGCAGCAGCACGCGCCGCCTCAAGCTCGTGCCTGTCTGGAGTGGGAAGTCCTATGTCATCGCACCCTACCACAGGGGTGGGGTTAATCATGATTGCTCCGGCATCTCTGGCGACCCGTGACACCTCTGCAGCGTGGTCTGTATTGACCCCTGAAATCAACACCATGTTAACCTTAACGTTCATCCCCGCCCGGCTAGCGGCTTCAATCCCCCGAATCTGCCTGTCTACTAGGTAATCGGCAAGTGCAGGCGTCGCATTCAGCCACTCGCCGTCTATTCGCATTCTTCTGACGATCTGTGAAATCACTGAGGGGACGGTGGAATGGATGCTCACGGTGAGAAACTCCACCCCCGCTCGTGCCAGATCCTCGACTCTGTCGGGTAGCTCCAGCCCGTTGGTGCTGGCGCACTTGAGAATCGGAGAAGAGCTGTCTAGCAGGTGTTCAGGGATCCTCTCCAGGCACTCCACGGCATGCCTCGACGCAAGGCAATCGCCTGGCCCGGCGATCCCCGCCACGACAGCGGGAGCCGTAACGCCCGACGCGATACCGATGAAGGCCTCAGCTGCGTCTGCCGGGCTCAGTACCCGCTCCGATAGCCCGGGAGTGCAGCGGGACGAGCATGTGCACGAAATCCGTCTGCAGAACACACAATCGAGATTGCAGTCGGGGGCTACGGGAAGGTGAATCCTGTACGACCTTCCATGCGCACTAGTTGAGAAACACGGATGTAGATCTATCGTCATTGACTTGGAACCACCTTTGTGCATTGCCTGGCTGGTATATCGCGTCTACAGTATAATGAAACAGAAAGGGGCACGTTATCTTGATGCTCAACGTTTCGGTATCCACCAGCATCTACCTCAGTCATCCCGTTGAGATTGCTCTCACCCGCTTGCATGAATTGGGTGTATCCAGGGCGGAACTCTTTCTGGATCCTCCTCATGCCCGAGTAGATACACTGCTCGAGGACGGCGCTTGGCAGCTGCTCCGCGACACGCTAGTCGAATACGACATGAGTGTGTCAGTTCACGGGCCTTCCTACGATCTGCACATGTGCAGCCCGAATCCGGGGATACGCAACGAGACTAAGCGACAGTACGCGGAATGCATCGATCTCGCGGCGAAGATAGGGGCGCGGATCGTTGTGTTTCACGCCGGCACCAGATATCCCGGCGACCCGCCGGGACAAGAGGATAGCACAAGCCGTGCCAGGGCTTTGGCTACCCTGAGGGATCTGGCTCCCATTGCACAGGAGCGTGGGGTAGTAATCGCCCTGGAGAATTGCCCGTTCGCTGAGAACAGCATAGTCCGTACTGCAGAGATGCTTGCGGGCATCATCTCGGAGGTCTGTTTGGCAAGCAAGAAGTGC
>DBQN01000074.1:31778-70091 GCA_002305255.1 Firmicutes bacterium UBA1393 | reverse complement strand
GGAAGGGGGCGACCGGTTTACTTGGCGACAGAAGTGCTGTAATATTAGAAGTTGTTTGTAGACGATTATCGTCCGATGGAGGGACATGCATTGCCGATCTACGAGTACAAGTGCGAGAAGTGCGGGAAGTTCGAGTTCCTTCATAGGGCCGGCGAAGAAGTGCTCATCCGTTGTCCGAAATGCGGATCACCCGTGAAGAAGCTGATCAGCACCAGAATGGGCATCGTGTTCCATGGATCAGGCTTCTATGTAACCGACAACCGGCCAGCCGCTGATGGAGCGTCCGACAAACCCAGCAGCAAGCCTGACTCGTCCGCCAGCTAGTGCCGGCGACAACCTGAACATCGATACGCCGGGAGCCACCAGGCTCCCGGCGCAGCGCTATCTCGAGGGGCCCCAGTCAGGCAGTACGTGGTCTCCCCTTCCAGTGAGGCGGTGCACAGCACCGAGCGGTTCCAGCACGTACACTGCGTAGGCGCCGGTGCCGCCGGTCCTCGCTGCCACCGTTACCGCGGTTGAAGTGTTGTTCCAGCTCAGCCCAGCGTACCTTGGATCGCTGACAAGGCTCACCTCGTCGATGGGACGTAGCCCGGGGCCGCTCCGATCAACCTCGAAGAAGGTGATGGTGACCTGATTGCCCGACGCCGTTTGCGAGCCGGACTCCGCAGCTATCATGGTGCAGTCGGGTGACCACCTGACCGACCAGGGCCATACGTTCTCTCCCACCGGCACCGTCGAACTCTCGCCGGTGAACCAATCGTGAACCGTGAGCACCAGCTGCCCCTCGACGCTGGCCACGCTGGCGTACATGCTGCCATGAGTGGCTCCGTGAACCGCCCACACCTGATCGCCAGGCCGCAGCCATGAGTCGATCACATCGCAGCTTGAGCCGGTCGGGTCGCACTTGACGACCTCGCGCCCCCTGACTGTGAGGATCGCTTCACCGTTGCCCAGCCACGTCGGACCGGTGCCCTCGATCCGAGCCACCTGCTCGCCTGTGGCTGACATCACTTCAGTCATGCCGTCGTCATCCCACGCCAGGAACTGTCCAGAGGGCGACCAGATCGGACGCACATAGCCTGACGGCGCGCGCCCGATGGTAAGACACCGTCCACCCTGCGATGGGATCACCTGCACCCGTCCGCTGGCGCCCTGATAGGCCACGTACTCTCCATCCGAGGATAGTGCGGGCACAGAGCTCCACGCGCACTCGCCCTGTTCCACCGGCCGCACGTCGCCTGAGCACACGTCCACGATGACAAGCCCCGGTGACGCGGTTCTGCTGGACACGGCCACTATGGTTCCCCGGTAGCAATGGCCGGAGGGTATGGTCACCACCTGACCGGCATCGAGGGGGTCTCGCCTGCCGATGCCAGGATTCAGTTCTTCAAGGCGCGCGATGGGTATGTTGAGCCTCCCGGCGATCCTCAGCAGATCCTCGCCGACACCGGCAACGTGCAGCCCATCCCCGCTTCGGGTATAGCCCGTCATCACCATCACCTACTTCACTAGCAACACTGCTTACACATGTATATGCCCCAGGCACCATAGGAGTGCCTGGGGCATATGTGCGCTTTGCCACTCGCAGAGCGGGTTACGCTTGTCTCGGCTTGAGCTGACCTGCCAGGTGGCAGGCGGCTCTATGTGTGCCCTCGTAGGTGATGAACTCCGGTTCCGTCGTACGGCAGATGTCAATCGCATGCGGACATCTGGGGTGGAGTCGACAGCCTGAAGGCGGATTGACAGGACTAGGGATCTCGCCCCTCAGGATGTCGGCGAAACCGCGGTGACGCGGATCAGGCACAAACACCGCACCAATGAGAGCACGCGTGTAGGGGTGCCTGGGGTTGATGATCACCTCATCGGCGGTGCCCAGCTCCACCATCTTGCCGAGGTACATCACGGCTATCCGATCGCAGATGTGCCTGGCCGTGGCCAGGTCGTGCGTGATGTAAACGAAGGTAACGTCCCTCGAGCGAGAGAGTGTGAGCATTAGGTTGAGCACTTCGCCGCGGATGGACACGTCCAACATCGACACGGGCTCATCAGCCACGATGAAATCAGGGTCGAGCGCGAGTGCTCGGGCCACGGCGACTCTCTGCCGCTGGCCTCCGGAGAGCTCGTGCGGGTATCGTGACATGTACTCCTCAGGGGGCAGCATCTCTACATCCGCCAGGACCGAAGCCACGATGTCCCTCGCCGCATTCACTGAGTTGACGATTCCCTGGATTCTGAGGGGTTCGGAGATAATCGTCTGAACATCCATGCGAGGGTTCATCGACTCGTACGGATCCTGGAAGATGACCTGCAGCTTCTTGCGAAGCTCCTTCATCTCAGCGTGGTTACGCGACAATATGTCGACGCCTTCCAGGATTGCGCTGCCCGACGTAGCATCGGTGAGCCTCAGAAGCGTCCTGGCCAGAGTCGTTTTGCCACAGCCTGACTCGCCCACGACTCCGAGAACCTCTCCCTTGTATACATCGAACGAGACGCCGTCTACGGCCCTGACTGCTAGCTGTTCCTTGCCGCGCAGAGACTGAAGGAAGCTGGTGCGAACAGGGAAGTACTTCACCAAGTCCTTCACCTGAAGTATGACATCGCCGCGCTTCAGTTCGTTCTTCGCTATCGCCGTCATCGCGACCATATGTCTCCCCCCTGCTGCACGATCTCGGCCTTATGGCAGGCCACCATGTGCTTGTTCCCGCCTACTTCTCTCACCGCGGGCTCGACTTGCTTGCATTCCTCATCAGCCAGGGGGCACCTGGGATGGAACCTGCACCCCGAAGGAGGAGCGAGGAGGTTCGGAGGGAACCCGGGCAAGCTTCTTACCTCTGTACGCGCTGCCTGGATGTTCGGGAACGAATTGACGAGTCCCATGGCGTAGGGGTGCGCAGGCCTGGTGTAGACATCAACGACATCACCGTACTCTGCCACCTTACCTGCATACATGATGACCACGGAGTCGCACGTCTGCGCGATGACAGACAGGTCGTGGGTGATGAGCATCATCGACAGGTTCAGCCTCTGGCGGAGCTCAGCTATGGACTTGAGGATCTGCGCCTGCACCATCACGTCGAGAGCCGTCGTGGGCTCGTCTGCGATGATCAAGTCAGGGTGGCACGCGAGCGCCATCGCGATGACGGCGCGCTGCTTCATCCCACCACTGAACTCGTGAGGATACTCATTGAAGCGCTTGGGGTTTATGCCCACGAGGCCGAACAGGTCATGCGTGCGCTTCACAGCTTGCTCGCGGCTTACGTCCTCATGGTGCAGTATGGCTTCTACGATCTGTTCGCCCACTTTGTGCACAGGATTGAGAGCGTTCATCGCGCCCTGGAATATCATCGAGATGCGCTTCCAGCGAATGTCCTTCCGGAACTGCTCTTCCGACATTGTCAGGAGCTCTTTTCCGTCCATCACGACACTGCCGCCATGATACGAACCGTTCGATGGCAGCAGGCGGAGCAGTGCCGACGCCATGCTTGTTTTGCCGCACCCGGACTCTCCAGCTATCCCCAGAGCCTTGCCCTGCTCGATCTCAAAGCTCACGGAATCGACAGCACGCACATGGCCCCTTGCGGTGCGATAGTACATCTTCAGGTCCTTTACTTCTAGTAGGGCCATGCTACGATCTCTCCCTATACCGTGGATTGAGGATCTCGTTCACAGAGTTGCCTATGAACACAAACGCAACTGCCAGGCCGGTGAGGGCGATGCCCGGAGGCAGCATCCACCACCATGCCATCTTCGTGAACGCTCCGAACTGCCTGGCATTCTGAAGCATGCGGCCCCACGTGGGCACCCGCGGGTCACCCAGGCCGAGGAAGCTCAGCGACGCCTCTGTCAGTATGGCACTGGGAATCCTCAGAACGAGGTTCGCGAAAATCAGGGGCATAGTGTTGGGCAATATGTGCGACACCATGATGTAGTTGCTGGACCCGCCTGCCGCCTTGGCTGCCTCAACGAACGTGCGCTCCTTCAGAGACAGCGTTTGCGACCTGACGATCCTGGCGATCCCCATCCATGAGAACAGAGCCAGCAGTATGACAACGTTCATGACGCTCTTGCCGAACAGTGCTCCCAGCACGATCAACACGGGCATGGTGGGTATCGACAGAAGCACGTCTACGACTCCCATGAGCACCTCATCGACAATACCGCCCAGATAGCCTGCTATGAGGCCCACAGACGTTCCGATGAACACTGCAATGAACGCAGCTGAAAGGCCGATGGCCAGAGCGATCCTTGTGCCGTAAACCAGCTGCGCCCAGAGGTCTGATCCCATGTGGTCGGTGCCAAGCAAGCCATGGGCTAGCCCCAGCACCCCAAAGCTCACCGGCTCGATCCTCACGTTCACCGGCCCTGACACTGAGTCGCTTCGTGCCTTCACCCTCACGGTGTAGGTACCACGTTCCGAGAACACTACATCAGCGGGCTCGTCAAAGAATGAGATGCCAAGCCTCATCTTTAGGTCAAAGTCTCTGGCGTCCACGATGAAGCTCCCGTTACTGACGCTGCCGTACGCCGTGGTATCCCACAGATCAAAGGCCTTGCCGGACGGTGTGACCAGATCGAGCTCAATGAAGGTGGACGCGTCAGACGGTGCATCGATATGGTATCCCATCGATGCACTGAACGTTTGGGGCTTCTTGTAGTCATAGTCAAAGCTGAAGTCGAGCGACACAGCTTCATCAGCTTCGTCGCGCGATGTGCCCTGGCCCGATGTGACTAGACCGAAGGGGTCCCATTGGACGTTGCTGACTATGCTGAACAACTCTCCTGAGTCCTCAGAATCAGGCGGCGTATCGGCGCCATCCTCTCCTTCAACAGGCTCGGGCGCTTCCGTGGCCGGCAGATCGATGCTGATGCCTTCTGCGTCTTCGAACTCCCAGCCCGTTACCTCGACGCCATCCGCCGCAGTCACCTCCCACGAGTCGAATCCCAGGTTGAACTGCATTGTGGGCGGCAGTTCTCTGTAGCGGGGGTTGACCTTCGTGAGCCATATCGGCACAGCGATATTGTCGGCGAGGTACATGTCTTCCATAGGATCGTATTTCGAGACCACAGGGGCGAACACTGCCACTGCGATGTACAAGGCCACTATCAAGAGGCCTGCTACGCCCTGAGGCTTCCTCCGGTACTGCTCCCAGAACGTGAGGCGTCTGGGTGCAGCCGCTGCCGCTGCCTTGGCAACCTGGGCCTTCTCCGCTGTTCGCTGGTTTTGTGTCATCTCTTCGCACCTGCCCCAACGCGGATCCTAGGGTCGACGAGCCCGTAGGCTATGTCCGCAAGAAGATTGGAGATGATAACCGCCAGCGCAATCAGGTAGAACGCCCCCTGAGCGGCCGGATAGTCCATCTGCAGCGTTGCGTCGAGCAGGTACCTGCCCACCCCATGCCATGAGAATATGCTCTCGGTGATCACTGCGCCTGACACTGCTCCAGGCAGAGACATGAAGATCAGCGTGACTATGGGCGGCAATACGCTCCGAAGCGAGTGGTGATAGAGGATCTCTCGCCTGGGGAGGCCTTTGGCGCGTGCAGTGACGATGTAATCCTGCCCGAGGGCCTCAAGCATCGTGTTGCGCGTGTAAAGGGCCCAAGAACCGAAACCTATCACGATGTTTGAACCGGCAGGGAGAATCAGATGCCACGCCCTATCCAGGAACTGCGCCCATGCCCCGTCAGGGGGAGGCGCGCTGATCGTGCCGTGTATGGGCAGAATAGGCCAGTAGTACCCGAATAACAACAGCAAAAGCAGCTGAATGAAGAAGCTCGGCACTGCGTGGGCAAACAAGCCCGCGCCCATGACGAGCTGTTCTGAGAACTTGCCGCGATTCGCCGCCGACGACACGCCCAGAGAGATGCCCAGGGCCGCAGTGCCCACGAAGGTAACCATGAAGAGGACGATAGTGTTCGGAAGGCGCTCTCTCAGCTCCGACCAGACCAGCCTGCGCGTACTGAAAGACATGCCCAGGTCGAAGGTGAGGAGTGACTTCATGTAGTTCAAGTACTGCGTAAGCGGCGGATCATCGAGGCCGTACTGCCTGCGCAGCTCCATCTTGGCCTCGGGCGTGAAGTTGGGGTCGAGTATCATCTTCTCGGGATCCCCGGGCATTATGCGAAACAGCACGTAGTTGAACGTCAGAATGACGAAGAGCACTACGACTGCGTAGAACAGACGTTTGAGCAGGTATGAGCGGAAACCCAAGCCCTTCTCACCTCGTTTTGCCTATGCCTAGTCAGTCGAACCGCCGCTCGGAGCCGAAGCCCCGGAGCGGCGGCTCTAACGCTGCTACCGGCCCTTAGTTGCCAGAAGGATTCAGGCGCCAGTAGTTCGGGTTCTTGACCAGCCTGACGAACTCGCCAGCGCGGTACTCCTTAACCATGAAGGGGCCGGTTCCGACGAGCTTGCTGTAACCCTTGATCGTCGGATGAGGCTCATTCCAGGGCTCGAAGGTCTTGTAGTCCTTGACGTCTGACCAGATGTGCTTGGCCAGGAACGCCAGGTCGGCGTTGTAGATGTGCCAGTAGCTCACCGTGTCGAAGTACACCTTCACAGTGTACTTGTCGACGAGCTCGACCTTCACGATGTTCTCGGTGTTCGGCAGATACCGCGGCACCTGGTTGTCCTTGAGGAAGTCGATGGTGAACTTGACATCCTCACCGGTGAAGGGCATACCGTCTGACCACTTCACGCCCTTGCGGATGTACCAGGTGATGACGGTACCCTGCTGGCCCTTGCGCTCGCCCTGGTCGACTGTCCAGACTCCGACATCCCACTTCTCTGCCAGCCAGGGCATATCCTCGAGGGTATCAGGGTGCGTGGCCATCAGGGAGTCGACGGTCTTGTTCAGGACCTCCCAGGCATAGGCGCTCGAGGCGGTTGCGTAGTTCAGGGGCTTAGGCTCTTCCGACAATGCCCAGCGGATAGTGCCGCCCTCGATGGGTTTGCCGGTGCGGTCGACCCTGCGGATATTCAGCAGCGTCCACTGGTTATTGTAGCTTGCGGCACCGAAGCCCTTCATATCGACGTAACCGGTAACCAGGGTCTTGTTGAAGGCATCGATGTAGGGCCTTGAATAAAGCGGCACGTAGGGCAACTCGCGAGCCAGGATCAGCTGGGCTGCGTCTGCTGCTGCCTTGGCGGTCTTCAGATCGGGAGCCGAATCGAGCTGCTCCAGGATCTTGTCGAGCTCAGGGTTGCGGATGCCGGGCCTGTTGTAGCCTGCCTCCACGTCCTGATTCGAGTGGAAGAAGCTCACGAGGTGCGTGGGGTTCTTCGAGAGCGACCAGGCGAGGCCATACATGTCGAACTCGCTGATGTCGATCTTATCAAGCATGGTGTTGAAGTCCATTGGCTCGGCGACTATAGGCAGGCCAACCTTCTGAGCCGACTCGGCCAGGATCTTGCCGAGCTCAGCCGAGGTAGGAGCAACCTCGTAGGTCGGTGTGAAGAACTTGATCTCGGCAAGGGGCTTGCCTGTCTTCGGGTCGATTCTCTTGCCTGTAGCGGGGTCGAGCTTGTAGCCTGCCGCGTCAAGTACTTCAGCGGCCTTGGTCAGGCTGTAGGCGTATACAGGCACATCAGCCTTGAAGAATGACGACACCTGAGGAACGAAACTGCTCATAGGCATCATGTAGCCCTTGAACAGTGTACGGATGATGTTGTCACGATCCACAATGTGGGCAAACGCCTGACGGAACGCAGGATCACTGAGCGGAGCCTTGCGCATGTTGAAACATACATAGAACATGTGGAAACCAAGGGTCATCCGCATGTCGGCGTAAGGAAGGGACTTCGCCTGGTCGATGTCGGCGGGCTGAGTGAGCCCTGCCCATACGATGCTCTCGCCGCGCTCAAATGCGATGCGGCGGGCCTGCTGGTCTTTGATGATCGGCATGATGATCTCATCGACGTGGGGGCCGTAGGTTTCAAACTTTACCTGGGCTGCACCTGGCATACCCATCGCTCCGATGGCCATCGCGACGGCCAACACTAGGCAGAGCATCAAGCGAACCTTCTTTGGCATGTGTTGAATACCTCCTTTTCTTGGATCACACTGGGCACGCTGGAACCTCGACACGAACATGACAGCCGCGGGTTGGAGTGCAAATGACTGAGGCCACCTCTGCCTCCGCACACGAGCACGCTTCCCCATCGTCCTGGGAACCCATATGCCCACCTACCACATTCGGCGAAGGCCTCCTAAAATCCTTCTTTGCGCAAATGTGGCTAGGGCCGGACACTACGTGGCTGCCGTTCCAGCAAAAGCATGTTAGAAGCAAGAATATCACCCAGGCAATGCCGTTGACAAGCCCGACATCGCTGTCAGCGACGCGTGAACCTGAGAGCACCGCTCTCCATGGCCCCGCGGAGCGTCGACCCCAGCATCAGTGACATCAGACACAGCGGCAGCAGCACCACAAGGGTAGTCGCAAGGGAGTTTCGTATCACGTTGAAGCCCACTGCCCATCTTTCGGCGGCGGCCAGCGGTAATCCCACGATCTTAGACGCGATGAGCGGCCCTCCAACGAGCGATATGCCACCGACGCCCATCATGCCTTCGGGCTCGAATCCCCTCACGCCGCAAGCTATCCATACCAGCACAGCAGGGATGAACACGACCCACAGCGGGACCGACAGAAACGACCGAAGCGACACCGCGCTGCAGGCCAGGGCGGTACCGAGCGTCGCACCCAAACCGTATACAATCACTCCCATCAGCGCACAGCCTCCTTGTCAACCGCGCCTGTCAGCCCCATCCTCAATGGTATGTCTCTGGCCGGCAGGTACAGTCGAATTACTAATGTGGCATCGATCGTCACATGACTGCTCTCCTGAACTGACGGCCAATGCTCCGTGGGAATGTCAGAGATCAGTGACAGTTCCGCAGACGCACTGTCGATAACCCACGAGGTGGCTTCATCTGGGATTATCACTCGGTAGTAGCCAAGGTTCCCGAGCTCACTCTCGAGAGTGAACTCGACTGACTCAAAGCGAACACCGTATCCAACGGCAGGAGCCTCAAAGCCCACCATCATTGTCAGCCTGCCGGTATCATCGTACGGCTCTATTGACGCCGCCGTGAACGACGCTTGCGCTCCACGGGTCCACTTCACGTAATCCACGTAGTTCGCACCGAACAGCAAAGCCATGGCTATGGCGGAGACGACGCCAGACGCAAGCAAGACTCTGGCGACGTTCCTCATCGCAACCTCGCGCTGGATCATCCGCATCATCCCCCTGAGCAACCGAAGAATCCGGTTTACAGTAGCGCGGCGACTCTGGCCTTCACCTCAGCTTCGACCGACCGATCCCATCCGCCGAAGGCGGAGTCTACTACCCCGGAGGAATCGATGACGAACACCGCCGGCACTCCTTGGAGCCGGTAGGATGCAGCAGCGTTCGAACCGGTGCTCCCTCCGATCAGCGGGTACGTCACCACAAGACCTCGCGCCACCGCAGAGATGGAGTTCGACGACTCCCCGGAAGCATTGATCCCTACGCACACGAGACCACTTGAACCGTAGGCAGCGAATATTCTGGCTATGCCCTGCAGAGCATCTAGTGACAGCCGATACGTACTGTTCCAGAATGCCACCACCGTTACCCGACCCGCGGCGGGAACGTCCACGCGCGACCCGTCGATCGCAGTGCCACTGATCCTCGGCGCTGCAGATCCCACCAGTGACTTGGGCTGGTCGGCGCCGACGGCGGACGCAGCCAGGTACACCGCCATGACCAGCAGGAGGACAACAGATACCCTCATACGCGAACCCACATGCCGACACCTCCGCGCACTCTTCGCTGCTTTTCAGACGCAACCGATGCGGTCATGGTTTCACTGTATGCCGCAGCAGGCTCCATACAGATCTGCCCAGCGAATCCGACCACCTGAAATCTCCCTCGTTCTGAACGACGGGCTCCTTCAGCACTCGCTCGAACTTGTTGACTTGCGCGTCCATGTTGTCGGCAAAATGCAGTATGCACGCCTCTATAGTGGCTGGTTCCACCGGAGAGCCCCACTCGCGCGTGCCGTGATGGCTCACGATCAGGTGTGACATGTACAACGCCATTCGACGATCCCAGCAAGGATCGCCGCATGTGCCCCGGTCGGGACATGCATCTATCAGTCTCTGAATCTTGTTGTTCACCTGTTCTGCGCCTAACACAATGTGGTCGGCGGCGATCCCCTCAAGACTCATCCCGGTGATCCCCTTCGTCCTGTCGTAGGCGTGGCTCAAGAGCTTGCCCACATCATGCAGCAGCGCTCCTGCAATGACGAAGTCGCGGTCTACGTTGTCGTACTGCGACGCCGCCAACATGCACAGTTGGAGAACACCAACGGTATGCTCGAGGAGCCCGCCGCAGTAGGCGTGGTGATGACGGACAGCTGCCGGCCAGCACTTGAAGGACGCGGCGAACTCGGGATCCTGGAAGTAAGACTCGAGCAGGCATCTGACGGGGCGCTTCTCAACAGAGCGTATGGCTCGTTCGATGACTGCCCACATCAGATCAGTGTCCTTGTCGGTGGCAGGCGCGAAGTCACCGTGGCTGATCTGGTCGTCGGGCACTATCGATGAGAGTCTCAAGAACGACGACCAATCCATGGCAAGCTGCAGGCGGCCGCTGAACTCGCTCACCGTCAGCCCCGCAAGCTGGATGACCGAACCCTGCGTCATGCGCTGGTCAGCAGCGCCGGAGTAATTCCACAGCTTGAGGTTGATCTCGCCAGTCCTATCGGCTAGCCTAACATCCAGGTATGGTTGTCCGTTCTTGCCCTGTCGCTGCTGCACATCGACTACAGCGAACACGGTGTTCACCGGGTCTCCCACTCTGAGGTCGGATATGAACTGAGTCTTGCCACTAGCTGCGCTCATCTGAGACATCATTCTCCTCATCGCGAGCCCCTGGGAAGAAGTGGGCGATTTCGCGTCTGGCTGTACTCTCGCTGTCGGCGGCATGGACAACGTTGAACCTGACAGATGTGGCCAGATCGGCTCTGATGCTACCTGGCTCAGCCTTCATGGGATCAGTCGCGCCTACGATCTGCCTGGCTGCGGCCACGGCATTCGGAGCCTCCAGAACCAATGCCACTACAGGCCCTGACGTCATGAAACCGACAATCTCAGGAAAGAAGGGCTCGGCCGCAAGGTGCGGATAGTGTTCCGCCACATCGCCGCTTGTCATCTGCACGCACGATGCTCTCCGAACGACGAAACCACGCCGTTCGAACCTGGCCAGCACCTCTCCTACCAGTCCGCGCCTGACGCCGTCGGGCTTTATGAGCACGAAGGTCGTCTCGGTTGCCTGCTTGTAGATGGCCATTCCCTCCCTAGGGCCTAAGGGCCCCCGCCAGGTTTACGAGGTCTCTGAGGGCGGAACCCGCAGCCGCAGTAAGGCCGCCGGAGCCGCCAACCATGGTTAGCTCTCCGAACAAATCCGTAGTGAACTTGACAGCTTTGGCATCCTCCCTCACCTGGGCGAAGAAGTCTCGGTGAGGAATGGCCGCCGGCCCAACCTCGATTACGACGTCGCCGTTCTGCCTGACTGCCTTGCCCACGAGCTTGACGCTGCGTCCTTCCATGGCCCACCTGGCAATGTCGCGACGGGTTATGTCCGCGATACCGTTGATCTTGACATCACTGAGCTTCTTGCCTGCGTTCATGGCCGCATTGGCCAGTATGAGCACCTTGCAGGCAGTGTCGATACCAGCGACGTCCCTGTTAGTCTCAGACTCCGCAAGGCCCATGGCCACCGTGCGGTTGAGTGCATCCTCGTAACTCAGTCCCTCGTCTGACATGGCTGTGAGGATGTAGTTGGTTGTCGAGTTCATTATGCCCTCAATTGACGTGACCTCGGCCCCTGCAAGGCTTACTCTGATCGTGTCGATGGTAGGCAGGCCGGCAGCGGTGGCACCGCTGAACTTGAGCTGAACTGAGTTCTCTCTGGCTGCGGCCACAAGGCCATCGAAGTCGGCTACCAGAGGAGCCTTGTTCAGGGTGATGATGTGGCAACCAAGCTCGCACGCACGACGAAGCCGCGACAGCCCCGGTTCGCCCGTAGCTAGGTCTGACCACGTCGCATCCACGATGACCCGTGGCATATCACCGCCCGCGTTTCGTGGCACCCATCTCTCCAACTGCTCCGGACTGTGCTCGCAGAACTCAGGGTGCTCCCGCAGCCGGCCCTCGGCAGCCAGCCGCAGCAGCTCGCCGGCGCCAAAGCCCTCCGGCCTTACGATGCCCCCCTTCGAGGTTACGATGGACTGCAGTATGACTTCGATTTGATGGCGAGACTTGAGATAGCCGCTCTTTGCGACAAGCACCCTGACGAACTCGCGCCCGACGTTGCCGAAACCGTAGAGACAAATCCCGATCTGCACTGGTAATGCCCCTTCCGAAATATGTTCGCTCCTGCTACTTGGCATCGGAGAGCCCCGTTCTCGTCGGGTCACCCTTTCTGACGCCTGCCATGAACACTAAGGCCACTATCACACATACGACGGAGAATGGGAACAACGCCCTGGTGCCAAGGGCATCCCTGAGCAGCCCGAATACCGGCGGACCGGTTATGGCCGCCAAGGATGAGAACAGGTAGTAAAGACCGGTGTACGCACCTGTCTGCGCCCGAACGGCCATGTCTACCACCATAGGGTACGAGTTGGTGTTGATCAGCGCCCAAGACAGTCCCGCCAGGCCCATAAGGGCCGGCACGATGATGCCGATGTTCGCGAGCATCGCTCCTAGGAGTCTGGCCTGCCCTGCTGCATCGCACCCCAAACCCAGCACACCGTTGATAGCCTCGACTATGGGCCGTCCAAGCGAGTCGTGGGCCAGGAGTCCCAAACCTACAAGACATATCGACAACACGGTCAAGCCAATCCGGATGATGCGGGCACGGCCAACGGCTGTAGCAATGAAACCCGAAGGAATCGCGAATGCCACCAGAGTCACAGAGAAGAACCCCATGTAGAGCGCACCCGTGGCCTCCGAGACGTTCCACACCTCACGACCATAGAGAGTGAAGAAGGCTTCTATGCCGTTCCAGGCGATGAACCAGAAGAAGATCGCCAGCAGCATGCGCATGGCGCTCTTCTCGCGCTGCCGTACGACGCTCGCCAGTGCCTCCAGAATTCCGATGGATCCGCTCGAGCTGTCGCCCACTCCCTCCACGTGCGTAGGTTCCTTGATGGTGCGTCTGAGCACCACAACTGAGAGGATCATCAGCACAGCCGCCATCATGAACGGATACGCAGGGCCAAGCCTGTAGAGCGCAGAGCCGACAAACAGCGCTATCATGGCTCCCAGCCCTCCCATGAGGTTGACCACGCCATTCGCCTTGCTTCGAAGGCGCGGAGGGGTCACGTCGGGCATCAGCGCGATCGTGGGCGCCCGGAACACTGCCATGCACAGGTTCATCAGCACGAGCGCACTGATGAGCAGGGCCAGCGAGTACCTCACCAGAGGCACCAGAACAAAGAACGCTGCACCCAGCGGCATTCCCACCATGATGTAAGGCATCCGTCTGCCGAACCTGTTCCACGTTCTGTCGCTTGCTGCGCCGAAATACGGCTGCAGAGTGACCGCGGCAATGTTGTCGAAGGTCATGATGACCCCGATGAGGGTGCTCTTGAGCGCGGCATCAGCCAGCGCGCCATCAAGAAACACAGGTACGAAGGAGTTGTACAACGTCCAGCACAGGCTTATTGCGAAGAATCCGAGCCCCAGTAGAAACGTCCTCCTATAGTTGAGTCTGTCAGACCCGTTCACTCGCGGCTCCCCCCCAACACCTTGAGGGCCAGATCCGGACGGTTCGTGATGATTGCGTCAACACCCGCCCCCGCCACTCTGCGGATATGCTCCTCACTGTTGGGAGTCCACGGATTCACCTTCACCCCACAGTCGTGCGAAGCCGACACCAACTCCGGAGTCACCGAGAAATGCAGCGGATGCAGGGCCTGCGCACCGACGCGTCTGGCGTAGAGCCATGGTTCGACCAGCCCGGCGGTGTAAAGCAACCCCACGTCGACCGCAGGAGCAAGTCGCTTGAACTCGACAAGGCTGTAGTGATTGAAGGACGACACGATGACTCTCTGGGCCAGCGCCCTGGCATCAATGAACTCCGCCAGAGTGCGCTCAATTTCGGGATACAGCACTACCCCGCTCTTGATCTCTACGTTAATCACGGCCGCCGGGCCCACCGCATCGACAACCTCATCCAGAGTCGGGATAGCCTGACGCCTGTGGCCTCCGGGGAACCGCGCCGCAGCATTCAGACGCTTTAGCTCCGCAAGGGTAAACGACCCGACCGGGCCCACGCCATCTGTGGTACGGTCCAACAGTTCATCGTGGATGACCACGAGTTCTCCGTCGCGCGATAGATGCACATCAAGTTCAACGCCGTGGGCGCCCATTGCCATGGCCAGTTTGAAGCCATCGATGGTGTTCTCAGGGGCCGCGCCCGGCACCCCTCTGTGCCCGAGCACAAGCGGCATCGTTGCTATCGGAAATCACACCCTCCGCGGTCACTGGCAGTGGCAACCTCGAGCGGCGCCACAAGTGCCGACTAGGGCTTATTAGACAAAGGGCGTCGAAATCCTCTGTCACGCTCAGAGTTTGCCGCCCCGGGGCTACACCCCGATGCCCATACCCCCGAGGATCCTCAATGCCGCCGCCGCGCGCGCCAGGAGCACTGCGTCGCAGCCATCAGCGGCGCCGGCGTGGAACGAACAGGAATGGTTGGCCTCACTGAACTGTGAAAGAAGGCCGGCCAACTCAAGCTGGGCGGCAGCGATTCCCGCAGATGCCGCAAGTTCCCCGCTCGGCCTGGCCGAGCCGCCTAGTCGGACCATCAGCGATACTCCGACTTGCGGGCGTGCATCTGCCACAGGCCATGCCAGATCGACCCGCACCGTGCCGTCAGCTACGGCACTCAGCCACGCCGGCGCCGCACCGCCGGACAAGGCATGCCCTCCGCCATCCACCGGCTCCGCTACGCCGCCAACCCAGGCCGCAAGCACATGTTCGATGGGCATCGCTTCAACAGCCGCTATCACCGCTTCTAGGTCGCGTCGGTTCACCTTCGGCATGGCCGACTCGCCGGGCATCCGCCCCAGCGCGGCTGCGGCCTGGGCCTGGCATTCGGCGCACGACTTCCAGTCACCGACTTCGCTGAAGCAGGCGGCCTGTGCCAGCAGTTCGAGCACGCGCGCGCCGGCTTCTGCCTCTCGGCGCACCTGACTGAGTTGTCGGCGCGCCGGGTCCGCCGCTGTCGACGCCTGACCGCCGCCCAGGCTCGCCAGTGAGGCAACTGCAAACTCGATTCCCAGTTGCACGCCTGCCCCTGACAGGTACCCAACCGACAGCAGAACTCCGGCTCCGGTCTCCTCTCGGCCTGACAGCACCTCGCTCACCTCGGCCGCCACCCTGACCAGCTCCGCGAGCTTCATCTCTCCTTGCTGCTGCACCCCCTGCAGCATCATGTCGGCTGACTCCCCCGCTGCCGGCGACGTCGCCGCCGCCCTCGTGAAGCCGGTCGTAAACACCATCATCACCGCCATCGCCAACGCTGCCAGGTTCCGCCTCCGTTCGTACACCTTAACCGCACCTCCGCCCTCGTAGCGCCGGAACGCTCATGTGTACGATGACTATACAGTTAGCCCGCGAGCGGACACCATCGCCCAAACGGGCGATTTCCAGCTGCCTTGACAATGACCTACAGTTGAGATTAGCTTGGGATTACCAGGCGATTGTGGCAGGGGGCGATGATTGTGCGCAAACACAAGTACATCTTGGGTCCTACCTATGACGAGATGGCGAGGCCTGAACTGATTGACAGCGCCATCCGCAGCAAGGCCGAGGCGGCTCTTCATGAAGACGAGCTGAACCCGGTGAACCTCTTCAACATCCATTGGAAGGATAGCTCAGGTGCAGTCAGGCACATGGTCTTCCCCCATGAGCTCACAGGCCTCGACGTGAATGTCGTGGTGCTGCTGGGCAATGGCTTCCCGTCGGGGTCCCACAAGGTCGGCCCGGCCTACTCCATGCTCGCCGAGGCGTGCGTCGACGGCAAGGTCCACCCCGACACCCACACGATCCTCGGGCCGTCAACGGGCAACTTCGGCATCGGCACTGCTTACGTGTCAGCGCTCATGGGCTTCAAGTCATTGGTGATCATGCCCGACACCATGAGCAAAGAGAGATATGAAAGGATCAGGCGCTACGGCGGCGGTCTTGACCTGACGCCCGGCACAGAATCAGATGTCATCCTCACTCTTCAGCGCACTCTCGAACTGATGAAGGATCCATCCAACTACGCCCTTGCTCAGTTCGAGTCGTTCTCCAACTACAGGTTCCATAGGCACGTCACCGGCCCTGCCGCCGTGGAAGCAGCGTCCGGGGTGGGCAACGGGCGGATAGCATGCTTCGTGTCAGCTCCCGGCTCAGCGGGGACACTGGCGGCTGGTGACCACATCAAGTCAGTCTTTCCTGATTCCCATGTAATCGCAGTGGAACCGTATGAGTGCTCCACGCTCTCGACCGGAGGCAGAGGCCAGCACAGAGTGGAAGGCATCGGCGACAAGATGTGCATCCTCATTCACAACGTACTCACAACTGACTTCATCATCGCCGTCCACGACGACCACGCGGTGCAGCTACTGAAGGTCATGCGTGACGGAACTCACGTCCTGGAGGAGCTGGGAATGGCGCCCGAGGCCGCGAGGGCAGTCCGCGACCAGTTCGGGGTGTCGGGTCTGTTCAATGTGATAGCGGCAGTGCGAATGGCACGTTGGCTGCGGCTGGGCCCTGACGAGAACGTCGTGACCGTCGCGACTGACGGGTTCGACAGGTATCAGTCTGTCGTAGACGACCTCGATCGCAGATCCCTGGAGACCACTCCAAATGTGATGCACCGCTGGATCAGCGATGCGTTCGCCAACTGTGATGGAAGACTGGTGTTCGACTGCCGGCGCGCGCCGGCCAAGCAGCGGCTGTTCGCGCAGAAGGAGGCGGACTGGGTGCCGCTGGGTTGGAGCATCGAACGGCTCGACGCCCTAAAGCACCAGGACACGTGGGAGGCAGAGTACGCAAAGGTCGGGCACTACAACGAAGCCATCCGCGCACTACGAGGCTGAGCGCAGCCCGAAGCCGGCTGTGCCACGGAGCGTGCGAAGCCGACAATGGAGGCCGCTCCGATACCCCTGAGCAGCGCGCATGCGGCCATCGCCCAGTATATGCCCGCTCCATCGACAACGGCGTTGCCCACGAGGGGGCCGACAAACGAGGCGAGGTTCACGCACACATTGTAGACAGCGATTGCGGACGTGCGGCCCTCTTCGGGCACACTGTCGAGAAGCGAGTCAAGCAAGAGGAGCGTGGTGCCTGACGTGAACACGCCCATCGACACGCAGAACACGGCTACGAGCCATGGCGACGGCGAGACCGCGATCATCACCGGTGTCAATGCCATGCCCGCAGTGGCAAGGCCCAGGCCAAGCACGCTCCCGCGCGACCTTGCCAGCCGACTCCACCACGGGAACACGAGGTACTGGACGACCATGCTGATGACGTTGAAGGCACCGACCCACAGATTGCCTACTTCCAGCACGGTCACGTAGTAGAGGGTGAACAGCGGCGCTCCCATGATCCACCCAACATAGAACAGCGCGGTGCAGAGGCAGAACACCATGAACGAGCGGGGCAGACGAGCCCGGCTCGTTTCTCCTTGCATCGGTCGAGATGGACTTTGACCTGCTGCCGCGGGCTCACGCATCTTCATGAGCACGCGCACCTCAGCCACGGATGACGCGAACGCGACGCCCAACACCAGCTGGTAACCGATGGGAAACTCCAACGCGTCCAGTACGTATCCACCCAGGAGAGTGGGCAGGAACGCCACCGCAGTGACGACTCGGCTCCTCACAGCCAGGGCGTCAGCTCGCCTTTCCTCAGGGATGGCATCCGCCAGCAGCGACTGCCAAGCGATGGCGCTGATGGCTCCTGGTACATTCATAAGCGCCACCAGCAACAGAAAGGCCGACGCCTGTTCTCCCGGCGAGAGCAGCGCCGGCACGGCAGCCAGGGCCAGCAAGAACAGCCTGGCTACGAGCGTCGTGACTGAAGCAGCGCGCTTGTTGCTGTACACCCCACGCAAGGCCGCCGCGCCCACCACGCTCCCGACGAGGGCAACTGCCGCCGGCAGCGCCGACAATAACGCGAGCTGCAGCGTGCTGGCTCCCAGCCCGAGGGCCATTACCCCCAGAAAGGGATTGTAGAGACCAGTCGCGAGACTCTGCCAGCCTCCGTGGGCGGTGTTGACCGCCACGTTGTGCCTGACATCTGCCTCCTTCAGCGTGGGCATCGCCCCCAGGCCTCAAGAGCCGCGACGATGTCGCGCCTCCTGCCGTCGTCTACAAAGGCGGCGGCCGCAGCGGTCAGGTTCATCTGAAGGAGGTCCTCCCGGCCCATTCCCCACTTCTCCGTCGCCACTCCATACTCATGACCGAGGGTGATCCCGGAGATACCAGGGTCGTCGGTATTGAGAGTGACCTTCACCCCGCAGTCCAACAATCGCGGCAGGGGGTGAGTCTCATATGAGCGGGCGGCCGCGGTATGGATGTTGCTGGTGGGGCAGACCTCGAGCGTGACGTCACGCTCGACGGCCAGTCTCACCACTTTACTGTCTTCTATCGCTCTGATCCCGTGGCCTATCCGCGTCGCCCCGAGGCGCTCGATGGCAGTTCTCACCGACTCTGGGCCTTCGGCCTCGCCTGCGTGGATGGTGACGCCTAGGCCCTCCGACTTCGCCCATTCAATGGGCGCCTGATACTCACCGAGACCCACAATGCGGGTATCGTCGGATATGTCTACTCCCCTGACCCCCGCAGTCATGTAGTCGCGGGCGATCCTCACAGTGTCCCACGCGACGCGCGGGCCCTGCGGTTGCGGGCTGCCGAGGATGAAGCTTACCGACATCCCCGAGGGCACCTCGCGGGCACCCTCCAGCACAGCCTCTACTGCCCCTATCAATCCGAGGCCAGTCAGCTGCCTGATGAAAGCCGGAGAGAACCTGAGCTCCGAGTGGATGATGCCTTCGGCGCTGCAGTCGGCGATGACTTCAGTGGTGATCCGCGTAATGTCGCCGGCCGACTTGATGCAGCCCATGAAGAACTCGAACTTAGCCAGGAAGTCGGGCAGTGACCGCTCGTCGCCAGTTACCTGCACCTTGGGAAGTATCGCCTCAAGAGGCGTATCACGGTACATCCCGAGGTTATTACGGAACATGTCAAGGATCGTTGCAGGCCTCATCGAGCCCTCGAGATGCCGGTGCAGTTCCACCTTTGGCATGCCCTGAACCAACTGTGCGGTCATGGCGCAGAAGCACCCTCCTTACGAGCGATAACGTCCTATGTTCAGATAGCGGCCGATGTTGGCGTCGGCGTCTATCACGGGTTCGATGATGGGAGACGTAGCCGTCATTATAGTAGCCACGCCGGGCCCATGGCCTGCTATGAGACAGTCGGAGTGGACTACGACACCGATGCTTACGGCGCCCCTCCTGAAGCTCCTGCCATAGAGGTTGTCGCAGTCGTCGAGGGCGACTACGTCGCCGAACCTGAGCTTGTCGATGCCGAGGGTGGCTATCTCCTGCTTGTCGGTGGTGGTGATGTCGTAGTCGCCTGATGCCACATCGGAGGCGCCTATTCCTGAACCCATCATCACCGCCGGAATCCTTGCCGCCACCTTCACGCTAAGCTTGCCTCCGGCTTGTTCAGGGGCCATCAGATCGAGCAGATCGGGATCGAGGTTGAACACCTTGATCTCGGGGTAGTCAAGAAGCTTAAGCCCCTGTCCGTACGAGCGAACCAGGATCTTGTCTTCCACTGCGAGCCTTTCAAGGGTGTCGTCATCGAAGTCGATGAGCACGTGCTCGATGCCGCCATGGTGGCCGGTGACGCGTCCCTCAGCCCCCTTGGCGTCGCCACTGATCACCCTGGCTCGGTTGCCTATGCAGCTCAACACGTTGTACCCCGTGTTCTCGGGCTCGCTCCTCTTGTCGGGCTTAGCGGCAGTCGACACTCCGGGCTCCACGTGGTCGCCGGCCCAGCCGAAGGCAGGATCTCCCACCTTGATGTTGTAGGTTATGCCTCCCACTCCGGGCAGCACAAATGGGTGACCGTCGGCATCAATTCTGAACGCCGCCTTCCTGACGTGCGGAGCCACGCAACCCTGTACCGACATCATGACAAGTCTGTCTCTGTTAGTCCTGAGCACACAAACCACCCTCCCATAGCGCAGATGCACCTTACGTTGATTCACCCCCGGAGGCACGATTCCTTCCCCGGCACTACGAATGTGCTAACCGCTGAAGCGCCGAGTCACGACAGACGAATATGATGGCAGCGTAAGTCCACTGACGGAGGGATCGACCAAGTGAACGATCGTCCCGCAAATCCGCTTGGAACAGGCCATCTGGCGAGGGCATTCGTGTGTCCTCAAGAGTATACCACGCGCTTCAATCCCATTGAGGGGCTGATGCATGGCACCATCTTTCCGGAGCTGGTAAGCCCATATCCAGGCTGCTGGCACCAGACCGGCATCTGCCCACAGGGGGTGCCTTCAGAGTGAACTGTGATCATCAGAGAGAGCAATTGCTCGAGCGCATACAGGCTTTGAGTTTCTCAGCCGTCGATCTCAACCTCTACCTTGACACCCACCCTTGCGACTTGAGGGCACTGACTGACTACAACCAGATATCATCGGTGCTTCTTCAGACGAAAGCCATCTACGAGCAGCTGTACGGCCCCATGTTGAACTTCGGGTTGAGTTCCGGAGGTTGTGACTCCTTCAGATGGGTCGAGGAGCCGTGGCCGTGGCAGATTGGCGCGGGGAGGGTTTACTAGCATGTGGGTGTATGACAAGAAGCTTCAGTTCCCGGTGCGAGTGAGTGGTCCAAACCCGAAGCTGGCGAAGTCAGTGATCACACAGTATGGCGGCCCCGACGGCGAACTTGCCGCCTCGCTCCGCTACTTGACCCAACGCTATACCATGCCCACCGGGCGCTCCATAGCCACCCTCACTGACATCGGCACTGAGGAGCTGGCACACATGGAGATCGTGGCGGCTCTGGTGTATGGTCTCACTCAGGGCGCCTCCATCGAGCAGATCAAGGCTGCCGGAATGGACGGTTACTACGCAGACCACGACAAGGCCCTCTACTTCGTAAACGGCGACGGGGTACCGTGGACGGCATCGTACATTCAGTCTAAGGGGGATCCCATCACCGACCTGCACGAGAATATGGCCGCAGAGCAGAAGGCCAGGTCTACCTATGAGTACCTCATTCAACTATCAGATGATCCAGAGGTGACCAGGGTTCTGTGCTGGCTCAGGGAGCGCGAAGTCGTGCATTTCCAGCGCTTCGGTGAGACCCTCAACCACGTGCAGGAGTATCTCGACTCACGAAAGGTGTTCTGATGGCTCGAACCGCCATGGCAGCGTGAATTGGCGAAGGCTGCAGACGTCCCGGCTCCTCTCCAGAGGCACCGGGCGTTTTCTTGACGCCTAATCACCGACCTGATAGTGTGAGTAGTGTCTAATTGTGGCGTACTGCCGCTTATTGAGGTGATTCGATTGGCTACAGTAGGTGATGAACTCGTGATACCCGGTCTCACCAATGCTGGGCGCGTCTTCCGCGACCTGCCCGCCGCAAGGCTGGCCGAACAGGCCGTGTGCAGGGGAGAAGGCAGATTCGCCTCGCCAGGCGCCGTGACGGTGGTCACAGGCAAGTACACAGGTCGGTCTCCAGAAGACAAGTTCGTGGTGGACGATGCTCAGGTTCACGACATCGTCGCCTGGGGCAAGGTCAACAAGCGGTTCACTGAGGAGCAGTTCTCAAACCTCTACGCGCGCATGTTGGCATACCTCCAGCACAAGGACTTGTTCGTGTTCAATGGTTTTGTAGGAGCTGACAAGTCACATCAGCTTTCAGTACGCATTGTGAACGAATTCGCCTGGCAAAACCTCTTCGCCCGGCAGCTCTTCATCCGTCCTACGGCTGAGGAACTCGAGAGCCATGTGCCGAGCTGTACTGTGATTGCGGCCCCCGGTTTCAAGGCTGATCCTGCTCTTGACGGAACCCGGTCGGAGGCTTTCGTGGTGCTCAACTTCACGAAACGCATTGTGCTGATCGGCGGAACTCACTACGCTGGAGAGATCAAGAAGTCGGTGTTCACGATGATGAACTACCTCATGCCCAACGAGGGTGTGCTGCCGATGCACTGCTCCGCGAATGTGGGCGCAAACGGCGATACCGCCTTGTTCTTCGGCCTGTCGGGTACGGGAAAGACCACGCTGTCGGCGGATCCTGAAAGGAGCCTCATAGGCGACGACGAGCATGGTTGGAGTGACACTGGCGTGTTCAACTTCGAGGGCGGCTGCTACGCGAAGTGCATCGGCCTGACCCACGAGCGGGAACCCCAGATCTGGGACGCGATCAGGTTCGGGTCGATCATGGAGAATGTAGTCATCGACGACGCCACGACTGAACCGGATTTCGCGAGCGATGCCATCACCGAGAACACTAGATGCGCGTATCCAATCCACTACATCCCGAACGCCGTAATCCCCGGGGTGGGCGGACATCCCAAGGCGGTGATCTTCCTCACTGCCGACGCCACCGGCGTGATGCCCCCCATCGCGTTGCTCAAGCCGCAGCAGGCGATGTATCACTTCCTGTCGGGTTACACGTCGAAGCTGGCAGGCACTGAGCGCGGCATCGTGAGCCCGCAGAGCACCTTCTCCTCGTGCTTCGGAGAGCCCTTCCTGCCGCTGCCGCCTGTGGAGTACGCGAGGATGCTTGGCGAGCGGATCAAGCGCCACGATGCGCGTGTATACCTTATAAACACCGGCTGGGTCGGAGGCCCCTACGGTGTGGGCTCGCGCATCAAGCTGAGCTACACCAGGGCGATGGTGAGGGCCGCAGTCGATGGTCAATTGGACAACGTCGAGTACAGGCTCGACCCTGTGTTCAACGTGCTGGTGCCCACTTCGTGCCCGTCGGTGCCGAGTGAGGTGCTCGACGCGCGCAGCCAGTGGGCTGACGGCGCGGCCTATGACGAGGCAGCGAGGAAGCTGGCGGCGGAGTTCAACAACAACTTCAAGAAGTTCACCATGATGGATGACGATATCAGAAACGCAGGGCCGATCGCGTAATCGCAACCGGCCCCGGATCACTATAGTTCCAGCATCTACATCTACTCGCTCAGGCCCGCCTCTGCGTGGGCCTGGGCGATCTTCTCTGCCAGGCCGTCGATGGTCTCGAGGTCGCGAGGCCCCGGGAATCCCTTGACGGTCACCGGCTCGATCAACTTTGCCTTGAGGTTGCCCGTGAGGGCCGCAAGCTGCTCTACTGCTCGTCCTGCCCAGCCATAGCTTGTCATCACCGACACAAACTGAGCGCGCGGCCTAAGGGCGTTGGCCACGAACGCAACGCTGGCTAACACGGGATGTACGCCACCCAGCACCGTTGGGGTCGCCATGACTATGGTAGCCGAGTCCACCAGCGACATCGCGATCCTTCCCAGATCGGTGCCTGTGAGCTCGAAGCGCTCCACCTCGACTCGACGTCTGATGAGGCCATCGACTAGAGCGTCCACCATGACCTCGGTGCTTCCGTGCATGCTCACGAAGGGCAGACACACCTTATTGGCCAGACGTCCCGAACTCCATTGCCTGTAGGCTGATGTGATGACCTTAGGGTCGGCCCACACCTTGCCATGACTCGGGCACACCATGCGGATGTTCAGGCCCTCTAGCCTGTCGAGGTGCTTCACGACATGGACCGCGAACGGCATCATGATCTCTGCATAGTAGCGCTTGGCCGCAGCCAGATCGTCGGCGGTGCCGAGCGCCGTGAGCTCACTCGAGGCGATGTGCGATCCGAGAAAGTCGCAGCTGAACAGGATTCCGTCCTCCTCGGCGTAGGTGAACATGGTCTCGGGCCAGTGCACCCATGGGGCGTGAACGAAACGCAACGTGCGTCCGCCAAGGTCGAGCGTGTCACCGTCTGCTACTGTCTTGATGCGGTTCGGTGGCACCGGCAGCAGCTCGCACAGCATCTGCCCGCACTTGGGCGTGCACACAACCTCTGCGTCGGGGAACCGGTCGAGCACATCGGGTAACGCCCCGGAGTGGTCTTGCTCTGCATGGTGCGCGATTATGTAGTCGATCCGCTCTATGTCGGCCAGTTGCTCCATGAGCTCATGCGTCTTCGCCGGGTCGACGGCGTCTAAGAGCGCCGTTGCGCGCGAACCCCTTACCAGGTAGGCGTTGTAGCTGGTACCGTCGGGCAGAGGTATCAGCGAATCGAACAACCGCCTGTCCCAATCGACTGAGCCCATCCAGTATATGCCATCAACGATCTGTCTTGCCTTCATTAGTAGATCTTAACCTCCAGTCGAATCGCCGAGTCCTGAAACGACGTGCCGGGCTCTACCTGCCCTTTCATTCGCGGGTGCACCGCGCTCAGCGCAGTGGTCAGCCACCCTTGCGGGGCCTCAAGGCCATGGCGCCCACGATTATCAGCGCCAGCGGCCACCATCTGACCACAACGTTGATGATGCGAGGCACCGACGCCGACGCGAGCAGTGCAGCGCCTATCAGGCCGAGAATGAATGCGGGGATGTAAGCCCATGTCTGGGCCTCGCCAGCTGCTCTGGAGGCAGGCACGATCGATAGCCAGCCCAGAGCGAGGCACACGAGGAACAGGCCTCCTCGGCCCACCGCCGGCACGGCAGCGAGCTGGACAGCGAACACACCCAGGCCTACTCCGGCCACGATACCTCCCGGAATGGTCAGGCCGGGCATGCGGTTGACCACGCCCGTTGCGATCAGGCCCAGCCCCACTGCGAGCAGGAACAACGTGCCGAACAGCGATATACCTGTGAGCCTATCGATGAGTAGGAGTGCTCCGAACACGAGCAAGACCACGCCTGCGAGCGTGCTTCTGGAATGCTTCAATCGCTGTCACCTCCTGGAAACGCTTTCTCGGTTATCGCGAAGTGCAGCTTGGCGTATCTGGCCAGTTCTCCCCTACCGCCTCGCCGCAGGATAGTCGCAGCAGTGGCGATCACCGCCGGGTCAGACGAGCCTTTGGGCAGCACGATGCCGGCGGACGCCGAAAGCTCATCCATGGCTCGCACGAACTCTCGCCGCGCAATGACCGACGCCGCCGCAACGGCCATGTCAGACTCGGCCCTGTGCCTCTGCACCAGCCGGATGCGGCAACCTCGCTCGCGCAAGGCCGTGGTGAGTACGGTCGCAGCTGCGAATTGGTCGGCGATGGCAGTGTCGCAGGCTACGGTCTTGAGGAGGCCCTCAAGACACTCGGCATGAACAGCGGCAAGCATTCGGTTGAGATTGCCGAAAGTCGCGTACATGGAATTGTAGCCGTCTGGCTGAACGATCACCACGTTGGCGGGACAAAGCTCCAGTATCCGCGGGCACAGAGCCATGATCGTATTGTCGGTAAGGCGCTTGCTATCGGCCACGCCCATGTCGGCCAGACGAACCTCTGCAGCCGCGTCGACGTATACCGCCGCAGTCACCAGCGGACCGAAGTAGTCACCCTTTCCCGACTCATCCATACCTATCCTGGCCTGACCCGCAAGATCGGAGGTGAGGCATTCGGCTGAGGGCTTGAACTCGACGGCCCCGGCAACCGCTCCACGTGCACTGTGCGCCCGGCTGGGCCACCCAGGAGATGACCATTCACGCAGCGCGTCCACGAGAGGACCCTCCCGCCCCTGCACCAGTGCCTTCCCGGTACGGTACAGGGTGACGGACGCCTCTTCGCCGCCTGCCGCCACCTTCATCTGTACGCCATACGGAACCTGCCTTCCCGGGTGTACCGTCCATCCTCGCTCGTTACATACCTTCTCCAGACTCCTCAGTCTCACATCTGTAGTCGTACCGTCACACCCCGCCATGCCCCACCTCCGCCCGGCCACTCGACAACATGTGGGCCTGTGCACCTACAGTCTCATTCTTCGGTCTACCGTGTATTCCTGCCGTCTTGGCAGCCTACCCGCGATTGGTGCTACTTGTCCACAGCTGGCGCCATTGTGTTATTCTGTAAGCAGGTGGTGAAATGTCGTGAAGCACTGTGTAACTAACGATAGGGGTTTCACCTTGATCGAAGCGCTGGTGGCGATCGTGCTCTTGGGCATCGTACTCGCCTCACTGTTCGCGATGTTCTCCACAGGCATCAGGATTCAGCACATGGCAGAGTTGAACGGCACTGCATCGGATCTCGCCAGTGACGGAATTGAGACTATGCGTGCGAGGCTCAACGCCAATGATCTAGCTTCCATAGCAGAGCCGCATACGAACCCCGAAACGGTGGAGCCGGGCTTCGAGCGAACAATTGAGGTGGACCAGACCGGCAGCACCCCGAACCGCATGTGGACAATTACATCGACAGTCACGTACACGGTGGGAGGGGCGGAGAAGAGTGTGTCATATACGACAGTTCTTGCAGAACCGTAAGGGCATGACCCTGGTGGAGGTCATGGTCGTCATAGTGGTCGTCGGGATAATCATCGCCGGCGCCTCATCACTCATGACGGCGGCCAACAGCAGCTTCCGCGCCATCTCGGTCAGGGCCGACCTGTCGCGCCGGGCGCGAGCGGCCGTCGAGGTCGTCGCCTCCAGGATGCGAGATGCCTCCATCGTTGAACAGCAGCTCAGCGGTGCGTGGAAGGTCACGGTGTTTCGCAGCGGAGTGGGTTACGACTATCTGTTCTCATTGTCAGGCGACGACCTCTTGATGACACTCGGTAGCGACGTCACCGTGCTGACTTCAGATGTAGCCTCCTTCAGCATCGTCCCGTTCGTGTCGGGCGCCACCTTCGCATACCAAGTGTCGGTACGCCTGGAGAGCGGATCTGCTTCTAGAGAGTGTTCGATCCTCGTCAGTCTCAGAAGGTGACACTGGAGGTGTTGTGCACATGAGGGTACTGAGAGAGGAGCGCGGCGCGGCGCTAGTCACAACCATTGTCGCCGTTGTGATCCTGGCGGTGCTCGGTGTAGGCGTGCTATCGCTGACTTCGAGCAGTTACTCCATGCAAGCGTCGTCAGTGCAGAGGGTGTCGGCACGTCTGCTTGCAGAAGGGGGAGCTGAGACTGCCTACCAAGGCGTTAAGACGAGCTCGGCGTCAATCGTCTATGATCAGCCCTTCACACTGCATCTGGGCTTCGATTCTGACAATCCGACTGTTAACTGCCGCATCGACACACAGGCCGACGGCACGTACCTCATAACATCTACTGCCGCCTCCGGCAAAGCGACTTCCACGGTGAAGCTGCTTGCCATGCCCGGACTGCCTTTGATTTACGGAGTCGGGGTGTATGCCCATAAAGGGATCATAGGTGAAGGCAACAACGTCGTCCGCGGTGCTGACATCGTATCAGGGGGAAGCGTAGATGGCTGGAGTGCGCCCGGCCATTCGATTATCGAGGACTACCCGATGACATTCCCCACAGTCGACAGATCCGACTACAGCTCATGGCCGGCACCTGGCGACAACGGGAACAAGAATGATCGGGTTATTACCATAGGTGCGTCAGGCAGGGCGTGGTTACCTGACGACGTTGAGGCCAAGAACAACCTGACGATAGTCGGGCCCGGAATTCTGGCAGTCGGCGCCGGCCTCACGGAGAAGAACAACCTGACCATCAGGGGCGCCGTCACGCTGATCGTCATGGGGAACTTGTTCGGAAAGAACAACCTGGAGGCGGTGGAGATCAACGGCGGCAGGCTCAACCTGGTTGTAACAGGCGATATGAAGCTTAAGAACAACTCCGAGGTCGATGGCAGCATAGCTGTAGGCGGGACGCTCGAGGTGGGCAGGAACACCGAGGTTCGCTACCTGCCCCCGGAGATAGGTCAGATGCCCGAAGTCATAGGCGGCCCACGCGACTGGGAGCGTGCGTGGATCCGCTAGACCCGGATCCGCACGGCCCGCCCCGCGAGCCCCGGTTGAACAACAGTTCCGCCCGCCTGCTCATGGCGCTTGCCTGGGCCGGCGGGCGGAATCTCTATTGTGAGGCCGCGTTGACACTAGAAAATCGAGAACTGGATGAATATCACTGCCAGCAACGAAGCCACCAGTGACACCACGGTTATCTGAGTGTTGATGGACGGGCCGGCGGTGTCTTTGAACGGGTCGCCTACGGTGTCGCCTACGACGGCCGCCTTGTGTGCCGGTGAACCCTTGCCTCCGTGGTTACCTGCCTCAACATACTTCTTCGCGTTATCCCAGAGCCCGCCCGCATTTGACATAAGCAGCGCGAGCAGGAGTCCGGATGTGATATTGCCTGTAAGGAACCCGCCGATGGCCGGGGCCCCGCCTATCATGCCCACAGCTACAGTCGACAAGATGGCGACGACGCCCGCGGGGATCAGCTCGCGGAGGGCACCGGTGGTGGCTATGTCGATGCACTTGTCGTAGTCAGGTTTCACACCCGGCTTGCCGTCCCTAAGACCGGCGATGGTGCGGAACTGCCTGTGGATCTCCTCCACCATGCGCTGCGCGTTCCTGTCTACGCCCAGCATCAGCATGGCGGAGAACACTGCAGGGACGGCCACACCCACGATCAGACCGAAGAACACCGTCGGGTCCATAATATCGAAGGTGCTCAGCAGACTTGTACCCGCTTCGACCAGGCCTAGCTCCGCCGCAGCAGTGTTGACCTCGCTTCTGAACGCTCCCAGCAGGGCAATGACCGTAAGCCCCGCGGCGCCGATGGAGAATCCCTTGGTGACTGCCTTTACCGTGTTACCGGCGGAGTCGAGCTCGTCGGCGACTCTGATGACCTTCTCTCCGAGGCCGCCCATCTCCGCAAGCCCACGCGAGTTATCCACGATCGGTCCATAGGCGTCGTTTGAGATCACCATGCCGACGATTGACAGCATGCCGAGGGCTGCCATGGAGATGCCGAACATGCCATAGCCCTCTCCCAGCGGCGCACAGATGTTATATGCCAGCATGGCGGAGAGTGCTATCCCGATCAGGGCGGGCAGGGAACTCAGAAGCGCATACGAGAACCCGGCCAGAATCGTGAACGCCGGACCAGAACCCGAGGCCTTGGCCACTTCCCTCACCGGCGGCTTGGCGTCGTTGGTGAAGTAATCAGACGTGATTCCGATGATCGTGCCCACCAGGAGGCCGATGGCAGTGGCACCCCAGATGCGCCACTCCATTCCTAATAGAGCGGTGGCCGCAGCCGTGAGCACGCCGAACACTGCCGTAGTGACGTAGGTGGAGCTGTTCAGTGCTTTGCTCGGGTCGCCGTCCTTCCCCATCCTGGCCGTGGCAATCCCGATGATGGACGACAGCAGACCGACGCCCGCATAGGCAAACACCATCTTGACGGCAGCGTCGCTCGCCGCGCCCGCAAAGGACGTCGCCATGACAAGGGCGGCAGCCGTAGATGCGACGTTCGAGTCGAACAGGTCGGCGCCCATGCCGGCCACGTCGCCAACGTTATCGCCAACGTTGTCCGCTATGACAGCAGGGTTCCGCGCATCGTCCTCCTCCATGCCCATCTCCACCTTGCCTACGAGGTCGGCGCTGATGTCGGCAGTCTTGGTGAAGATGCCTCCGCCCGCCTTAGCAAAGAGCGCCAGAGAACTCGCGCCGAAGCTGAACCCCAGCACCGACGTGGCATCTCCTGTGAGCATCAGCACCGCGGCCACACCGAGTAAGCTGGTGCCGACGACTGCCAGACCCATGACGGCACCGCCTCTGAAGGCAGTCATGAAAGACGGCTCGATGCCTTTCCTGGCCGCCTCAGCAGCCTTCACATTGGCGATGGTGGCGACCTGAATGCCTATCTTGCCTGCCAGGGCCGAGAGGATGGTACCGAACACATACGAGACCGCCATCCAGATGTTCCTGGCCATGTCACCATGCCAGATTGGCCTTGGAAGAAACACCAGAATGAGCAGCGCGACTACCAGAGTGAAACGCGCCAGAACGGAGTACTCGCGCCGCAGGAACGTATTTGCACCGCTACGAATGTACTCGCCGATCTCCGCGATCCGCGGGTTCGATGAAGGCTGCGACTTGACCCAGGTGTAGAGCCACGCCGCTACGCCCAGCGCCAGCGCTGAGATGAGTATCGCAGCCACCTGAATCCCTTGAGTGGTGATCTCCACGAAATGACCCCCTTAGGCACAGACTGAAATGACTACTTATCCACTCTAATCCATAAAGACCAGTTCATCAACTGGTCATCGCTATAGTGTCCCCTCGTCAATAGGTCTTGCCCGACCGTCAACAAGAAAAGGCCCCTGCCATTCAGGGGCCTTCGCTGGCTTTCCACAAATATGGTGGAGGCGCCGGGAGTCGAACCCGGGTCCGAAGAGATCACTCAGGCCGCATCTACGAGCATAGCGCGCGAACTGGGCTTCGCCGCATGCGCCGCGCACGCGCGCGCTGCACACTGGCTATCTCGATGATCTTAGCGACAACCTCCGAGAATTGGCTGCCGAGCGTCCTGACTTTAATGACGCCCTAGCCGGCCTCTCAGGCAGAGTCCGGGTCGGACGGCGGCCTAGTAACTAGGCTGCGTAAGCGTAGTTGTTATCGGCACTTATCGTGCTTCCACCGTTTAACGAGCTGGTGGGATCTCGGCTCGCCGCGTCCCTCGCAACGCTCCCCGTCGAAACCGTAACGCCCCCGCTAACTCTGCACGAATTATAGCATGGATGCTGCAGCCGTTCAACGAACTACCTGACCTGCGCCGCCTGGCCCATTCTCTGCCCGGCCATTCGGACGGTCGGATAGCCGCCGCCCGGGCACCAATCACAGTCAGTCTCTGGTCGAAGGCTTCGCCGCGCGCTCCATCTCGCGTTGCGCGTCACGCTTCGCCAGGTCTTCCCGCTTGTCCCAGAGCTTCTTGCCCCTGGCCAACCCTATCTCGACCTTTGCATATCCCCTGGTCATATACAGCCTCAGCGGAACGATGGTGTAGCCGCGCTCCCTGACCTTTGAATCGAGCTTCCTGATCTCTGCCTTGTGGAGCAGGAGCTTCCTCTTCCGCCTCGGATCGTGGTTCATCCGGTTTCCGAAGTCGTACTCAGAGATGTGCGCGTTCACGAGGAACGCTTCACCACCGCGGATCTCGGCGAAGGCGTCGCCCAACCCCACGCGACCCAGTCTCACACTCTGGATCTCCGTGCCCGTCAGGGCAATGCCCGCCTCAAGCGTGTCTTCAATGAAATACTCATGGCGCGCCTTACGGTTGGAAGCGATGAGCTTCTCCCCAGTCTTATCATCGGCCATGCCCCGTTCCTCCCCCCATGCCTCTACAGGCCCAGCTCTTCGGCAGCGTCTTGCATAGCCCCGAGGCACACGCCCACGAAATCCTCGAGCTCCAGGCCCAGCTCAGAACACCTGGCGATCTGCTCTCTGCTGGCGCCCTTGGCGAAGTGACGCTCACCGTATCTGTTCATTACGAACTCAGTGTCGATCGCTGCCAGACGCTTGGACGGGTGAATCAGCGCCGCCGCAACGATGAGCCCGGTTAGGGGGTCAACGGCGTGAAGGGCCTTGTCCATCGCTGAAACCCTGGGAAGACCGTGTGCCTCATTGTGGACCTTCACGGCGTAGACAATGGGTTCCTCGACGCCCATGCCCGACAGCATCTCGGCGCCGACCATCGAGTGCCTAACAGGATCCATTCCCACAGAGTCGTAGTCGATGTCGTGCAGAAGGCCGGCAAGTCCCCAGCTCTCTTCGTCGGAGCCCATCCGCCGCGCCAGGGCTCTCATGCACACCTCGGCCGCGATCATGTGCTTCACAAGGTTCTTGTTCTTAACGTTCTCCTTGACAGCGGTGAGGGCCTCTTCCCTAGTCAACTTGAGTCGCCTCCTGAATCATCTCTATTGCCCGTCCCCGGGCCGGCTTGCCCGTGTCATTCCTGGGCAGCTCGTCTACGATCACTACGGTTCTGGGCACCTTGAACGCAGCCATCCGCTCGCGCGCGAAGCGCACCAACTCTGCCGGCGTCGTGTCGGGGCCATCGGGCCGCAACCGCACCAGAGCTGCCACGACCTGCCCTCTCATCGCGTCAGGCATGCCTATGGCCATGGCCTCGGCGACGCAAGGGTGCCCAAGCAGCGACGCCTCGACCTCACCGGGGTAGACCTTGAACCCTCCCACGTTCACCACGTAGCACGCGCGATCGTGGATCCACACTCTGCCGTCAGCGTCGATAGACGCTATGTCGCCCGTATGCAACCAGCCATCGGAGATCACGGCGGCAGTCAGGTCGGGCGCGCCGAAGTAGCCCTCCATGAGCCCTTCGCCGCCCACCAGGAGCTCGCCGCGGCCCGGGCCCGGGCCCTGGCCCGGCCCTATCCCGTCGTCGCACGCCTCCTGCTCTTCGCTCGATGCCAGTAGCTTGACGCTGACGCCGGCTATCGGCCGCCCTACGCAACCGTGTTCCGGGATCTCGTCATGGCGCGTGGCCGACACCACGGGCGCCGCCTCAGTCAGCCCGTAGCCCTCACGCACCGCGATCCCGAACTTGGCCTCAAATCCCCTTCTCACCTCAGCCGGCAGCGGCGCACCACCGCTTATGCATGTGGTAACGCTCCTCAGCTCCGACCCATTGCAGCGCGACATCGCCATGGATGCGAGCATAGCCGGCACCGCAGCCCAGATCTGGGCACTCGTCGATTCAGCCAGGGCCCCAACAGCCTCAGGGATGAACACCGGCGCAATCGCACAGCAGCCACCTGTTGCCAGGGGCATGTTCATGCTCACAGTCGCACCGAAGGAGTGGAAAAGGGGCAACGTCACCAGGTGCGTCCGCCCGGGCGAGGAGCCCGCTGCGTCGCCTATGCCCAGCGCATTCGCGAGTAACGCTCGGCCCGAGAGCATGACGCCCTTGGGTTCGCCGGTAGACCCGGATGTGACTAGAATCGCAGCCACGGCGGGGCAACTCCGAGCGCGACACGCCGATGATGCCACCCGTTCCAGAGTATCTGCTCCATCAATACTGTCGTTCTCCGTCCATCCCGCGCCGTCGGCCACGGCGGCGAAGTCAGTCGGCTCAATGATGGCAGCGGGTGAGAACACCTCGATGAACGCCTGGCGCTCACTTGCCTTGAGACCGGGGTTGAGCGGAACCGCAACGGCGCCTGCCGCCATAGAGCCGTAGTATGCCACGACGAACTCGATGCCGTTGCCAAGGCAGATGCACACTCTATCGCCAGGCACCACGCCTTTCGATACCAGCCCTTGAGCGAACCTGGCAATGGCCGACGCCAGGTCGGAGTATGTGAGCTTCACGCCGCGGCACATGACCGCGGGCTGCGACGCGCGTGCTCGGGCCTGCCCGATGAGGGACTTCACCAGCTCCATGTTGCAGGGCTCACCTCGTTCCGGCATCCCAGGTGATCAGGGGTATGACAAGACCCCGCACCCACGATGAACGAAGGTGCGAGGCCGGAAAGACACACTCGCCGCTACCCCACGGCCTTCACCGGCCAGGGCCGGCCGGCGCACTAGACGAACATGAACGCTATGGTGACAACCATGAACGCAGCGAGAACCCACACCGTGGCCTTATCGAGGATGGCCTCCATGCCCTTGTTCTTGGTGAAGAAGTTCTGGCTGGATCCTCCGAACGCACCGAGGCCCTCGCCCTTCGCCTGCTGAACGGCGACGAGCACGATGAGCCCTATGGCGAGCACTAGTTCTAGTACGAGCAAGATGGTGGTAAGCAAAGCTGGAACCCCCCATACAACACAACACTGACAGACACTATTGCCAATTGTAGCACACGCCCACGGCCCAGGCAATACACACACGTCGTGGTGCTACGCGTGGTGGTGTGTCGGCCGGGCTATGGCGAAGATCATGGCTATGCCCGCCGCGATATCCTGCTCACAGCATACACAATAGGGGTAAGCACTATAGCTGACGCCAGCGCCTCGGGCCCCCCCTGGAACAGGGCGATCCCCAGGGCCCCCGCCCTGCCGGCCAGCGGGATATATCCGAAGGCCACAGCGAGGCTGAGGGTACCCACGGTGTTCACAAGACTCCCCACGACTGCAGCCACAGGCGCCGCAAGCCCGATTCCCCTGCCGCCGGCTGCGCGGCGGATCGCTGCGTACACCAGATACGCTGCAGGACCGATCAACACGCGCGCCGGGATCACCACACGCAGATCCGGCAAGAACTTGAATGTTGTGAGACCAAAGATGAGCCCTACAAGCACTCCGACTATGGGCCCACCGGTAATGCCCGCTAGCACCGCAGGCAAGTGCGCGAAGGTCATCGCGCCGGCCGGTGTCGGCACAGGTATGAACCCGATGCCGCTCACGCCGAGTACGAGTGTCAGTCCTCCAAGGATACCGGCTACGGTCACCTGCCTGATGGTCAGTGACACTGTCAAGCACCTCCGTTCCAGCCCCTCTCAAAGGGTGCCGGACGTATCGTCATGCGAGTTTCGCGCCAGCCATTGATAGGTAGCCACCTGCGTCCTCCGCGGCTCTGACGGCCCTGGTTATCGCCTCCGAGAGCACCTCCGCCGCAAGCGCGCCCACAGAGGTTACGTCAGCCGCCCGGTTGCCCCACAGCCCCTTTCTGCCGGTTGCCAGGCAGAACACGGTGTCGCCGTCGAACATCGTATGTGCGGGCAGGATCGCCCGCGCAATCCCGTCGTGAGCCATGGCCGCTACTTTGTTGGCTCCCTCTTTATTCAGTATAGCGTCGGTGGCCACCACTGCAATAGTGGTGTTCGCTCCCGCCATGCCCTCAGGCTGCCGTGCCGGCAGTCTGCCTGCTCCCGGCCCAACGAACTGCCTGGCCTGCCTGTCAAAGGCCCCGGCCAGCACGGTGCCGTTGGCGGGGTCTACCACATCACCCAGCGAGTTCACCACGACTAACGCAGCTACAACTACCTCGCCCGAAGGACCGGCCAGCTTGCGGCCGGCGGTGCCGAGGCCACCCTTCATGGCGTACTGCGGCCCCATGCTCTTGCCCACCGTGGCTCCGATTCCGGCGCCGACGTTGCCCTCCGGCGAGGGGGCGGCTGACGCTTGTTCACACGCGGCTCTCCCCATGAGCTTGTCGGGTCGGCGCCGCGGATCGCCTATGTCGAGGTCGAATATGACTGCGCTGCCCACTATGGGTACTCTGCCGAAGTCAGTCGGAAACCCGTAGCCCTTCTCCTCCAGATACTCCATCACGCCGGCCGACGCGTCGAGGCCGTAGGCGCTCCCTCCCGAGAGCACCACGGCCTGCGCCTTCTCTACAAGGTTGCCTGGGCGCATCAGGTCGGTCTCACGCGTACCCGGCGCGGAGCCCCGCACGTCTACGCCGACTACAGCCCCGTCGGGCACCATGATCACCGTGCAACCTGTGAGAGCTGCCGCGTCATGCGCATGCCCCACGAGCACGCCCTCGACGTCGGTGATGCCACCCATGCTGTTCTCCCCTACTAGCTGTGCTTGCGGATCGAGTAGAACGCGTCGGCTCCGGCGTAGCGTGCCGCATCGCCCAACAGGTCTTCGATCCTCAGCAGCTGGTTGTATTTCGCCACTCTGTCGGTGCGGCAAGGCGCGCCCGACTTGATCTGACCAACATTAGTGGCAACGGCGATGTCAGCGATGGTTGTGTCTTCAGTCTCGCCTGAACGGTGAGATACCATCGCAGTGTAACCCGCCTTCTTCGCCATCTCGATGGCAGCCAGAGTCTCAGTGAGGGTACCTATCTGGTTCACCTTGATCAGGATGGAGTTGACGGCTTGCTGGTCTATTGCCATCTTGAGACGCTCAACGTTGGTGACAAGCAGGTCGTCGCCGACGAGCTGCACCTTGCCTCCGAGACTGGCGGTGGCTTTCTTCCACCCGTCCCAGTCATCCTCGGCAAAGCCGTCTTCGATGGAGATGATGGGATACTTCTCAGCCAGCATGGCGTAGTAGTCGATGAGCTGCTCGGCGCTCATCTCCCTGCCTTCGCTCTCCAGCACGTAACGGCCGTCGCGATAGAGGCCGGATGCTGCGACGTCGAGGGCTACGAATGCGTCTTTGCCCGGGGCATAGCCGGCGCGCTCGATTGCTTCTACGATCACTGCGATGGCTTCCTCATTTGACGACAGGTTGGGCGCGAAGCCTCCCTCATCGCCAACTCCGGTGGACAGGCCCTTCTTCTTCAGCACCGACTTGAGAGAGTGGTAAACCTCGGCTCCCATACGCAGAGCCTCAGCGAAGCTGCGGGCACCTACGGGTGCCACCATGAACTCCTGTATGTCGACGTTGTTGTCGGCATGGGCTCCGCCGTTGAGGATGTTCATCATGGGCACAGGCAGTGTGCGGGCATTGACGCCACCTATGTACTGATAGAGTGGCAGACCGGTGTATTCGGCAGCCGCATGGGCTACGGCCAGCGATACTCCGAGGATGGCGTTCGCACCAAGCTTGCCCTTGTTCGGAGTTCCGTCTAGTTCGATGAGGGCGGCGTCGATGAGCGCCTGCTCCCTGACGTCCATGCCCACGATCTCGTCAGCGATCACGTCGTTCACGTTGTCGACGGCGTTCTGGACACCACGGCCCAGGTAGCGCTGCTTGTCTCCGTCTCTCAGCTCGATTGCCTCATGCATCCCCGTGGACGCGCCTGACGGCACACACGCCCTGCCGTAAGTGTCGTCAGATAGAACGACCTCAACCTCAACGGTGGGGTTGCCTCTGGAATCCAGTATCTCTCGCGCGTACACATCTGTGATGATTGACACGCCTTCACGCTCCTTTCGCACTAGCGCCGGTTCTTCGCGACGCCAGTCGCCCTGATGATACCCGAGAAATCGGCTGCGTTCAGGCTGGCTCCTCCAACGAGCGCGCCGTCTATGTCAGCCTCACCCGCAAACTCCTGCATGTTGCCAGGCTTGACCGACCCTCCATACTGTATTCTGATCTCCGATGCGATCTCAGAACCGTAAATGCCTGACAGCGTGGTGCGGATGCCTGCGCACACCTCCTGTGCGTCAGCTGCCGATGATGCCCTCCCTGTGCCTATCGCCCATATGGGCTCGTAAGCCACTACGACCTTCGCGCCCTGCTGCGCGGGCACTCCGTTGAAGGCCGCAAGTACCTGAGCGGTGACAATGTCGTGCGTAAGGCCCGATTCGCGCTGGTCAAGGGACTCGCCGACGCATACTATGGGCTTCAGCCCTGCAGCTAGCGCTGCCTTGACCTTTCGGTTGACCGACTCGTCGGTATCGCCGAACATGGCGCGCCGCTCGGAATGGCCGACAATCACCCATGAGCAGCCCGCGTCGATCAGCATGGCACACGACACCTCGCCGGTGAAGGCCCCGTGCGACTCCCAGTGCACGTCTTGAGCGCCGACTTGTATAGCAGATCCCTTGACGGCATCTGCCACCGCTCTGATCGCCGTGAATGGTGGGCAGAGCACTACCTCACATCCGTTGAAATCGGCCAACTCACCAGTGGCTGCTGCCATCAGATCCGAAGCAAGGGCAACGCCCTCGGCGATGGTTTTGTGCATCTTCCAGTTGCCGGCGATGATTGGCTTTCTCACTTGAGGCCCTCCATAGATGACTCGTCGCGAAGTGCCTCGATGCCGGGGAGCACAATACCCTCAAGGAACTCCAGCGATGCCCCGCCACCGGTAGACACGTGTGTCATCTTATCGGCATACCCGAACTGCTCGCAGGCTGCCGCCGAGTCGCCGCCGCCCACGACCGTCATGGCTTCCGACTCGGCCATGGCCTTGGCAACAGCGATGGTGCCCTCTGCGAACGGGGCCATCTCGAACACGCCCATGGGGCCGTTCCACAGCACGGTACCTGCGCCGGCGATGATGCGAGCGAAAGCGTCACGGGTATCGGGACCGATATCGAGGCCCTCCCAGTCGGCGGGTATGGCATCAGCAGGCACGACCTTGCGATTGGCATCGGCGGAGAATGCGTCAGCCACCACGATGTCGGTGGGCAGATATATCGCAACGCCCAGCGCCTTTGCCCTCTCCATCACCTCGGAGGCGAACTCAATGCGCGCCTCGTCAAGAATCGACTTGCCCACGTTGTAGCCGCGGGACTTCAGGAAGGTGTAGGCCATGCCTCCGCCGATGAGAATGGCGTCAGCTTTGTTCAACAGATTGCCAATGACTCCGATCTTGTCGGAGACCTTTGCGCCGCCGAGGATGGCGACGAAGGGCCTCTTCGGCTCCGACAGGATTCCGCCGAGCGCCGCGATTTCCTTCTGCATCAA
>DBQN01000074.1:18074-31759 GCA_002305255.1 Firmicutes bacterium UBA1393 | reverse complement strand
ATCGGCCAGCGCAGCGAGGCTGGCTGCGAAATCGGCGTCGTTCTTCTCTTCTTCCTTATGGAACCTCACGTTTTCCAGGATCACCACGTCGCCGGGCTTCATAGCGGCGACGCGCGCCTCCACCTCGGCGCCAACGCAATCGTTGAGCTTCTCGACGTTGAGCCCCAGCAGCTCTGAGAGGCGCGCTGCGACGACGTCCATGGTGGCGGTGGGATCGAACTTGCCCTTGGGCCTGCCGAGGTGAGAGGCCAGGATGACCCTGGCCCCCTTATTGATCAGCAACTCAATGGTCGGCAGGGCGGCCCTGATACGCCTGTCGTCAGTGATCTTCCCATCGGGCGACAGGGGCACGTTGAAGTCGGCCCGCACGAACACACGCTTGCCGGCCGGGTCGATGTCAGATACTGTCAGTTTGCGCATGCCCCGGCCCCCTTACATCTGCTTGGCTACGAATGCCGTCAGATCAACGACGCGGTTGGAGTAACCCCACTCATTGTCGTACCAGGCAATCACCTTGGCCATGTCGTTGTCCATCACCATGGTGCACTTGCCATCTACGGTGGCCGAGTGAGGATCGGTGTTGTAGTCGGTGGACACCAGCGGCTCGTCGGTGTAAGCAAGGATGTTGGCCAGAGGTCCCTCAGCCGCTGCCTTCAGGGCACCGTTGATGTCGGCCACGGTAACGCTCTTCTCGAGATCCACGACGAGGTCTACCACTGACACGTTGGGAGTGGGAACCCTCATGGAGAAACCGTTGAGCTTGCCCTTGAGCTCGGGCAGAACCAGAGCCACGGCCGACGCCGCACCCGTTGTGGTCGGGATCATCGAGAGTGCCGCCGCCCGGGCGCGCCTGAGGTCATCGTGGGCCAGGTCGAGAATGCGCTGGTCATTGGTGTAGGAGTGTACGGTGGTCATCAGGCCGCGCTTGATGCCGAAGGTGTCGTTGATCACCTTTGCCACAGGAGCCAGGCAGTTGGTCGTGCACGACGCGTTGGAGATGATGTTGTGCTTATCAGCGTCGTACTTGTGCTCGTTCACGCCCATCACGATGGTGATGTCTTCATTCTTCGCCGGGGCCGTGATGATGACTTTCTTCGCCCCGCCCACGAGATGGGCAGAGGCCTTCTCCTTCGACCTGAAGATCCCCGTCGACTCGATGACGATGTCAACACCATTGTCGCCCCACGGCAGCGTGGAAGGATCCTTCTGAGCGAACACTTTGATCTTCTTGCCATCTACCTCGATGAACCCGTCGCCGGCCTTCACATCGTTGGGAAGGCGCCCGTGAACCGAGTCATACTTGAGCAGATGCGCGTTGGTGCCCGCATCGACGAGGTCATTGATCGCGACGATCTCGAGGTCGGGGTTGCCCAGTGCCGCCCTCAACACGAGTCGGCCGATCCGCCCAAAGCCGTTGATTCCGATTCTCTTCGCCATTCGCTCTTGCCCTGTCGGGCAAGATTCACCTCCTGCAATCTGAAATGATTCTAGCGTTCGTTGGATGCGAGATGCAGCGCGCGGCGGGCCGCTCCCTCATCCGTGACGACAATGTGGGAGAAGCCGTTCCTGAGCACTGCAGCAAGGGCTTCACCCTTGCTGGCTCCCCCTGCGATGGAGATCACGGTTTCCACGGTCGCCAGTTCCGTGAGGCGCAACCCCAGGCTGGAGGTGGTGTACACTACTTCCCCTCCGGAGTTGAAGTAGTAGCCGAACGCCTCGCCGACAGCGCCCAAGCTGAGCACGCGTTCTATCTCCGCCTCGCTGAAGTTCCTGCGCCTGGCCATCTCAAGTGCGGTTCCCACTCCATGCACCACCACCCGCGCCCGAGTGATGGTGTGCAGCAGCTGCCTGATTCGGGGCTCGGCGACGATGCCGGCCAATAGCTCATGCCTCAGGTCATCGGGCAGATTGAGCAGTCGGTAGCTGCCGCCCAGCTGCTTGGCGAGGGAGGCGGCTACGGTATCAGCCTGCTTCTCGACATCCTCTCCCAAGCCACCCCTGGCCGGCACCACCGTGATGTTGCGCGCAACCCCAGGGCCGGAAGCGGGCGCCGCGGCGGCCATCTCCGCCATTGTGGTACCACCTGTGACAGCCACCACGTCGCCTTCGCGCAGCACCTCTGCGAGAAGGCGCGCTCCGGCCCTAGCCATGTCCTTCTTCGCTGATGCGTCGGCATCAGAGTCGCCCGGAACCACTATCGCCCTCGACAGGCCGAACACCTCTACCAGCCGCGCCTCCAGCGAGGTGGCGCCCGACAGCTGCGAAACGTATTGCGAAAGATCTCGGAGGATATCCTCTCCATCAGAGGTGAGCCGAATCCCATGGGCAGATACGCTGATAAGTCCGGCGCGGCGTAGCTGGCGCTCTTCACGTCGTATCTCCCTCTCCGTGCGCCCTAGAGAGGTCGCCAGAACTCGCCTGCCCACAGGCTGACACTGACCAACGCTTCTGAGGATGTAGTACCTCAGCACGATCACGTCGGTCAGTTCAGGAGCTATTCTTCGTTGGAGTGAGATGATCTGGCCGTCCGTTATCTTCATGGCCATATTATATCCCATCCGGGCCGATTTTGTCCCATGGGGGCAAAAAAAGATGAGGCGCCGCAAGAGCCTCTACTTCTCACATGTCTCACAGGCGTCTGCGCGCCGCTGAAGCCGGTATCATCAACTCCTCGCGGTACTTTGCCACTGTACGACGGGAAATTTTGACTCCCGATTCGTCCAACTTCTCCGTAATGGCCTGGTCCGACAGCGGTTGCGACGGATCTTCAGCCTCAATCATCTTCCGAATCAGGGTTCTGACGCTCTCAGCCGCGGCGAGCTGCCCCCCGTCGGTCGTGACTCCCGAACCGAAGAAGAACTTCAGCTCGAAAAGACCCCGTGGCGTCTGGGCGTACTTGCCAGATGTTGCGCGGCTCACAGTGGATTCATGAACGCCGATCTCGGCGGCTACGTCCTTCAGAGTCATTGGCTGCAGCCACATGATGCCGTGTTCAAGGAATCCCACCTGTCGACGGACGATACACTCCGCCACCCTTGTAATGGTAGTCCGCCGCTGCGCGAGCGCCCTTACGAGCCACAAAGCCGAGTTCAGCTTCTCGCGCACGAACTCACGGGCGGCGGCATCAGCCGTCGGGTCGGTAAGGAGTGCCCTGTAGCGATTGTTAATCATCAGCCTGGGCAATGCAGAATCATTCGGGATCACAAGGTATTCTCCGTCGACACGCTCCACGAACACGTCAGCCGTGATGTAGCTGATCTCGCTCCTGCCCAGGGCTCCCGACCCGGGCCGGGGGTTGAGGTTCCTGATGACCCCGAGGGCGGCTCGCACGTCGGAGCAGTCGGCCCCGGTGGATGCGACTATTCTGCCGAGTCTTCCTGCGGCCACGTCCTCAAGGTGATCGGCGACAATGGCAAGGGCCAAGCGGCGCAGCTCATCCGGGAGGGCCAGCGCGGCTATCTGCAGGCTCAGGCATTCCCGAAGATCACGCGCCCCTATGCCCACGGGATCGAGGTTGTGGATGATACGCAGCACATCGAGGACTTCCTGGGCATCGACGCCCAGGGCCCGCGCCACTTCGTCCACTGAAACAGCCAGGTAGCCGCGGTCATCGATACAGCCCAGCAAGTAGTCGCCAATACGCTGTGCCCGAGGGCTGTCAACAGAGGCCCTGAGTTCAAAGCGTAGCGCCTCTACCATCCCCGGCTCCCACCTGATGGAGGCGACGGGATCATCATCTTGCCGTTCGGTCGGGCGACCCTCCCACGAGCCGTCGCCCGCTTCGCCAAAGTACTGCGCCCAGTCGAGGGGGTCCTCACGGGCGGCAGGCCCTTCACTGATTGCTTCGCGTTGTGACAACTCTTCGTACTGACTTGGTTCCACTCCCTGCCCTGGGCCGGCGTCTGCATCTGCCTCGAGCAATGGATTCTGCAGAAGCTGCTCCTGCAGGTAGTCGCCTAGCTCCATGGTGGGAAGCTGAAGCAGCTGAATGGCTTGCCTCAGTTCCGGTGTCATCACCAGCCGCTGCACCTGCTGCTGCACTACGGTCAGCGACATCTCATACCGCATCAGGTGGACCTCCCTTGCGGCGCAGAGAGGCGGCAAGGCTGGCCAACCGCCTCATCCTGTGATTCACGCCTGACTTCGTTATCTGGGGAGTAAGCATCTGCCCCAGCTGCGTGAGGTTTGCCTCAGGGTAGTCGAGGCGCGCCCGGGCGACCTGGCGCAGGCTCGCCGGCAGTCGCTCCAGGCCAAGGTACTCGTCTATGAGCTCGATGTCCTGCACCTGCCTGCAGGACGCTTCCACGGTCTTCGCAACGTTGGCGTTCTCCGCGTTAACCAGGCGGTTCACGTCGTTTCTGATAGAGCGGAGCACACGGTCGTTCTCGAGCTCAAGGAGGGCGTTGGGCGCCTCCATCACCCTGAGCAGTTCAACTACGCCGTCGCCGTCTTTGACGTAAACAACATAGCGTCCGCGTCGCTCAACGATGCCGGCGCGCACGCCGAACTGCACTATCAACTCGGCCAGAAACTCGGCGAACTGTTCTGATTCGACATATATCTCCAGGTGGTAGCCTTTCCCGGGTTGACTCATATAGCCCGCGCCCAGAAACGCGCCGCGTATGAAGGCGCGCTTACAGCAGTAAGCATCGAGAATGCCGGGATCGGCGCCCCCTCCGGTGCGCAGCTGGGTAAGGCCGAGCGTTTCGAGGAGGTTGATGGCGTCCTCATGATCAGGCAGTCGGACGATGTAAGCGTTGCCTCTCGGAATCCCCCTGCTCTTGGCCACGGCCACCTGAACCTCCGGCCGTGTCACATCTTTGAGCAGTGCCAGCACCTTCCTGGCCACGGCGGCGCTCGACTCAGGTATCGACAACGACACTCTGCCTTCGGTGATCCGAACCACGCCATCCGTTTTCACCAGGCCGCACAACTCCGCCGCCTTACAGCACTGGCGCTCGGGCATCGCCCTCACCAGTTCGTCCTTCGCGCGCGCGTAGAAGTCCACGCTCACGTCCCCCTTGACATTCCTGACTTCTGTATTCCCCGCGCGAAGCACTTTCCCTGCATTCAGGCGCTGCATAGCGAATACTCTTGGCTGGGAGGTGGTGGAATGCTGGGGGCAGTGTGGGTCGTCATGTTGACGGTTGGCACAGTGGCTGCGGTAGTCCTTGATGGGCCGTCGTCGGTGGCCCGCATCGTTGCGGACTCGACGCGAGACGCAGTTCAGTTATGCCTTGGTCTTGCAGGCCTTGCAGGGTTGTGGTCAGGGGTTTCGGCACTGGCCGACGAATCGGGGCTCACCGTGGCGCTTGCGAGAGCTGTAAAGCCCATCACGCGCCGCCTGTTCCCCGGCCTCAGCGCCGATAGCGAAGCACACGGAGCCATCGCAGCCTCTGTGTCAGCGAATCTGCTGGGCCTGGGAGGCGCGGCCACTCCCCTGGGCCTGCGGGCAATGGAGGCCATCTCCCGGTCGGTTCTGCCGCCGCCTGCGCCGGGCGTCGCGTCCGACGAGATGTGCACGTTTGTCGTTCTGATCGCATCAGGGCTTACCCTGGTGCCGACGTCGATCATGGCCGTACGCTCTCATGCCGGTTCCCTGGCACCGGCGATAGTCACTGGCCCGCTCCTCATCGCCACAACCTGCTCCACGGCCACGGCCCTGGCGCTCGACGCCGCCTTCAGGCGAGCCCGTCGCGCCACCTCTACTAGGATGCCGTTGGGAGGCACACGGCGATGATGAGTTTCGTGGCCGTCGCGCAACTCGTCACGCCCCTCTTCCTTCTGGTCATTCCGTTGTACGCGCTGGCCAGGGGGGTAGATGTGTATGGCGTGTTCCTGAGAGGCGCAGCAGAGGGCCTTCGATCTATCGCACGCGTGGCACCTGCTATCATCTGCATGTTCACCGCAGTGGGCCTGCTGTCTGATTCAGGTGCGCTAGATGCAGCAGGGCGAGCCATCAGCCCTGTCGCGCAGTTCGTAGGACTGCCTGCGGATCTGATCATGCTCGCCCTCATAAGGCCGGTTTCCGGATCGGGAGGCCTGACGCTGCTGACGAAGATCCTGGACTCCGTAGGGCCCGACTCCCCTGAAGGGATTCTGGCCTCAACGATCCAGGGCTCCACTGACACCGCCCTCTATATCATGGCGGTCTACTTCAGCTCAGTAGGCGTGACCCGCACGCGCCATGCGCCCTTTGTCGCGCTGATGTCGGCACTGGCGGGCATCGCCGCGTCAGTAGTTGCGTGCCGGTTCATCGGCGCCTAGGACTCTTCAGGGCCACCTCGGCCACGGCGAGAGCGAGGCGCATCGGATCATGCCTCACGATCTCCGTCTGGCTCGATACATCTACCTCCATCACCCCAACGCCCATGGCCCTCAGCGCGTCGGCGTCGTACTCCACCGGCTCGGCGCCTTCTTCGAGATACCTGCGGCGGAGCTCGTCGGATATGGTGGAAGTGCTCACTATGATCCACTCAACGATATCGGGCCCTGCGTGCGCGCGCAGCGCCTCGAGGTGACGCTGGGCAGTGTAGCCGGTGGTCTCGCCCGATTCGGTCATGACATTGCAGGCATATACCTTGACCGCCCTCGAGCGCTTTATGGCCTCCGGCATCCCCGGAACGAGCAGAGTCGGCATCACACTGGTGTACAGGCTGCCGGGCCCCAGCACGATGGCGTCGGCCTGCTCAATGGCGTCTAGGGCCTCTGGCAGCGGATGGCAGTCAGCCGGCGATAGGAACACCCTCTCAATGGGTGAGTCGTAGGAGGCCAGCACGCTCTCGCCCATCACACGCCTGCCGTCGGCGAGGATCGCACCTAAGGAGCAGTCGTCACACGTGGCCGGAAGCACTCTACCTCTGATGGCCAGTACTTCGCTGGACCTCTTCACTGCCAGTTCAAAATCACCTGTGATTTCCGACATCGCAGCTATGAACAGGTTTCCGAAGCTGTGCCCGGCCAGACTACCCGTGCCGGTAAATCTATAGCTGAACAGCTCGGCCATGAGGGATTCGGAGTCCGCCAGGGCCACAAGGCAGTTGCGGATGTCACCCGGAGGCAGCACGCCCATCTCCACCCGGAGTCGCCCAGAGCTTCCGCCGTCATCGCTCACTGCGACGATGGCGGTTATGTCATCAGTGACATGCTTGAGCCCTCGGAGAAGTGTAGACAGGCCTGTGCCTCCCCCAAGAGCCACGACCTTCAGTTCCATTCAAGCCTCACCCTCCCATGCCTTCCCATCCACTGTATCACAAGTAACTGGCAGGCGCCCAGCCAAACAGGGCATCCCTCGCCGCGATGTCGCTCAGCGCGGCCATTGCCGCATCATCGGCACCGTCCATCGCTGCCATGGCCAGCCGAGTGAAGTTGCCGATATGCCCATCAAACCTTGCCATCGCGTAATCTGCTGCCTGGCCCACACTGACGAGAAATGGCCAGTCACTGGCTTCAGCAAGAAGCAGTTCTCTGCAGGCCTGCGACGCCAGCTCTTGCTCGCCATTGCCGAACCGACCCTGTGCCCGGGCCTGCTCCAGACGACTCCTGAGCGACTGAGCCTCCTTCAGTGACCGCCACATGGCTTCGGTGCGCTCGTTGGCCCACGCGCTGTGCACCGCACCCTCTCCCCATGACCCGTCAACGAGCTCGACAACGCCACCACTGGCGCCATCACGGCTGGCCGCACTGACCGATGCCAGCCTGGGGCCGGCGCCCTCCGACAGAATGCGGATAACGTGACTGAGCCATGCGATGCCCTCATGCCACCAGTGTCCGAAAAGCTCCATGTCGAAAGGCGCAACGATCACTGCCCCGGGGCGTTGCTGAGCCCTGTCGGCGATGAATTCGCAGAAGTGCTCAGCGTGACGCCGCACTGTTTCAGCCGCCTGCTCCGCCGAGTAGAGCTGCTTGTAGTTGAGATCTGTGAGCTTGGAGGTCACGCGCCAGTAAGGTATGCCGGATACATCATGTCTCTTGTGGAACTCGCGATACGACCCGTCGCCGGGATATCCCGTGTCGCGCGACCACACCTGCGCCACGGTGGTGTCATCTCTGACCAGCACCGACATGCCGGTACGCGCCAGCGTGTACACGACTAGACTGGCGGCGCCGAGCGGTCTGTCAGACGTGGCCAGCGACGACGGATCCACAAGCACGCACTCGATCCCGAGCTCCTGAAGGACCGAGTCGATCGCCCCGGGGCTGTAGCCCAGCTCAGGAAGCCAGGCAGCTCTGGGCTTTAGGCCGAAGTGGTGCTCGCATGAGAGTATTCCAGTCTTGAGCTGAGCACGAACGCGGCCCTCGTCGTCGAGCAGCGGCAGATATGCGTGGGTCGCAGCCGTGGCCAGTACCTCGATTATCCCCTCGGCGGCGAAGTACCTGAACGCGCCGACCAGGTCGCTTCCCCAGCGGTCAAGGAATGAGTGCTTCACATCGATGCACCGCTCGAGGTATCCCCTGGCTATTCCGGCCATGATGTCATCGTGGACCTCTAGATGGTGCGCAACGTCTGCTTCGGCGGCTGCGATCCTCGAGTCAATGTACTCCACGAATCGCTTTGTCATGTAATCATCGCGCAGCTGCTCACAGAGGACCGGCGACACCGCAACCGAGAGAATGGGATTCCGGCTCCCGCTCGACTCATCATGCCGCAGAGGCACGGCAGCCAGCATGTCCAGCATGGGGACGTATGTGTCGGCCATGGCCTCGAACACCCATTCCTCCCCGAAGGGCCACACTCCCTGCTTCCTACAGTACGGGATGTGTGAGTGGAGCACCAACACCAGAGAGGCTCGCTGTTCCATGCCTCATGACCTCCATTCCGTATGTGTACTAGTGTTGCCCTGTTCAGCGCCAGTATCCAGCGGTGGATATTAACCCATCGGCGCGGGCAGGCTACCGTGGAGGAGGAAGGCCATTGCACACTGATAACGCTCTTCAACTCCCTCGCCACCAGCACCAACCTGGCGATGGAGTGCCTGCTGCGGTACCTCGTGCATCATCCACACTCCAGCTGCCGCAATCATACGGAACCACCCGATGCGTCCTTCAGGCGCGCGACCCCAAGTGGTTGCACGCCTGGTGGGAGGCATGCCAGTCGGAATGGGAGTTCGCTTTGGCACGCGTCGGGGGCGACAAGGCCCTTGCCAGTGTCGTGCTTCGCGTATACAACCTCGGCCCCGATGAACACGCCGACATGGCACATGCGCCATGGTGGTACACGCCGGTCAACCAGTTCGCCGACAGATGGCTGTTCGAGGCTCCACAGGCGGGCTGCTTCTACAGGGCTGAAGTAGGCCTTCTGGGTAAGGGTGGACTGTTTGCACGCGTGGCCGTGTCCAACACAGCCCAGACACCCCGTCTTGCGCCGTGCACGCGCCACAGGACCCGTGTCGCGGCATGGTCCGGCAGTCTCCGCCGTCGCCCATCGATCTGATTCCGCAGGGGGTATCCTGAATGACTCAATCAAAGGGTTATCTTTGCATCGTACTCCACGCCCACCTTCCATACGTCAGGCACCCCGAAGGCGACGGCGCCCTCGAAGAGATGTGGCTGTATGAGGCCATTACTGAGACTTACATACCCCTCTACTTGATGCTCAGGAGACTGGCGGACGCCGGGATTCGGCACAGGATCACGATCTCGCTGTCACCGACACTTGTGGCGATGCTCCGAGACCGCCTCCTGATGGATCGATACGCACGTCACCTTGATGGCCTGATCGAGCTGGCCGACAAGGAGATCGAGCGAACCTCCTCGCACCCTGGCCTCTCTCCTGTCGCTCACATGTACCGCGACATGTTCGTCAACACACGGCGCGTGTTTCGGGAGGAACTTGGCGGTGATGTGCCGGGAGGTTTCGCATGCCTCCAACGGCGCGGCGGCCTGGAGCTGATAACATGCGGCGCCACCCACGGTTATCTGCCGCTGATGCAGGTCTGCCCCCAGGCTGCCAGGGCTCAGATCCTGGTGGCCCGTGACGAGCACGAGCGCGTCTTCGGTTCGCCGCCGAAGGGAATGTGGCTTCCCGAGTGCGGCTACTATCCGGGCGCCGACGAGTTTCTGGCTGAGGCAGGCGCCGGCTACTTCTTCGTCGAATCCCACGGCCTGCTCAACTCGTGCCCTGCTCCGATACGCAGTCTCTATGCACCGGTTGTGTGCCCCAGCGGCGTGGCCGCGTTCGCTCGGGATCTTGAGAGCTCGCAGCAGGTGTGGAGCGCTGATCATGGTTACCCCGGCGACCCAGTCTACCGTGAGTTCTACTGGGATATCGGCTTCGAGCTCGATCGCGACTACCTCTCGCCTGTACTTGGGCACCTGCCGTCGAGGGCACACACAGGGTTCAAGTACCACCGTATAACAGGCAAGACAGAGCACAAGGAGGTTTACTGCCCCTCCGCCGCGGCCCAACGCGCGCAGGTACACGCGGCCAACTTCGTGTTCAACCGCGGAAAGCAGATTGAGCACCTGAGTGGGCTGATGGACCGCCCGCCCATCGTAGTCGCGCCTTACGATGCAGAGCTCTTCGGGCACTGGTGGTTCGAGGGGCCCGCTTTCCTGGAACACGTGCTGACGCTGGCCGCCTCCCCCGATTCCGGCTTCGTCACCGTGACGGCCTCCGACTACCTTGAGCTCCACCGCACCAACCAGTCGGCCACGCCCTCCACGTCGTCATGGGGCTACGGCGGCTACTCGGAAGTGTGGCTGAGCCAGGAGAACGACTGGATATACCGGCACCTGCACTCCATGGCCTGGCGAATGAGCGAACTCGCCGAGCGCTTCAGTCCGCCCCAGCCTGCGCTTGTGGAAAGGGCCCTGGCACAGGCTGCACGGGAGCTGATGCTGGCGCAAAGCTCTGACTGGGCCTTCATCATCAAGACAGGCACTTGCACCGAATATGCCACGCAGCGGACTGCCACCCATATACATCGCTTCGACAGTCTGTATCAGGCCTTAGTGACCGGCAATGTCACGAACGAGCTGGTATCAGGGCTGGAAGAGGTAGATAACCTCTTCCCGCACCTGGACTACCGCGTCTACTCCGACATCATCAACCCGGAGGCGCTATCGGCCACAGCTGACCTGATAACGCCGGCATAGAACGATGCTATCTCTTCGGCGGCCTCCTGACTGAAGGCCTCCGTGTACACCTGAAAGACGGGCCTATCGCTGTCAGGCAGGATCAGGGCCTGACCGGTTCTAGTGTTCACTCTGATTCCGTCTATGAGCTGCACGTCCGACCCCCTCGTCTGCTCGATGAGCGACCTCATCACCCGGCCCTTAGCCGTCCACGGGCAGTCTACTATATGGGAGGCTGTGTGGGAGTCAGGCAGTGCCGCCACCGCGTCACTCATTGTCATTCCCGACACGGCCAGGTAATGCACTACGAGGGCAAGGGCGAACAGCCCGTCGACCACCGGATGCAGATGGTGGACACGGCGGGCCCCGGCGCCGACATGAAGCTCGATGGCGCGATGTAGCACCGACCTGGGGCCGGTGGAGGCCCGGAGCACGCGCCCGCCGAGCGACTCGGCAAGCCGCTCCACTGACGCGGGCGCGGTGGCCGGCACGACGAAGGGTTCGTCGGGGTGGAGCATCACTGCGGCTGCACACGTCAGAGCCAGAAGATCTGCCTCTGATACGAACCTGCCCGTCTCGTCGATCAATGCCAGTCTTTCAGCATTCCGGTCTATGATGAACCCCAGGTCACAGCCGGCGTCGCGCACCAGCCGACCGTGGGCCTCGGCCGCAGCCGGGCCCTCCCACTCCGCAGACGTCACGAGCTCCAGCCCCAGCTTGCCGCATACACGCGACACAAGGTTGCCTATGTACGCGTGATCGAAAGCACCTGCCACGCGAAGCGCAGCGCGTCGCACGGCCTCATTGTCGACGGCCGACACCACGGCGTTGACGTAGTCAGCTGCGTGGTTCTGCCCACGACTTATCATGCCGACACCTTCAGCCGGCGCCCGGCGCGAGTCTTCAGTGATGTAGGCGTTCTCGATCTTCCGCTCAAGTGACTTGTCGATGTGTATCCCATCGGAATCAAGAAACTCCACGAGAAGCGAGGCCGGGTCGGCAGGTGACATCCTTATGTGAGCGCCTCCCGCACATCCCGACGCCTGAATGGCGAAGCGAGCCACGGCAGTGGTCTGCGCGCCGTAATCGATGGCGCTGGCGCCGCCTGACACCACGCCGGCAGAGAAGGCGGCAGCCGCCATGGCTGAGGCGGGGTGCGCATCGCGTGACACCGCAACCCTTGCGCCGGCCTTCAGGCACGAGGCATAGGCAGCGCCGGTGCGGGTCAGGACCTCCGGCGTGAGGTCGACGTTGGCGACGCCGGCCACGCCGAGCGAGCCAAACAGCCTGCGGGGAGCAGCGCCTGACCATACAAGGCTGTGATACACCCGGGCGCCGGCGTCGACGACCTTATCGGGCCATACCTTGACCCCCGCCGCTATCCTGGCCCCCTCGCCCACCGACGCCCCGGATCCCACGACTGAGCCCTCGCCCAGTGTCGCCCTCGGCTTTATGCTGGCCCGCTGCCCGACGATGCTGCCTGTGACAGTGGCTCCCTGCCCGATGAACGCACCCGGCCACACCACTGAACGCAGTATTCTGCTGCCCGCCCCGGCCACGCACGCCCTTCCCAGTACCGTGCCGTCGCCCACCTCGGCGCCTTTCTCGATCCAGCAGCCCGACGACACGACTACCGGCGGCTTGAGTATGGCGCCAGCCTCGATGACCGCCCCTTCACCCACCCATACGCCGTGCTCGATGAGCTCCGCCTCGATATGCACAGATGCCTTGCCCTCAAGGATGTCGTAATGGGTGACTCGATACTGCTCAAGCCCTCCGACGTCACACCAGTAGCCGTCGGCGATATATCCGAACATCGGCCACCCCTCTTTGAGCAGGCGTGGAAACAGGTCGCGCGAGAAGTCGAACTCGCCGTCGGGGGGCACCAGCGACATCACCTCGGGCTCCAGCACATAGATGCCGGTGTTGACTGTGTCGCTGAACACCTGGCCCCAGCTGGGTTTCTCAAGGAAGCGCTCGATTCGGCCGTGTGGATCGGTGATCACGACTCCGTACTCAAGCGGAGTGTCGACCTTCGTCAGCACGAGCGTTGCGGCAGCGCCCCGTTTCCTGTGGAAGTCTACTGCAGCTGAGAGGTTGATGTCAGTAAGCGCATCGCCGCTGGCAACTACGAAGGTGCTGTCGAGGAATCCGTCAAGGGCCTTCACGCTCCCAGCAGTGCCCAGCGGGGTCACCTCCACTGAGTATCTGATGTCGCAGCCAAAGTCCTTTCCGTCGCCGAAGTAAGCGCTGACTTCATCAGGAAGAAAGCACAGCGTGCACGCCAGGTCCCTGATCCCGTGCGAACACAACAGGTCGACAACGTGTTCCATCATCGGCTTGGCCGCGACCTGCGCCATGGGCTTCGGCACGTTGCAGGTAAGCGGGCGCAGCCTAGTTCCCTTCCCTCCCGCCATGATCACAGCCTTCATCTGTATGTCACCTCCGACGCCGGCTCGCGCCCTCCTCGTTGGGCTGTCGCGGCGCGCCCGACGACCACGGAAGCTCGCTCCAATGGCCGGGTTGATCCCGAACTGCCCGTGTATCCCGCATACGCCGTGCTCATTGCCTGCCCGACCTGGCAGGGCTGCCCGACCTGCCCCGCCGGC
>DBQN01000074.1:0-18067 GCA_002305255.1 Firmicutes bacterium UBA1393 | reverse complement strand
CCTCTGCAGTGCGCCGTGCGATCGCCCGCCAGTCGTAGATGGTGCGGATGTCATGGGAGGCCGCCTGCGTAAGCACCTGCCTCAGCTTGCCGTCGCTCAACACCGCGAGGATCGCCGCAGCGAGCTGCCTTGCGTCACCTGCCTGGGCCAGCAGGCCGTTGCGCCCATGTTCCACGATCTCCTGAAGTCCGCCCACTGCCGACGCCACCAGAGGCACCCCGGCGGCCATGGCCTCCAAAGCCGTGATCCCGAATGGCTCATAGAGACTGGGCACGACAGCTACCATCGCCCGCCCGTACACGGCATTGCGCTGATCGTCTGAGACGAAGCCCAGCATGCGAACGGAACCCTGGAGGCCGTGATGGTCTATGAGACGGCGCACCTCATCGCTGAACGGACCGGTTCCGATGATAGCGAGCCTGGCGCGGGGCCTGGCCGCCAGCACGAAGGGCATGGCCTCCACCAGCACCTGAACTCCCTTCTCGTGAACCAGCCTGCCCACAAACATGATGACCTCGTCTTCGGCCGCAAAGCCCAGGGCTTCGAGGCTTGAGGCGTGCCCCTTTCGGAACTGCGCCGACACTACACCGTTTGGAATCACCCGGAGCTTGTCGCCTGGCATGCCGAATACGCTCATCAGCTCCTTGCGCATGTGCTCGGAGCAGACGATGACGTTCCATGCCTCGTAGCCAAGGTACCACTCGATGTCTGAGATCCTTCTCTGCAGAGGAGTGTGGAGTCCCGAGTTGCGCCCGAACTCCGTGGCGTGAATGGTAGCGATGAGAGGAAGGTCGAAGGCGTGCTTCATGCCCACTCCCGGAAACGCCGACGTCCAATCGTGGGCGTGTACAATGTCGAAGGGCCCGGTCTCGTTTATGAGTCGCGCCCCCCTCGCGAGCATGCCCATGGCTAGCTGGGAAGCCCATTGAAGGAAATCGTCGGTCTGCGGACCGGGCACCTGCACACGGTGAACCCTGACGCCGTGGTCTACCTCCACAGAATTGCTGTCTCCCATGGTAATGACCTCGACGTCGTGCTCGGGCGCCATGGCCCTGCCGAGTTCCTGTACATGCCGGGATAGCCCGCCTACAACCCGCGGAGGGTACTCCCAGCTGAGCATGAGCACTCTCATTACAGCACCTCCAGAACATGATGACACTGCGACCCCCGAAGGAGGGCCGCAGTGTTATCGTTGCGCTGCGAGGTGGGTTTATGCACGCTTCCGCCGGGTAATCAACACGAAGCCAAGGCCCGCAACGACCAGAGCCGTCGCTCCGATGCCGAACCAGAATGTGGCAGAGGCCCTGACCCTGACTCGTCCTCGGCGGATTGTGATGTCAGCATCTTTGACCTGCGGGAAGAATGAGAACGAGTCAGCACCCTCCAGGCGCGACTGGGCGTCCTCAATGATGGGGCCTGGCCCCCAGGCGTACTGCGACAACACGCTGAACCGTGTGCCCGGTATCGGTACCCTAAGCTCTCCCGGGGCTGACCCCGCGACCATGTCGGCGCTGACTGTGATGCCCTGGTTCACGAAGCGGAGCGCGCAGGCAGTGGTGTAAGACGGCACTATCGCCACTAGCGTGCTGCCGTCGCGCCGCAGCTCGTGTATGGGATGGGCCGTCACGCGGTCGGAGCCACCAGTGAGGGTCAGGGAGACAGAGGCTGATGCTCCCGGAGCAAACGACAGCGCGTATTCGAGACTGACGACGCGGCCAAAGGGCACACCCGTCGATGTCACCCGCGCCGCACTCGCGTCATACGTGATCTGCGCGTATGAGCCCGTGGCCATGCTCATCAGGCCCAGCGGCGAACCTGCCTGAGTATACGCGCTGAGAGCCCCTTTGCCCGATGGATCCCTGTATGCAAAGAGATCCGGTCCGGCCAACGTATCCATGGCCCGCGCAAGCGCGAACTGGCCGTTGATGGCCAGGTCAACCTTGCCGGTTGCGGTGATTCCCAGGTCGACCCTGAGCGACCGCCCGTCGAGACGATAGGTCTTCGTCACTACCGGAGAACCTGATGAGTTGGTGAAGGTCACCGACTGCGAATCGGTGCCGAAGGCGTATTCGAAGCCATCAGCAGGCAGCGTGCCCGCGAGCTCCAGGGCCGGGGCGGGCACGAGGCCGGGCCCTGCCATGAGCCTGCCATCGGCCAGGTCATACCAGCCGACGATGTTGCCGGCATCGGCCCGAAACACGAACATGCTTTCCGCGTTGACGAGCACCACTTCGTCGGTGCCGTCGGCGTCGAGGTCTTCGGCGTAGGCTGACACCGCCGGGTTCAGGGCCTGCCACGCGGCATGGGCCGGCAGCATGGCGCGACGGCAGGCCGACACGTCCTCAGGCTCAAGCGCCCCCGGCAAGCCCATGCCATTCAGATGCCAGCAGTATATGAGCTCGGCCCAATCTAGGAGACTGGAGGCAGCGGCAGCCGCGCCTCCGTCGCCGGCACCCGCCTTACCGTTGAGCACTGAAGCGGCGGCTTCGGCCCTGATGGTCTGTATCTTCGCCCTGACCACCGCCTGAGTCTCCCTCGCTCGTGTCAGGGTGTCGTCTGCTGTGTTGAACTGAGACCACGACCTGAACCCCGCGGCCGACAGCGCTTTCGACATCTCCCCCGACTCACCCGCGGCAATCTGCTTCATCGTCGGCAGATCACCACCGGTGCTCAAGTGCCCCTCCACCGTGGTGATGACCGTCGACTGCACGCCCTTCACGGCACTGACGAGGGCAGGCAGGGAGGTTCGCCAGTCTTGCTGGTCGATCGAGACATCGACTGCAAGCGCGCACACCAGGATGTCACGTGGCGAGGACGCGCTGCGCTCGGCAACCGCAGAGGCCACGTAATCGGTGACCGGCTTGGTCTTGCCGGTGCGCAGCGCTTCACGGCAGAGCGTGGTGAACCGTGTGTCTATGGGCACAATCGTAAGCTGGTCACGGCTCCAGGTCGTGTTCACTGGCGTCCTCTTGCTCAGCGATGCTGAGGCGGCGCTGAGCATGGTGTCATCGACAAGCATGTAGCTATAGCCTGCAGTGCTCACCGGCGAGATCACGTCTTGCCGCCACACGCCTCCTGTGTTCCAGTAGCCCGACGGAGCCGTTCTGAGGAGCCGCTCGTACACATCACGCGCCAGAGCCAGGCTTGTCCTAGCGTCCAATGGATCAAGGGCAGCCACGACCCCGGGCGCGAAGAGCGATCCGAGCGATGAGAAGCGCCCGGCAGTGAGGCCGTCCCTGATGCGTTGAAGAGCCGGCGAGCTTGTCCACGCAAGTGTCGTCGCGAGATCGGCCGCTACACCCAGCCCCAACTTAGCTCCCTCCGCGGCTTCCATCGCCTCTATCAGTGCCAGCAGCCTGTCGGCCTGCGGCGCCGCATCGCCTCTCGCGTCGCCGGTCACATAGAACGAGAAGGCAACCGGCAACGCGTCCAGCTGCCGCTGCGGCGTAATTGGCTTTTCGGACTCAGTGAGACCACGGGTAAATATCTGCTCTAGGAAGTCGAGTAGTCCGCCCACCGAACCCTGTGCCGTTGCCGGGAGCGCAAGTGCTGCAACTATGACTGACGCCAGCAGTGTGAAAGTAATGATACCTCTCCCGAAGAGTCTGCGAATCAATCTAGCTCTCCTTTCGCCGCCTCGCCCTACGCCTGGCCAGGTATGCGGCGCCACCGGCCACGACAGCCGCGCCCAGCGCGATCCAACCCGCGATAGGCGCCCAATCGGATCGTGCGTCGAACACGTTAGCGGGGACCAGCACCGCGAGCCTCCTGTCAGCGTCACTCCACGATTTCAGCTGTGAGTACTGGGGGTTGGCGGCCGCCGACGCCGCCGGTGCCAGCAGATCTATCACGTACGGGCACATGCCCGAGTCGCTGCCTCCGCCGAACACCCATGGCCCGCCTCGTTGAGTCACGGGTCGGTGATCCTCCGGCCCATAGCCGTCCTGCGACGACACCAGCACGTAGTATCTCCAGTCTTCAGCGGGCGCTCCGACCAGCTCGATGGGAACCGACGCCCTCACTGTAGCCGTGTTGGGCAGCGCTACTGCAGATATGCCGAGCGACCTGTCTCCTACCGTGACGCTGCTTCCTCCCCAAGCGAGCACCCGTATGAACACGTCAGGCGCCCAGCGCCGGTCGAAGCGGACGTTCGCACCACGGCTTGCCACATTGACGTCGCCAGCGCCCGGCTCGGTGTCGATCAGGATCTCTATCAGCTGATGGCTAAAGCCTTCCGGGGCATTCCAGGTGTTGACCAACCGATTCAACGTTGTGTCGAAGTGGACGTGTCGCTCATCGGCGGTTACCCGGAACCGAACGATGTCGAAGTGCCCGGCGTACGGCGCAAAGGATGGGTTCGTTGGGTACGTATATGAGCCGGGGCCGTGGTCGTCGCCTGCCGGGTCGTCACACTCCCACACTACTCGCTCGCCGGCTGATTGCGCCGACGCCAAGGGAACGCAGGCAGTCAGGGCCATTGCCACTGCCGCAATCGCCACGAGAATCACCAACGTCGTTCTCACGCCACTACCTCCGAATCGCCTGGAGATCTCAGGCGCAGGCTCCTGCTGCACAGCAAGCTGCGCCAAGCGCGCCCGAATCAGCCCCTAGGGACGCAGGTACGATCTTGCATTGCTCGGCGACGAACGCGAATGTGCGTGCTCTGACCTCGTATCTGACGGAGTCGAAGAGCATGTCGCCTATGCCGGCCACCCCTCCGCCGATCACCACGGTGTCGAGATTGAGTAGGTTCGCCGCATTCGCAACTGCAATGCCAAGATATTCGAAGGCGTCGCGCAATATGGCAGTGGCCGCCCTGTCGCCGCGGCGCGCCGCTTCGGCCACAGTCATGGCCGTAACAGGCCCGTCCACCGCCAGCTGGGCTATGCCCCGTCCGGCTGGACGGTGCGCGATCTCCTGCCCTCTTCTGGCTATGGCCGTGCCCGAGGCCAAGGCCTCAAGGCATCCTCGGTTCCCACACCCGCACAGGGGGCCATTGGGGAGCACCGTCGTGTGGCCGATCTCCCCAGCGGCCCCGCCGGATCCCCGATAGAGCCTACGGTCAAGCACCAACCCGCCGCCTACACCAGTGCTGACCGTGATGTACATCATGTTCCTCGATGCTTTGCCCGCTCCGAGCAGGTTCTCGGCCACGGCTGCGGCATTCGCGTCGTTCTCTACTATCACCGGTACGCCGAGGGCATTGCTGACAAGGGGTGCGAGCGCAACATTCTTCCAACCGAGGTTGGGGGCATCGAGGACCATGCCTGACTCCCTGATGATCGGCCCCGGCGAGCCGACGCACACGCGACCCACCTGCCGCATCTCCACCGACGCCGAATCGCAGAGGTGCTGAGCTGAGCCGGTGATCCTGCCTATCACCGACTGCTCGCCTTCTTCGTGCCTGGTGGGCACTGTGAGCCTGGCCAGGACCTCGTACTCACTGTTGATCAGCATGGAAGCGATCTTCGTTCCGCCCAGGTCGATTCCTATGTAGTACATTGCCCTGCCCCCTGATGCGTATGATGTCAGCCGTACAACAGCATGCCGGGGCCGCGGCCCCGGCATGCAAGGGCACTGATTACCTTATCGCCATTTCGGTGTTGGCGTCGAACAGATGGCACTCGTCCATGTTCAGCACGACCGAGTGGCGCTGACCGTCCCTGGCGTTGGTGCGCGGGTTGACTCTTGCCACGAGGGAGTGCGGACCTGCCGAGAGGTTGAGATACACCTCTGCTCCCATTGGCTCAGTGACGTCGACCATGCAGTCTACGATCCTGTCTTTGGGGGCATTGGGCACAAAGTCGGCATCCTGAATGTTCTCCGGGCGTATGCCGAGAACCACGCGCTGGTCAATGTACTTGTCGGCGTTTGTTGCCCTCTCAGGCGGCACGATGGCGGCGAAGGACTCGCAGTCGATGATGATGTCGTCGCCCTCTTTGCGCAGCACTCCTGGCACGAAGTTCATGGCAGGGCTCCCGATGAACCCCGCGACGAACATGTTGTCAGGGCGCCGGTAGATGTCGAGAGGTGCGCCGACCTGCTTGATGAAGCCATCCTTCATTACCACGATCCTGTCGCCCATGGTCATGGCCTCTGTTTGGTCATGGGTGACGTATATGATCGTCGTCTGCAACCTGTTGTGCAGTTTCGACAGCTCAGCTCTCATCTGCACTCTGAGCTTGGCATCGAGGTTCGACAGAGGTTCGTCCATCAGGAACACCTTAGGTTCGCGCACGATGGCCCGTCCTACCGCAACACGCTGCCTCTGCCCGCCCGACAGGGCCTTGGGCCTGCGATCGAGGAGGTTCTCAATGCCGAGAATCCTCGCCGCCTCCTTCACTCTGCGGTCGATCTCGTCCTTAGGGAACTTCCGCAGCTTGAGGCCGAAAGCCATGTTGTTGTACACATCCATGTGGGGATACAGGGCGTAGTTCTGGAACACCATCGCTATGTCGCGGTCTTTCGGGGGGATGTCATTGACGAGGGTATCGCCGATGTAGATCTTGCCTGAGGTGATCTCCTCAAGACCGGCGATCATGCGGAGGGTGGTAGACTTTCCGCAGCCTGACGGGCCTACCAGCACGAGGAACTCCTTGTCGCGAATCTCGAGGTTGGCGTCATTGACAGCCGTGACGTTGCCGAACTTCTTGAAGACGTTCTCCAACCTGACTCCTGCCATGAACAATCCTCCTACTATATTAATCGGTGGCATCCATTGCCCACCTGTCCGTCTGTGACTATTCAACATCTGGCGGACGATTCCTTCAGCGAACTGAGAGCATGGTGCGTATAATGGGGCAGAAAGCCTAGAGGTGGTGACATCATTGACTGACGAGCGACCCCTCGTGCTCATGAGGGGAATGACTGTGATCCCCGTAGGCAATGTGCAGGAGCAGCTGCACTACCGCGGGTTTCCCCTGGGTGAGGTAGACAACATCTTCGGAATCAGGACTGAACTGGCCGTGCGGCAGTTTCAGGCCAGCGTCGGCCTACCCGAGACCGGCATCGTGGATGCAGCCACCTGGCGTCTTCTGTTCGGCGGCACTCCCCTCCCGCACGATGCCTGTTCGGAGGAGCCTACGGCGTCGCGTGAGTATGACTCTGACGAGGTCGGCATAGCCCAGGCGGGCCTGTCTATCATCATCAACCTGTCGCAACGGCGCCTGTCGCTGCTTCGGGGCGGACAGGAGACGGCCAGCTACCCTGTGGCCATCGGCAAGCCGGCCACGCCCACGCCCGTCGGCGAGTGGCGAATACTGAACAAGGCCATGAATCCCGGAGGGGTGTTCGGCACCAGGTGGATGGCGTTCACAACGCGGGGCCACGGTATCCATGGCACAAACCAGCCCCAGTCCATCGGGAGCGCCGTGTCAAATGGGTGTGTGAGGATGTACACGCCCGATGTGGAGGCACTGTTCGCACAGGTGTCGGTGGGCGTACCCGTATCGGTGAGGTCAGGCGTACCCGGCCAACAGGCTGTGCCGGGAACGTATGTGGTGAGGTCAGGCGACACGCTGTTCACAATCGCGCAGCGCTTCGGCACCAGCGTAGCCGCGCTTCGCAGCGTAAACGGACTCACATCCGATGCCCTATCGGTTGGGCAGGTGCTCGTGATTCCCGGAGGGCCGGCGACGCCTCCTAATATGGTATCGGATTACGTAGTGCAGCCCGGTGACACCTTGTTCCTGATATCCCGCAAGTTCGGCACGACGGTGCAGGCGGTGATGTCGGCGAACAACCTGACTACCACGGCGCTGTATGTCGGGCAGAGGCTGCGGATCCCCGGTGGACCGCGCAGCTCGACACAGAGCGGGGTCGGCCTTCGCGAATACGTGGTTCAGCCTGGCGATACTCTCTGGGCGATAGCCGCGGCTCACGGCCTGTCGCCGGGGGCCCTGATATCTGCGAACTCACTCAACAGCGACGACATCTACCCCGGGCAGGTGCTGAGGATACCCCTGGCAGAGTAGCACTTGAGGGCGCACCGGCACCTGGCTAGTTCGCAGGTAACGACGGAGAGACTGAAGCGGCGCCCGGGATCTGCTCCCGGACGCCGCTCTCGATTGGCATCCTGATCGTTGATGGTTCGGCGTAGGAGGTGCGCTAGAAGTCTACCTCCATGCCGGCTGACAGCTTGCTGGTGCCGAGGTCGTTGTAGGCATAGCCAAGCTTCACTCCGTTGGGTGCGGTGTATCCGACGGTAAGCTCACGGCTGGGATCATCCGCCTCCGGCTTGCTGTCGTAGAGAGCTGACACGCTCACGCCACGGAAGGCTCCCATGTCGGCACCTACTGCCGCGCGGGCGACATGCCTCATGTCTGCGAAAGCGAAGTCAGTGATGGTCGCGTCGTAGCTGGCGCTTACAACCAGGTTGGGCATGAGAGCGCGCTCGCTCATGGCAACGCCCAGGCTGGTCTTGTTGGTGAAGGTGTCCTCAGTCTCGCCGATCATCTGGGTGACCCTGTGGCCGGCCCTGACGTCGAGGCCGCGCACCTTGGTGGCTACGGCGGCTCCGATGGAGCGCTCGTCATCCATCTTCCAGTCGTCGTCGTTGCCGAGGATCTCACCGTCGACGCTGACTCCGAACATGCCTATCTGAGTGGCGACACCTGCGTTCACAGCCGAGACTCCCTGCTCGTCGTCGACGGGGTTGCCGTCGCCGCGCGACCTGAAGGTCGGGTCAAACGCGCCGCTGGTCTGCCTGTAGCCAAGGGAGGCCACCACGTCGATGGGAAGGAAGCCGATGCCGTACTCGGCGTTGGCCCTGATTGCTGTGGCCTCAGTGTTGGTCTGCCCGGCCACGAGGCCGTTCACGACGAGCCTGTCGATGGGGGTGGCCGACACGCGGGCCTGGTAATCGTACTCGTCCGCTCCGACCTTGACGAGGGCCGCGTCCATCGCAACCAGGCCCAGGTCGGCACCGATCATGCCGCCCATGACGGCTTCGCCGGTGCTCATTCCGTAAAGCGACCTGACGCTGATGGGTCCGACTGTCATGCCGTCCACGGAGATACCGTCAATGGCCCTGGTCTCGAGGATGAATGGAGAATACGCAACGTCGAGATCGCCCACACGGGTGATCATAGCCGGGCCGCCCATCCAGTAAGGTCCGGTGGCCTCGAGGTATGCGGTCTTGATTCCCTTGTCTGCTATGACCGTAGCGAACTCCTCGGGCGACAGCCCGAACTCGCGGTCATTGCCGTTCTCGGTAAGCCAGTTCATGGGGTTGACCACAACGACGCCCTTAATGGTCGGTCCGCCCTGGAAGGTGGTGCCAAGCTCAAGGGTGAGGTCGGTTGTGGTCGAGGCGCCTGAACCGAAGTTGTAGGCAGCCTCAGTGGAGAGCGTTCCGCTCAGATCGATCTGAGCGGCGGAAACAGGCAGTGCTACTACTACTGCGACGATAAGTGCGATTGCGACTGCTAGCTTTTTCACTTGTGTTCCCCCTTGATGTGTGTGTGCCGCAACACGTAGCGCGATTGTTGCTGCGATTCTCTGACAGCTCGTATGGGGAAGTGTCCATGTTTCCTTCACCTAGACTGTCACGAGGTGCTTCGTCTGTGTGGTACCCGGACTTCGCTCAACACCCTTTGGGGGGCACCTCCTTTCCGGGCAGATGGCTGCGTCCGAGCGGACTGCGTGCGACAAGAACTCGGCCAATGTTTCACCATCGCCTGTTCGGGGATATGATTTCTACTCTCGAGGCGATGTTCCTGCCAGTCAAACAGGCCGTGAACTGCTGTAACTCTTGGTGTATCTGGATTATGCATGCCGGATTCCGAAACAATGGCAAAGGCGCGCCCGACGGGCGCGCCACCAGTTCCTTGACTCGCTATGTGAGCCTCGTGTTTCAGTCGGATGCTTCAGTGCCGAAGTGCCTAGCTCATCAGGAGCGCCAGGATCGCCTTCTGAGCATGTAAACGATTCTCGGCCTCGTCCCACAGTGCAGACTGCGGTCCGTCACAGACCTCGTCGGTGATCTCCTCGCCCCGGTGAGCCGGCAGGCAGTGCATAACGATGGCCTCGGGTTTGGCCATTGCCACGACGTCCTGGTTAATCTGATAGCCCTGGAAGGCCTTGATTCGCTTCGCGTGCTCCGCCTCCTGCCCCATGCTGGCCCACACGTCGGTGTAGAGAACGTCAGCACCGGCCACACCCTGCGCCACGTCGTTCACAACTTCAATCCTGGCGCCGGTTGCTTCTCCGTCTTCGGATGCTGCCGCCACGATGGCGGGATCGGGTTCGAAGCCGGGAGGGCACACGCATGTGACGTACATTCCGAGTTTGGCTCCGCCGAACATCAGCGAGTGGGCCACGTTGTTGCCGTCGCCCACGTACGTGAGCTTGCGTCCCCTAAGGTCGCCGAAGCGTTCCACGGCAGTCAGCAGATCGGCCATGGCCTGGCACGGATGGAGCATATCGGTGAGGCCGTTGATCACCGGAATCGAGCCGTAGGTGGCCAGATCGATCACGTCGGAGTGCGCGAAGGTCCGGATCATGATGCCGTCAAGGTACCTTGAGAGCACTCTGGCCGTATCCGCGATGGTCTCACCCCTCTTGAGCTGCAAGTCGTTGGAGCTCAGGAACAGCGCGTATCCGCCGAGCTGCCAGATTGCCACCTCGAAGGAGATCCTGGTGCGTGTAGACGGCTTCATGAAGATCATGCCCAGTGTCTTGCCCTTGAGAATCGGATGCGGCACCCCGGCCTTCTGCTCCTTCTTCAGAAGCTGAGCAAGGTCTAGCACCCGCCTGATCTGTTCAGTAGAGTAGTCGTGAATGGATATGAAACTCTTGCCCGAGAAACTGCGGCCCAGCTCGTCATAGATCAGCTCTGAAGCCCTGGTCATCAGCACACCGCCCTCCATTGTCAGCGCGTCAGCAGTCGCTGCCGGCGGCGTTGCTGCCGCGGGCGCCCGACGCCTGTGGTACTATTCTGCATGTATATGTATTCGGCGTCAACGCAGATTGTCCTCCGTTCGAAGTCGCGAACCTAGCTACGGAATCGCACCATCGACGTGTTGCGCTGCAGGGCGTGCTCCAGATCCAGATGGCCGCTGAGCGCTCCGATGGGCTGGCCTTCGACGAGGATCTTCACCGCCTTCACGTAAGGCAGTTCAGTCAGTGTGTTGACGATGGAGTATATCGTCATCTCCTCAGCTGCGCTTCCACCCCAGTGATTGGCAATGAACTCAGAACTGAAGTCGACTACTGCAACGTCCCCTGACATCGCGACACTGCGGATCACGACACCTGCCGGCACTGTGGGCTGCAATATGCTGGCCTGACCCGGCCCTGCGAGCAGAGCCGACACCAATGCTCCCACTGCTTCAGTCTTGTTCATCGAACCCAGGCCGGGCAGTTGCCTGACCTCCGGCACCAGCGCACCATCCATGTTGGTGGGCCCGCCAAAGTAGAGCACCGCCGCGTCACTCCCCGCCTGGGTCTGGGCTGACACGCGCTGCACTGTGCCCCAGCTTTCGCCAGCTTGGGTTGAGGCCGTGCCCGTCATGTATGAGATTATGCCCTGATAGATCGCTCCGGCCACCTTCACTCTGTACGTGGGGTCAGAGAGCAGTCGCTCCTCGCGCGGGTTCGACAGAAAGCCCACCTCGACCAGGGCGGACGGCGCCTTCACTGCATGGAGGAGGTAGATGTCGGCGGGGCGAGCTTTTCGCGAGTTGGGTCCGAGTACCTCGGCCAGCTTGGTCTGGATCTCAACCGCCAGGCGCCTGCCCTCCTCTGAAGACAGACTGTAGAACACCTGTCCCCCCGACCATTGCGGCTCAGGAAAACTGTTCGAGTGGATGCTGATGAAGATATCGGGCTCGGCTTCATTCACGAGAACCGCTCTTCGCTTGAGGTCGGCGAGCTTGCGCGATCCCGTCACTGTGCCGCCGTCACTCGCAAGGTCGGTGTCGGTGGTGCGTGTCATCACCGTGTGCACGGCCGACCTGCCCAAGAGTCTCTGCAACTCCAGCGCGATGTGCAGGTTTATGTGCTTCTCAACAACACCTGACTTGCCAACCGCTCCTCCATCGGGCCCGCCGTGCCCGGCGTCGATGGCTACGACCCGTCCGCTCACTGCATCGCGAGCCGGCGACATGACCTCGACGGCCGTTCCGCCCAGGAGAAGCGCGAGCGTGCTCACCAGCGTGAGCAGCGCTATCAACGCAAGGGTTCTGTCGCGGGCCAGAAAGACGATGTGAACTCGACGTGTCAAGGCTACCTCCGAAGGCCGGGACTCGTGTGCAGTACGGCCCCGGCAGTCAGAGATTATGCCTTGTCGTGGGCGGAGATTCTCACACTCCTGATCACCCGGTATCCGCCGCCCTTCTCTGGCTCATCGGCGTTGCCGAACACGCCTTCCATATACGCCTTCATCGACGCGGCTCCCTGGCTCGTACGTATCACCAGAAACAGCTGCCCCCCGTCGGCCAGCCTGTCGTGTGCGCCTTGCACCATGGCCTCCAGCACCCGGCGGCCGGCCCTGATCGGAGGGTTAGTGACTACCATGTTGAAACGCCTGTCGCCCACGACCTCAAACGCATCTCCACAGAGGACTTCTGCGTTCGATATCGAGTTGGTGGCGAGGTTGCGCCTGGCCAGCTCGCACGCGCGCTCATTGATGTCCACCATGGTCACAAAGGCCCTCGGCTCCAAAGCGGCCAGCACAATGCCTATCGGCCCGTATCCGCAGCCAAGATCCAACACCCGGTCGCCTGGTTTGGGCACGACCGCCTTTAGCATCTCGCGCGTACCCCTGTCGATGCGCTCTTTCGAGAACACGCCGGCATCCGTGGCGAACACCATGACAGTGCCATCGGGCATTGCGTAGCGTACCTGCCCCGGAGCGTGTTCCGATGTCGGCCTGGCTGTGTAGTAGTGTTCAGCCAGCTGCTTTCCCCCCTCATGCACCCCGATCCACGTGCGCGAGGCGCTGAGGTCTTCCTTCCACGCGCGGGCGCAGTTCTCCTGCGCCCGGCTGCTACAACGCGAGGGTACCTTCAGATGTGGGAATCAGTTGCAGAATGCTCTCTTCTCGCCCATCTTCGACATTGATATACACGTAGAAGTCGTCGCCGAAAGATGTGCCCTTAAACTCCCAGCATACCGCCTCCGGGGTGTCCACTGTCTCGATGGGTATCACGGCCAGCCTGGGCTCGCCCGCAGGTTCAAGAGCAGGGCTGAGCAGTTCCGCGGCCTCGGCTGCCGATATCTTCGATTTGGGTATTGTCCGGGTATGGTGCGACATTAGATATCCGGTGGCATCCATAGACAGGATCTCACCTGTATCGAGCCCGACCTTGACCTTGACCATGTCGGGGTAGATCAGGGCGCCTTGCTGCACGGCAACGAAGGGTATCACTGCGGCTCCCCCCACCTCCGACGCGAAAGTCGGCTGCATCTGCTGGTATCCCGACTGCACTAGGAACTTCTCAGCGTGAGACACAGCCTGCTTCAGATCGAGTCTCTGCTCCCCGATGTCTCTAGCGATGTTCATCATGGCCACCTTGCCGCCCTTGCGGCACACGTCTACCACTGCGTCGGGCTTACCGCTCTTCGCGGGGGCCTTCAATCTGACCCTGTAGGTGGGAATCTTGCCGCTGATCTCCTCCTCGACCGTGGCAGTATACCCCGACATATCAAAGGGCAGAGCCCGTTTTGCTATGGCGGTGGCTTCCTCAGGCCCCACATCCGGGCCGGTAATCCCTACTGCCTCGCGCTGCTGAACATGGTCGGAGAACGGCCCGTCGTATATAAGCGTCGGGAAGTGTTGTACCTGTTCATCGACGCGTGTGAGACCGTCGGTGGCGATATCGGATCCTCCCTTGGAGCCCGATGACACCCGCGCCTGTGCTTTCTGGGCAACCTGAACCCAACGAATGTTGCCGCCGGCTGCACCCGCCTGCAGCTCAGCGAGGCCATCGCCCAGCTCTCGAGCCTGCTTCTTCATCTCGGCAAGCCTGGTCCAGTCTTCATCGCTCATCATCTGCTGGTTTGCGACCTTCCGCGCCGTGATGAACGCGAAGTCTCCGACCTGCGTGAGGAATGCCGAAGTCCTCATGAGAATGCCCTGTGACACGGGCAAGCTGTTCAGATTGGCCTGCGCGTCTCCAGCCTGCTTCCATACATCGGAGAGGGCCCCGACCCTAAGCCTTGGAGAACCTGAGGCCAGGCTTTTTGCCAGCGCCACCTGTACGTTGTCCACATTACTCACCAGGTCGAAGAATGCCTGGGTGTATCGGTTCTCGACGGCAATCTCCAATCTGCGGCGTGACTTCCATTGAATATACCCGAAGGCAACGCCTGCCACTACCAGCAGCGCAAGGAAGCCTGAGAGGTAGTTCGGCATCGACGTGTTTCCTCGGTCGCGGTCATCCCTCGTTGTCTGCGTGGTTTCGCGGTCGCCGCCCATCTCATCTGACATGGTGATTCCCCCTTCCTATGCGCCTATCTGGCAAATACGTGACTTCCGATGCGCACTGCCACCGGACGGCTCCATATCCAACCCGACACTGGTTTCGACGGGTTCCAGAAGAAGATGCACCCGTATGTCGGGTCGACGCCGTTTAGGGCGTCCCTGGCGGCTGATATGGCCTCCCGACTCGGGCTCCTTCGCCAAATCAGCCCATTCGAGACCGACTCGAACGCATGTGGCTGGAACACCACTCCCGACAGGGAGTTGGGAAACTGGCTGCTCTCGACTCTGTTCAGGATCACTGCGGCTACAGCCACCTGTCCCTGATACGGCTCGCCTTCCGCCTCAGCTGCCACCACTCTGGCCAGCAAGTCGACCTGACCGCCTCGTCCCTGAGCGTCTCCGGTCGAGCGGAGCGCGAAGAGTGCTGCTACTGTCACAACACAGGCCAGCACCAGCAGGAACCAGAGCTTCGTTCTCATCTTGCGAACACGTGCCTTCCTATTTGAGTGACTATGTTTCTGGTCCAGATCCAGCCTGATACCGGCTTGTAAGGATTCCAGAAGAATGTGCAGCCATACGTGGGATCGTAGCCGTTCACAGCATCACGCGCGGCGGCGTAGGCTGTGGCCGATGGCGCCCTTCTCCATACCAGCCCATTGCTGACCGACTCCAGCGCACGAGGCTGGAACACCACGCCTGATACCGTTTTCGGGAATCTCGGATTGCGTACTCTGTTAAGTAACACGGCTGCCACCGCCACCTGTCCCCTGTACGGCTCGCCTTCAGCCTCCGCGGCGACGACGCGGGCTAAGAGATCGATGGTGGAGGAGTACGACGAGACGGTTCTCGCCGAGGTAGCAGTACCCCCGGTGGCGGCCCTGTTGGCCACGGAGTAGCCGAAGCCGAGGGCCCTCCACGTATCCGGTCCGACCTTGCCGTCAGGAGTCAGACCGTTCCGGCGCTGAAACGAGATGATCGCCCTGTATGTCTCAGCACCATAGACCCCATCTACTCTTCCTTTGAGATATCCCCACTCTGACAGTTTCCATTGCGCCAGCCTCACCGACGGGCCTCGCCAACCCCAGGTAAGCGTGGGCCTGATCTGTGCGCCGGCGAGGGGTGATGCTACAGCCAGAACCATTATCGTCATGAGGCTCGCCCGGACGAGTGGTCGAAGGAGTCGAGTCAGGGACATGCTTGCACTCACCTCTGTCTCTCTCGGATTTCTGCGACTTGCACCAGGTATTGTCCCAGTTTGGGATGGCCGGTATTCGCCTGCCCCCCTGTGCTGGACTTTACTGCGCGAATTCGGATGAGGACGATGGAGGAAAGGGGAATCCTGTGTCTAAGTGTACTGGCATGTAGCTGGCGCCACTTCCATCGAGGTAGGGCGCCCGGAATCTACTGGGAACTGGAGGCTGCGCAGATGACAAGACGACTTGTCGGCTCGCTAATCGTTCTACTGATGGTGGTCCTACTGAGTCCGCTTTCTTTCGGCGCATCTCAGACCGCGCCGCCGCCGACGGCGACGGATATCACCTACATAGAGTTCATCCTCGACGCGTCAATCAGTATGACCGCCAGGATAGGCAGGGATACGAGGCTTTCCATTGCCAAGTCGGTGATGCAAAAGCTCATAAGCGATCTGCCTGATGACCCCAATCTCTACGTGGCACTGAGGATCTACGGAGCTGAGCTGGACCCGACGCGGAGTGCGTGCGACGACAGTGTACTCGCGCAGCCTTTCGCCCCTGCAAGAGAGGCAAAGAGCAACATGATCGCGCGAGTCAACTCGATGGAGGCCAGAGGGATGACACCGATAGCCAGGTCTCTGGAACTGGCCGCCGCTGACTTCCCGAACAGGCAGGGCGCGCGCAACATCGTCATCCTGGTCACCGACGGCGAGGAGAGTTGCGGCGGTGATCCGTGCGCGGTGTCAGCGCGTCTCCAGGCTCAGGGCGTGTTCCTCGAGCCTTACGTCGTCGGCTTTGCCCTCACCGAGAAGCAGGCCAAGCTGGTCGAGTGCATCGGTCAGTTCTACCAGGCCTCTGACACCGACAGCCTCACTCGTGCTCTGAGCACCGTGGTGCAGCAGGCGATCAAGCCTGCCACCATAGAGGTACGAGCCCTCGCCGCCGGTGCCGACGTTACTGAACAGGCCGTCATCACTGTGAAGACAGCGAGTGGTCAGCCCGTTGAGACAACCCTGAGCACACAGGCGCCGCGGCGCGTACGTGCCGTAGTAGACGAAGGTACTTATTACGTCAGCGGTGAGCTGATCCGCGACAACATGGTGCTACGTTCGGGCGAGGTGCGTGTGTCTGCGTCGCCCGGCGTGGTCTCCCCTGTGACGCTGGACTTCGGTTCCCTTGAGGGTCGAGTCACGTTACAAGCGTTCGCGTCAGGCAGAGACGTGACGTCCGACGTCAGCGTGCAGATACTCAAGGGCACCGCGACTGTTCGAACCACGTTCTTTGGCGCCCCACCCTCTGCCACGCTGCAGGCGGGCGCATACACCTTCATCGTAACCCATACCAACTATCCCTCACTCAAGGCCACGGTTCCGGTATCAGTGCAGCCCGGAGTCACAACCCCCATAGTCGTCGACCTCGGCGAACTGCCGGCGGCCTTAGAGGCACGGGTGACATTCATGGGTAGGAGCGTGTCTGATTCGTGTAGCGTTACAGTGTCCAACGCGACAATGTCAGGCGTGCTCGTGCTCGATGCTGCAACAGATGCCTTCCAGGCTAGCCTGCAGCCTGGCACATACGATGTGCGAGTCAGCTATGCGGACGCGGTAAGGGCCGACAAGACGGTGCCGGGCGTCGTGGTCATCGGCGGCGAGACAACGCGCCTTACCATTGACTTGAGTGACGTTCTAGGCGTGGTCAGGGTGCGCGTCGTGGCCGGCTCGGCCGACGTGACGGCAGCATCAGATGTGACGATATCAGGTGCCCCGGGCCGACTCGTGCTGCCTCTAGTCGGTTCAGTACGCGAGGCCATCGTGCTGCCCGGAGGTTACGTGGCAGGTGCAGTATATCGAGGGATCTCCAGCGATCCCGCTGAGGCATATGTGCAGGCAGGCAAGGTGACCGAGATCGAGATCGAGGTCAGAGTTCCCGGTAGAGTCGTTATCATCCCCACCATAGCCGGCAATGCGACAACGACTGCGGGAATGCATGCCATCGTGCAGGAGCACGGAGCCGAGGTAGCGGCCTTCACCTCCATAGCCGACGCGCTGGAGGTGTCGGTCGACCCTGGCACCTACCGGGTCATAGCCTCCACCAATCGGCCATACCAGCAGGAACTGTTGTTTGACAACGTTGTCGTTGCCTCGGGCGCGACGGTGACGTTGAGGGCCGATTTCCGACAGGGCAACACCTTCCGTGTTAGGGTAACGTCAGAAGGCCAGCCGTTCAATGATGCGGCGGTTTCGGCCTACCCGGTCGGCGGCTTCAGCGACCGCATCTCGCTCGACAGGATCTCCGCCGGCATCTGGCAGGCGGTGCTAGCCGACGGAGTCTATGACCTGGTTGTTGAGCCCGCCATCAGCGGACTGAAGACCCAGCGTGTGGAGGGTATTCAGCTGGCAGGTGGAGGCCTAATCGAAAGGACTGTGGATGTGTCAGGCACCGGCCTGCT
>DBQN01000057.1:6599-10374 GCA_002305255.1 Firmicutes bacterium UBA1393 | reverse complement strand
CGCCCGAGGATGCCCGACGGCCGCCACAGAAGCACGCCGATGAGGATGACGAAGGCCACGATGTCGCGATAGCCCGATGAGAAGGCCGTGACAGCGAAGTTCTCCACGATTCCGAGGATCACGCCGCCGATGGCTGCGCCGGGGATGCTTGTGAGCCCTCCGAATACCACAGCCGCGAAGGCCTTCATTGCGACACTTGCTCCCATGATCGCCTGAACCGAGTTGTAGTAGATGCCCATCAGAACTCCGCTGACGCCACCCAGTCCGCAGCCGATCAGGTTGCCGATGAGCACCGTGTGATTCACGTTCACTCCGAGGAGGGCGGCTGCCTGCTTATCCATAGACACTGCCCTCAGGGAGATGCCCATCCTCGTCCGGTTAAGCACGTACTGAAGAATGCCGCTGAGGAGCACCACCGTCGCGAGGATGGCGATCTGCACGTAGCCCACTCGGATCTCGCCGATGGCCACGTATTTGATGCCGAACGCGTCGGGCACGAACTTCGGCTCAGTGCCGAACACCACCTGCCCAAGGCTCTTTATGAAGATCGATAGGCCAATGGTGGATATGAGCGCATTGTTTGTGGGCTTCGTCCGAAAGGGGCGATAGCAGACGTATTCGATCCCCACGCTGAGCAGTGCCGATGCCGCGAAGCCGAACAGCATCGCCCAGAATGCGTTCAGCTTGAGCACACTGAGGGCGAAGAATCCTCCGAAGGCACCGATCATGATGACTTCGCCGTTGACGAAGCTGACCAGGCCGACGATGCCAATGATCATGGCAAGGCCGATTGCCATCAGAGCATACATGGAGCCCTGCGTGAGGCCGTTGATGAGCTGCTGAAGGTAGAACATGCCGTGGCCTCCCCCGTGTGGATACATCTCGAGCCGGCCGCGACGGCGAGTGCACCGGCGCGACCGGCACGAAATCTACTGGCGTGTGTGAGATGTGGTGGTCGGGAATCCCTTCTAGAATCCCTTCTTGACTACCCACTCGCCCTTCTCGACGGCGATGATCTTGTAGTTCCTCACCACATCGCCCACGGGGGTGAAGGTGATCTCGCCCGTTACGCCCATGTAGCCCTTAGTTGCGGCCAGGGCGTCGCGGATGGCCTTGCGGTCGAAGCCGGCCTTCTCGATGGCAGCGGCGAGGATCATCATCGAGTCATAGGCGCAGGCTGCGTGGAGGTTCGGGAACCTCTTCGCCCGTGCCTCGAAGTCTTTGATGTACTTCTGCACCACGGGATCAGGATCTGACAGCACGAAGAAGGCGTTGGTGGCCAGGCCCTCGACTGCGTCCCCGCCCAACTCCAGCAGCTGCGAGGAGAACACTGAGCTCGGAGCGAACAGCGCTACGTTCCATCCCATCTTCTGCACCTGGCGGGCGATGGCGGCGGCCTCGTTGTACATGGCGGCCACGAACAGAGCTTCAGGGTTGGCCCTGCGGATTTTGGTCAGCACGGCCGTGAAGTCCTTCTCAGCCTCCATGAAGGGTTCTGCCGCCACAAGCTCCAGACCATTTGGCCTGAGGGCCTTTACGAATCTGTCGTTGGTGACAACGCCCCAGTCGTTGTTTATGTAGATGCTAGCCACCTTGGTGACCTTGAGGTAGTCCTTGGCGATGTTCTTTGCGTTGAACGGGCCCTCAGCATCCTGAGTGCCAACGATGCCGAACATGTAGTCGCCTGAAGGGGCGAAGTCAGGGCTGCTGGCGGTGGGAGAGAGCTGAACGAGCCCGGCGCGCTCGTAGATGGGAGCAGCCGACAGGCAGCAGCTGCTGGTGAAATCGCCGATGGTGGCGACAATCGTGCGGTCTTCGACGAACTTCTGAGCTATCAGCGCCGACTCTTTGGGATCCCCTTTGCTGTCCATTACAGCGATCTCGACCTTGCGCCCGCGCAGGCCGCCCTTGGCGTTGATCTCGTCGGCGGCCATCTGCACAGACACCTGGAAGTTCTGGCCATACTCTGCGTAGTTGCCCGTGATAGGCGCCGACAGACCGATTCGTACCGGCGGCTCGGCCGCGCCGGCCACGAGAGCCATGGCAGCCAGCAGACATACGACGACAGACACGCTGAACAGTCTCTTCATCACTAGACCTCCCTTTCTCAACCGTGCATTCCTGAGATGCATAGTAATTCGTCACATGTTCTGACACACCTGCAGCCAGCTGCCAACGTAACACCGGACATAGACAATGAGCAGGGCAGGCAATGGGCGCGACATCACGGAAAATGTAGAAATGTGTTGATTTGTGGGGCAGCGCGCCGACGGAGGTTATCGCGGGGCCATGGCGAAATTACGCTCAAGGCATTGAGCAGTGTCATGCGCCGACGACAGGCCGTCGGCATGCCGACGATGGGAGGGATCATCATGAGGAAGATAATGAACAAGGCATCTGACTTCGTTCCCGAGATGCTAGAGGGTATGCTGCTCGCTTATGGTGACCGGCTCACGAACCTTGATGAGGAAAAACGAATAATCCTGCGGAAAGGTGCTCCCCAATCCGGCAAGGTTGGCATCGTCACTGGCGGCGGAAGCGGGCACCTTCCGGTGTTCGTGGGCTATGTCGGCGACGGCATGCTGGACGGCTGCGCCATAGGCAACGTGTTTGCCTCACCGTCTTCGCAGAAGATGTTTGAGATGATAAAGGCCTGTGACTTCGGCGCCGGCGTGTTGTGCCTTTACGGCAACTACGGCGGCGATAACATGAACTTCGATATGGCCTGCGACCAGGCGGACTTCGAGGGCATCAACACCATGCAGGTGAGAGTGGCCGACGATGTAGCGTCGCGCCCGGTGGAGGAGAAGGAGAAGCGGCGCGGCGTGGCGGGCATGGTGTACGCCTTCAAGGTGGCCGGCGCCGCCGCCATGAAGGGCCTGCCGCTGGAGGGTGTCGCCGCGGCGGCAAGGCATGCACTCGACAGCATCCGCAGCATGGGCGTTGCGCTTTCGCCATGCATTGTGCCTGAGGCCGGAAAGCCTACGTTCAGCATCGGCGACGACGAGATCGAGATCGGCATGGGGATCCACGGCGAGCCAGGCATCGAAGTGCGGAAGATGATGACGGCCGACGAAATCGTCGATGTCGTGCTCGCTAGGCTCACGGCCGAGCTGAACCTCGCGGCAGGTGACGAGGTATCGGTGATGGTAAACGGCCTCGGGGCCACGCCCCTGGAAGAGCTGCTGATAGTGTATCGCGGAATCCACCGGCGGCTGGCGGCGGCAGGTGTTGCTGTGTTCATGCCCCACATCGGTGAGTTCGCCACATCCATGGAGATGGCAGGGTTGTCGATCACTCTGTTCAAGCTTGACGCCGTGAACAAGGAGTATCTGGCGGCCCCGGCGAGCACGCCATTCTACACGAACTCCAACAAATAGACTCAGACGAGTAGACGAGAAGACGAGGTGGCACTCGGCATGGACGTCGGTGATCTTAGGACTGCGTTCTCACGTATTGCAGACACTATGGCACGGCACAGGCAGGAGCTGATAGACCTCGATGCCCGCACCGGCGACGGCGATCTGGGCATCTCCATGAGCGCGGGCTTCGCGGCGGTGCACAACTACCTGGTCTCGGCTGACGAGACCGATCTCGGCCGCGCGCTCGCCAAGTGCTCGTCGGCGTTCAACGAAGCAGCCCCGTCTACCCTGGGCACGATTATCTCCGTCGGCCTGATGGGGATGGCGAAGGCCCTGAGGGGCAGAACCGAGGCCAGCTTCGCGGAGCTCGTGGCAGCGTTCGAGGCAGGGCTGGCGCTGATCATGGAGAGGGC
>DBQN01000057.1:575-6462 GCA_002305255.1 Firmicutes bacterium UBA1393 | reverse complement strand
GGCAAGCTCATATTCGAGAGCCTGGTGTAGACGGCTGCCGGCGCCCCTACACAGGGGAGACTGGCAAGTTCGTCGCAGGGAAGCGGGTTGGGGCGGTCCTGCTGGTCTTGCGAGACTAGGCAGTGTGCAGATGACGGCGCAGCTTTGTGTTGACTCCGCATACAAGGCGCGCCGCTATCCTGCAGAACCTAAGCAAACGGAGCGAGCCCGGTGCCTCTCCGTCGCCCAACCCGCCCCAGCTCAGATACTTATGGTCGGCGGCATCGCCTCCCGATCGTTGGCCTACTGCCGAGCCACTGTTGGTCCCTGTCGATTTCACAGGTAGGCAGGGGGTATTGGGCCGATTCCGCGAGTCTGAGGGCACCTCCGAGGGTGTCTCAATGAGTCTTTGGCAGGTGCGCAGAACCGCGGCACGCCACCGACCGCGCGTCGCCTGATCGGCCATGCCGACCCACTCACTTTCGTCTTTCACTTCTCTAGATCTAGCGGCCACAGACCTCGCTAGCCGCGTTGGAGGATATCGAAGCGGTTGCACGTATACCTACAGAGGCGCTGGGCGACTATGAACGTGCCTTCGGCACTCTGCCGTGTTGTCCCGAGCCACGGACAGCGTGCCCGGCAACTAGCCAGGCGACGACATCATCTTTAGCACTGTCGATCCGTTGTGCCGCACCGTGTTCATGACTGGGAGCGCATACCGGCAACACATACAGATATGACATCCCGAAGTGCGGGTTCCTGCAATACGCAACACGGTTCATGGTGCCGACTAAACACTCTATAGCACCCAGGGGGATGACAGTAACGTATACTTCAAGTCCGGCGCGGAGCGAGCCTATCCGTGGATGTGGATGAAAGTGATTGTCCGGTTTTCGGATGCGGGTAAGGGAGAGGTTGTCACTGCGTGGATCGCAAGAAAGCTGTCCACATCGGACATGTCCGGAGGGATAATCTATGAGAGACGTCGCGACGGAAAAGCTAGACGTCAATCACGATCCAAAGGGCGATGTCCTCTACGTATCGATAGGTACGCCTCGTCCTTCGTACTGTGAGGAACCGGAGACGGGTGTGCTGTTTCGTTATGCGTTTGATGATGGAGCTTTCACTGGGGTTACTGTTCTTGCGTTCAGGCACCGCCGGGCTTCGGGGGCCCTGACCTCGCTCAGTTTTCCAGTCCCAATTGACTTGGGTGCGGTGGCAAGGGCCTTGTAGATACGTGCCCATGAGGGAACCCGGCTCAGTTGGCCGGGTTCCTCGCATTTCTGCGTACGGGCTCGTGAAGCGTTGGTAACGCGGATGTTAAGGATTCCGGCGTGCAGCCTTCCAGGTCAGCCCATACCCGGAGGGACGATAGCTGACGGCAGTCGTTTGCGCCATCCATCAATGACTGACTCGGTTGTATCTGTGCACCGGGTTGACCCCGGTCGACATGCAATCGGCTCCGCGCTCACTCCCAACCCCCGCCCCCACCCAGCCCGAAAAGGGACTTTGCAGGATAATGTAGAATGAACGACACCAGCCTGCCGCCGACTATCTGCCGGAGATGATCTGGGATGATCACTGTTCGCGACGCCCTGTCCATAGGAGAGCTGAAGCGCGCGACTCTGGTCGCGGGCGAAGCCGGGCTCGATGCGCCCATAAGCTGCGTAGACATCATGGAGGTGCCTGATGTTACCGGCTGGATCAGGCCGCATGAGTTCGTCATTACGTGCGCTTACGCCTTGCGCGACGACCCCGAGGGTCAGGTGCGCCTGGTGCGGCGCCTGGCTGCCGACAACGCGGCTGCGCTGGCGGTGAAGCCGTCGCGCTTCCTCGGAGCCATGCCCACACACATGATCGCCGCCGCGAACGAGGTCGGACTGCCGTTAATCGACGTCCCTCCTGACGTGCCGTTCATCGACATCACGCATCCGCTGGTGACGGCGCTGCTGAATGACGCAGCTCCGGCCGCCAGCCGAACTGCCGACATCCTGGGGCGCATGGTCAGCCTCGTGCTGGAGGGCACGGGCATGGGTCCTGTCGTCCGCGAGCTCGGGCGCATGCTGGGTCGATCTGTGCACGTGGTAGATCACGATCTGAGAGTGCTCGCCACAACTGATGAGAGCGAGCCACCCCGCGGCCCCCAATCGGGTGTTGAGGTGTTCCCGGTCGTGGGTGCCGGGAACCTCATGGCCACATTGCTGGTGGAGCCAGGTTCAGCCGGCCCATTGAGTGAGACTGAGCGGACGTGGGCCGAACAGGCGGCCGTCGCCGTCGGGCTCGAGATGCTCAGGCTGCGGGCAATACGCGAGACAGAGTTCAGGTTGAGGTCTGATTTCCTCGGCGAAGTGTTAAGAGGCGAGCAGCTCACCTCTGAGTCCACGGCGGCGAAAGCGAGGATGCTCGGCATAGAGCTCGACCGTCCATACGTCGTCATGGTCGCCTCACATGACGGCGACGAATCCTCCGGCGCCTGCGATCACCTGCTCCGCAAGGTAGTCTGTCGCGAGCATGACCGTTCGGGTGAGCGGGCGGGGCTCAGGATCAGCTACCTCCAGTATGAAGGCAAAGCTGTGTACATTATCACCGGGATTCGTACCGCCGCTGCCGGCGAGGTCCTCGCGTTAGCCGACAGCCTGATTCAGGTTTCCGTGGAGGCCCGCGCGCCGCTCAGCATAGGAATAAGCGAGCAGCTGACGGGCTCCGGATCGCTTGCCCTGGCTTACTCACAGGCAAGCAGGGCGCTGGAACTGGGCCGAGCCGTCTATGGCGCGGGCAAGGCAGTATCGTATGCGTCGCTGGCGCCGTATCTGATGCTACAGAAGCTCGACGCCAGGGCCCTTGGTGCCTTTGCTGAGGCTGAGTTGGGCGCCCTCCGCCGCGAAGGACGCGAAGGAGGAGTACTCCTGGAAACGTTGCGGGCGTTCCTCGAGTCAGGTGGCGAGTTGAAGTCCGCTGCTGAGAAGATATTCATCCACCGGAATACCCTGGACTACCGCCTCAGGCGCATTGAGAAGATACTCCAGTATGATATCCGCGATCCCGAAACGCAGTTCAGGCTGCGTCTGGCGATGGCGGCCATGATCCTATCAAAGCTTGCCCACGACTAATTCTGCTGGTCCAGTCCGTTTTCCCTCCAAGCCGTGACACACAATACGCCCTCCTCCGATTGTGCATCATGCACCATGGAGCATGCCGCCTTTTGGGTTCCATTCACATAGGATTGTTCATGTAAAGAGAGAAATAACAGAGGAAGTGCTTCGGCAATACCAACGGGGGAGGGATATCTGTGAGTAATAATGCAACGAACAAGGGACCAATTCACGTCAGTGCTCTGGAACCGAGCACGCTCATTGTGAGTGTGCTCATGGCTGCCCTGTCGGGCGCCATCTGCATGCAGATCATCTCCAAGCTCGGTATTACTCCAAACACCTCTATCATCGGAGCCGTGGTCGCCATGGCGATTGCGAGGGTGCCGATTGAGTCTTTCCGGAAGTTCAGGTCACTCGAGCGGCAGAACCTCGTGCAGACCATGACCTCGGCTGCCGGATTCGGCGCCGCCAACTGCCTGCTGCTGTCAGTCGGAATCCTCTGGGTCATGGGCGAGACCAGGCTGATAGTGCCCATGGCCATCGGCTCTGCCATCGGAATGCTCGTGGACATGTATCTCATCTGGCGCACGTACGATACTCCGCTGTTCCCTGCATCCGGAGCATGGCCGCCCGGCGTGGCTACAGCTGAGGCCATAGTCGCGGGCGACCAGGGCGGAAAGCGTGCACGCCGTCTCCTGGAGGGCATAGTGGTAGGTGCCGTCGGCTCTTACTTCGGCCTTCCCATGGCCGGAGTCGGCATCGTGTTCATCGCCAACATCTTCGCCATGGCTGCGCTGGGAATCGGTCTCATAGTGAGGGGCTACAGCACCTCGCTGTTCAACGGTCTCGATCTCGGCACTACCTACATCCCGCACGGAGTGATGATAGGCGCCGGCATCGTCTCGCTCATACAGGCGACAACCATCATCATCAAAGGCTACAAGAGTCAGGAATCAGGGCAGGATGCCGACGGGCAGGGCGCCACAGTGAGCGCGCGTGAGATCCCGAAGGCGTTTGCAGAGTCAGGAGTGCTGTTCCTCCTTGGAGCTCTTGCCCTGGCGCTTATATCCGGCATCCTCAGCTCTGTATCAATAGGCCAGCTCATTGTGTGGCTGATCTACGCGGGCTTCTCTGCGCTGGTGTCGACGGTGCTGGTGGGCATGTCGGCCATGCATTCCGGCTGGTTCCCCGGCTTCGCCATAACGGTGATCTTCCTCACCATAGGCGTGTTCCTCAAGATACCCGCGGTCCCGCTGGCACTGCTCACCGGCTATACTACATCAACCGGCCCCTGCCTTGCCGACCTGGGGTATGACCTGAAGACAGGCTGGATGCTCAGAGGCAAGGGAAAGGATCCCGCCTATGAGCTCGCCGGGCGCAGGCAGCAGTTCATCTCTGAGGCCATAGGCGGAATCGTGGCCACCGTTGTCGTGCTGCTCTTCATGAACATGCACTTCAAGATGGATCTGCTTCCTCCTGTGAGCCGCGTGTTCGCAACGACCATCAGGGCCGGCGCGGATCCTTCGATCCTGAGGCAGCTCGTAATCTGGGCCATACCCGGCGCCGTGCTCCAAGCTGTGGGCGGATCCGGCAAGGCCCTCGGCATCCTGTTCGCCACAGGGCTTCTGATCAAGAACCCCATATACGGCCTGGGTGTTCTTGCTGCTGTAGTGGTTCGTCTCATCATCGGCACCGAGCCGATGGAGGTGCGGGAGGCCGGTCTCATCGCCGGCGACGGCATCTACGGCTTCGTAAGCGCGATCGTCAAGACCTTCATATAAGGCATAGTTGCTGAAACGCACAGTGTCTGACCTGGCACATGGTGTCTGGTGTCTATGGCTAACATCACAGGGATGGACAGGTGCTGGCGTATCTGTCCGTCTCTGTTCATTCGGGTTCCATCATAGAAGGTATAGAAGGGGGGCAGCAGATTGCCGAAGATCGGATTGATACGTGTTCTGACCACTTCTGACACCGGTCTGCTTGAAACCCACGGACGTCTGATGATGGAGCGGTTCCCGTCACTCCAGGTTACATCGAGATGCATTCCTGACCACCCTTCAGGGGTTCACGACGAAAAGACCGAGCGCACGGCTGCTCCGCTGGTGGCGGCCCTCGCCGTCGAGTTCGAGAAGGAAGGATACGACGCCGTCATAGTCAGCTGCGCGGGGGATCCCGGAGTCGACCAGGCCCGCCGCGCCGTGTCGATCCCAGTCATAGGCGCCGGCCGCGCCTGCGCAGCCGTGGCCATGGGGCTGGGCCGCTCGGTGGGCTCCCTCGGCATAACTCCTGACATCCCCCTCGCCATGAGCGCGGTGTTGGGCGATGCCCTTGCAGCCTACGTCCAGCCGCCTGGCGTGCACACGACCCTCGACCTGATGACGCCCGCCGGGGCGGCCGCGCTCGACGCAGCGGCGCGCGACCTGAAAACCCGCGGAGTCGATGTGGTGGCATTGGCGTGCACGGGGATGTCAACGATAGGCGCAGCGCGGCGAATAGCAGAGGTGACCGGCGTCATGGTGGTGGATCCGGTGATGGCCGAGGCGCTGCTCACCTTCGAGGCAGTGCAGCTGGCCTGCCGGCCAGTCTAGATGATTGTGGAGGTGGAGTGGATTGAGCAGGATGAAACTTGACAGCCACGACCTGCATTGTGCAGTAGTCGGCGGAAGCTTCTATGGCGGCGGAGGCGGCGGTGCGCCCGACAAGGGCATGAAGGCCGGTGAGGCGGCGCTGCTGGTCGGCGACGTCGTGCTGGTAGACATCGATGACGTGCCCGATGATGCGGTGTTGCTCACGGTGTCGGCTGTGGGAGCTCC
>DBQN01000057.1:0-515 GCA_002305255.1 Firmicutes bacterium UBA1393 | reverse complement strand
TGGGTGCAGGCTGCGGCCCTCGGTCTTCCCGTGGTAGACGCACCGTGCAACGGCAGGGCGCATCCCACGGGCGTGATGGGCTCGATGGGCCTTCACTCAGTAACGGGGTTCGTCTCATTGCAGACTGGCGTTGGCGGTGATCCGGAGCGCGGCACCTACATTGAGACCGTGGCCCGGGGCAGCATCGAGAAGGCGTCGGCGATGATCCGGCAGGCCGCCGTGCAGGCGGGCGGGCTGGTGGGCGTCGCACGCAACCCTGTGAGCGCGTCGTACGTGCGCGCGAACGGCGCGCCGGGTGCCATCAAGCAGTGCATCAAAGTGGGGCAGGCGATCATCGGGGCCGATGACCGGCTGGGAGCCGCCGCCGAGGCGGCTGCTGACGCGGCCGATGGGTGCATCGCTGCCAGGGGCGTGGTCTCGAAGGTGGAGCTCACCACCACAGGCGGGTTTGACGTGGGCTCGGTGGTCATCGATGGCGATGACGGCAAGTTCGAGATGGTCTTCTGGAATGAGTA
>DBQN01000034.1 GCA_002305255.1 Firmicutes bacterium UBA1393 | reverse complement strand
CCTCGACGGCGGCGGGATCGCGGGACGGCGGCGACGCGCTGGCAAGGCACATGACGAACCCGCAGCTCTGCGCGTTGCCGCTTGAGCGCACGATTTCTACCGCCCGGACCTCATCGGGAANNNCTAAGTCGACGTAAAGGGCCTTCGAGGCCGGGCGAGGACATGCGTAAGCGCACGTGCCTCGAATAATGCAGAAGCGGCGCCCGAGCGCCGCTCACGTAACGTGTTTCGTCACATATTGAGTTCGGTGCGGAGAAGCCACTAGACGCGCTCGAGGTACTGATGGGTTCGGGTATCCACTCTGATCTTCTCGCCTTCCTGCACGAACAGGGGCACCTGAACCACGGCGCCGGTCTCGAGGGTGGCAGGCTTGGTGCCGCCTGACGCCGTATCGCCGCGCAGTCCAGGGTCTGCCTTGACGATCAGGAGTTCCACGAAGTTGGGCAGCTCAACACCGATGGGCATTCCCTGGTAGAACTGCACGCCGATGATCATGTTCTCCTTGAGATACCTGAGGGCGTCGCCGAGTTGCTCGGCGCGCAGTCCGATCTGCTCATATGACTGCTGGTCCATCAGCATGTACTCGCCGTCTTGCTCGTACATGAACTGCATCTCTCTGTAGTCTATCTGAGCCTTGGGGAGCTTCTCCCCTGCCCTGAACGTGGTCTCCACCGAGTTGCCGTTGATGACGTTACGCAGCTTGGCTCTGACGAAGGCCGCGCCCTTGCCCGGCTTGACGTGCTGGAAGTCGACAACTACCCATACGCTGTTCTCCCACTCGATGGTCTGTCCTGTCCTGAAATCGTTGGTTGAAATCATGCGATGCCCCCCGCAACTACAGTTGGATTAGCTCCTTAGTGGAGCTGTACATAACTCTTGCTTTGCCCTCGGTTATGACTACGAGATCCTCGATGCGCACCCCGCCCCACCCGGGTACGTAGACTCCGGGCTCGACGGAGAGGACCATGCCAGCCTGAATAACGGTGGAATCAGTCGGGGAGAACCTGGGGCTCTCATGCACTTCGAGGCCTATCGAATGCCCAAGACCATGGCCGAAATGAGCACCGTGCCCCGCCTCAGATATTATCCCCCGCGCCACGGCGTCCACCTCATTGCCCCTCATGCCGGCCGTCGCCGCCTCGACGCCGGCTGCCTGCGCCTTGAGCACCAGATCATAGATGCGCCGCTGCTCATCTGTGGCCCTGCCCATCACCACAGTACGGGTGATATCAGAGGAGTACCTGCGATAGAATCCACCAAAGTCGAGTGTGACCAGATCGCCCGGCTCGATGACCTTGTCAGAGGCCACCCCGTGGGGCATGGATCCGCGCTCGCCCGATGCCACGATAAAGTCGAAGCTGGGCGTCATGTCATGCCTGAGCATGAACACCTTCAGCTCTGTGGCCACCTGCTTCTCAGTAAGGCCGGGGCGTATGTAGCCTAGTATGTGGTCGAACGCCATGTCAGTGATGCGGCACGCCTCGGCGATGATCTCAATCTCCTGCGGATCTTTGATCATCCTGATGGCCTCAACGGCGCCCTTCACAGGCACTACCTCGGCCACACCGGAGAGGGCACGCGAATACGACTCGAACTCGGCGTAGGTCAGGTGTTCGCTTTCCAGCCCCAGTCGCTTGATGCCGAGCTCCTGCGCCACTGCGCTTACCGACTCAGGGATGCGGCCTGCATGCATCACAACGCGGAATCCGTGCGCCTGCTGCGCGGCCTGTTCGGTGTAGCGGAAGTCTGTTATCAACACGGCATCGCTCTGAGTGATCACCAGTACTCCCGAGCTGCCGGTGAATCCGCTCATGTAATAGCGGTTGCTGTCACCCGATACGACCAGTGCCGGAATGCCGCGTGCGGCCATTTCCGCCCGAAGCTTGTGGAGTTTCATGCCAGTCCCCCCTCCGATTACTTTACCATACAGGCTCATGACTCAACAAGGAATCCTGAGAACGGAGCGCATCGCACTCACGTTCTCAGGATGTCCATGCCTAGCCTCAGAGCCTACTTCGCGACGGGCACGGCGCTTTCAGTCGGCTCTATGGTCACCGGAAATGCGTCGCCAGGCTTGGCCGGCCCCACCACGGTGCGCTGGTCGGGGTTGACCTGCCACGCCGTGATGAGCATCACTACCTCGGTATCGACTTCCGTGGAAGTCTTGTGCTTGAACAGCTCGCCCAAGAGCGGGATGTCACCGAGGAGCGGTATCTTCGCGATGCTCTCGATTTCGTCCTTGTGCAGCAGGCCACCGATGACCGCAGTCTGCCCGCTGGTCAGCGACACTATGGTCTCCAACTCTCTCGTGCGTATCTGCGGGTAGTTCTGCGGCGTCCAGCCCACGATGGAGCTGATCACCGGTTTGACTGATGCGGTTATCGTGCCGTCGTTGCTTACCTTGGGCGTTATCGACAGCTCCACACCGGCGTTGATGAAGTCGACCCTGTTCACCACCTGGCCGTCGCGGACCTCCTGCACCAGCACAGGTATTCTGTCGCCGATGAGGATCTTGCCCGTCTTGCCGTCGACGGTGAACGTATGCTGCCTGCTGATGAGCGATGCCTCGCCCTTCTCCTCCAGTATGCTCAGGTTCGCAAGGATGTCGATGCTGACATCGACGATCTGCCCCAGGGAGTTGTGGCCCAGGGAGATTCCTCCGAAGCTCCAGTCGAGGCCGAGCTTCTTGCCTGCGTCACCTGACAACTCCTCAAGCCTGGCTTCTATCAGCACCTGCGGCAGCGCAGTGTCGAGGGCCTCTATCAGCTCAAGCACCTGTGCGTGCTGCGACTGCGGCGCCATGACTGCCACCGACGACGTGCGGGCGTCAGGGCTGATCTTGCCTGTGACAAACCCGCTCAGCAC
>DBQN01000089.1:1930-2505 GCA_002305255.1 Firmicutes bacterium UBA1393 | reverse complement strand
AGCATGATCATCGGCTCTATAGCCGTAGTAAGGTTCTTGATCGCGAGATCTACCTCGCGATCGTAGAAGTCCGCAGTCTTACTCAGCATCTCGTCGAGGGCGCCGGTCTCCTCACCCACCGCAACCATGTGCGATAGCATGGGCGGAAAGATCCGGGATTGCCGCAATGGCCTTGATAGGCCGATACCGTCTCGAACGCTGCCCTTGGCCTCTTTGAGAGTCTCTCGGACCACGGCATTGTCAGAGAGCCTGTCGAGTATGTCGAGGGCCTGCAGCATCGGGACGCCGCTCTGCACCAACATACCGAAGGTTCTGGCGAACTGGGCCGTCTGTTCCTTCCGGATCAGTGGCCCGATTATCTTGATCTTGATAAGCAAGTTGTCCCACCAGGCCGCACCGGCACCCCTTATGTAGGTCAGGAACCCCGCCATGGTCAAAGTGGGGATGCCAAGGTACAAGTACCAGTAGCGCTGCATGCTGCCGGCTACGGCGAACAGCACAGCCGTGACTGTAGGAAGCTCTGCGCCCATGCCATCAAACATCTCGATGAAAGACGGCAACACGAACATCATCAG
>DBQN01000089.1:1345-1878 GCA_002305255.1 Firmicutes bacterium UBA1393 | reverse complement strand
CCCGATGCCTCGCCCGCCTCCACCATGTGAGTGAAGATGTTGGGGAAGGCCTTGGGATACTTGGCCATTGAAGCCGCGAAGGTCTCGCCGGACTCAACGGACTGCCTAACCTCACCGATGAGGGCGGCCACGCGCTTGTCCTCCATCTGCTGTGCAAGAATGGTAAGGCTCTGTACCAGCGGCACACCACTCTGGATCATCGTGGCCAACTGGCGCGAAACGAGCGACAGCTGCACGAGGCTAAGCTTGTCGGTCGGCTTGGTCTTATCGCCGCCGATGGGCTGCGCGAGTGCGGCGGCCACGCCCTTCTTCGCCGGCTCAATGGCGGTGGGTATGTAGCCCTGCGAACGAAGGCGATCGGCAACGCTGGCCGCGGTTTCGGCTTCCATGGAGCCTTCGATTACCTTGCCGGTGGAATCACGTCCCCTGAACGTCCATGTGGTCGCAGTCGACACAGCTGTTCACCCCGCTTTCGGCTCACCTGACTTCTACATCCTCGGCGCGCCCGACAGTCTCCTGAGCTCGTCGGGGTC
>DBQN01000089.1:0-1154 GCA_002305255.1 Firmicutes bacterium UBA1393 | reverse complement strand
GGGAACTGGTCGATGATTCTGTCAACAGTCTGAACAGAGTCGTTCGTATGTAGAGTCGCGAACACCAGATGCCCCGTTTCCGCTGCAGTCAGGGCAATTCCTGTCGTCTCGAGGTCGCGCATCTCGCCTACGAGGATCACGTCGGGATCCTCGCGCAGCGCGGCTCGGAGGGCAGAGGCGAAGCTCTTGGTGTCAGTGCCGATCTCGCGCTGGTTCACCATCGAGCGCCGGTGCTTGTGGAGGTACTCTATCGGATCCTCCAGCGTGATGATGTGACACGCGCGCTGGCTGTTGATAATGTCAATGAGCGACGCAAGCGTCGTGCTCTTTCCGCTCCCTGTTGGGCCGGTTACAAGCACCATGCCCCTGGCCTTGTCGGCCAGTTCGCCGACGGACCGGGGCAAGCCCAGCTCCTCAAGAGAGCGGATGGCCGTTGGTATCACGCGGAAGGCAGCTCCGACAGACTCGCGTTGCCGGTAGGCATTGACCCTGAATCGTGCGACGCCGGTAATGCCATAGGAGAAGTCGACTTCACCGTCTCTGTCGAAGCGCGCCAGGACCTCCGGGTTCATCAGGCCGGTCACCAGGGCTTCGGTGTCTGGCGGCATCAGCCTGTTGACGCCTTCCACGGGCCTGAGGGCACCGTGAATCCTCATCATTGGAGGCAAACCCACCGTGATATGTAGATCGGATGCATCGAGTTTCACGGCTTCCAGCAGGAGATTCTGCATGTCCACGCTCTACATCCCCTCCGACGCTGCCACTCTGAGCACTTCATCGATCGTGGTTATTCCCGCCCGCACCTTGACCGCTCCGTCTTCTATCAGCCGCTTCATGCCATGGGCTCTGGCGGCCACCGCGATCTCGTCGCTTGGCGCGTTATTGTTGATGAGTTCCCTTACTCCCTCATTGACAACCATGATCTCGTGAATGGCGGTTCTTCCGGAGTAACCGATGTTTCCGCACTGCCTGCAGCCCTTGCCTCGTACTAGCTTGCGCTCCAGCCCAAGGCCCTGATCGCCCGAAAGGCTCTTGGTGGCCCTGAGCCACCAGCCCCACATCTCATCATCGGGCACGTAATCCTCCATGCAGTTCCTGCACACTCTGCGCACCAGGCGTTGGCTGAGCACGCATATGGTAGATGAGGCTGCCAG
>DBQN01000095.1 GCA_002305255.1 Firmicutes bacterium UBA1393 | reverse complement strand
AAACCAGCTCATGAAGTCGACCTCAGGCACCACCCGCGGCAGCCACACACCCTCGATCTTCGACAGCCGCTCGTGCCACATCCGGGCCACCCGCGCCCGCATCTGAAGTATCTCGTCGATCCGCCCCATCTGGACCACGCCCAGCGCCGCCGACATGTCATCGATCCGGTAGTTGTAGCCTAGCCGCTCATGCGCCAGCCACACCCCGTCCTCGCCCCTGCCCTGGTTCCGCAGGCTGTTGCACAGCGCCGCGATGCGGTCGTCGTCGGTGACGATCATCCCGCCCTCGCCCGTGGTAATCTGCTTGTTGGGGTAGAACGCGAACACAGCCGCGTCCGCGAAGTCCGGTTCTCCGGCGTTCTTCCCCTTGTAGACCGACCCCAGCGACTCGCAGGAGTCTTCTATGAAGACGAGACCATGTCTCCGAGCGATATCGCGTATCACATCTAGACTGGCTGGCTGCCCGAACGCATCCATCGCGAGTATCGCCCTCGTCCGCGCGTGATGGCTTGCTCAATGAGACTTGCGTCTATGTTCACCGTATCGGGCTCGATGTCGACAAACACAGGCTTCGCCCTCTCATACAGGATGCAGTTGCTCGAAGCGATGAAGCTGAGTGGCGTAGTAATGACTTCATCGCCGTCAGCGATACCAGACGCGCGAATCAACAGGTGAAGACCACTCGTGCCGCTGTTCACGGCAATGCCGTGCTTCCGGCCACAGTAGTCGGCGATCAGCCTCCCGAACTGGGCTTCCTTCGGCCTCAGAGCCAAGATATCCGATTCCAGCACATCCATTACGGCCTGTCTCTCAGCCGGGCCAAGGTCGGGACAGGATAGTGCCACTTTCACGTTCACACCTCCATGCTCTTCATCATCCCGTCTGCGCCACTTCGCACCATGCGACCGCCCGATATCGTCTGTAGCACTGCTAATCAGCTACGCAACCAGCCATCACAAGGAGCGTCACCCTTGTGCCGAAAGTGATCGCAGCTCGTGGCACATTCTCACACGTTCTTCCACCCTCTCATCATCCTTCTCCGTCTCAGTGCTCCAAGGAGGAACCCGAGTTCCTCACTTCTCAGCAGCGCAGCTGCTCCCACGTACACTAGAGCGCCTAGAGTCGCCGATGCTCCCAACCGTATGGCCTGCTGGACAGCCCCCATTCCAGGCACTACGGTCATCAGTCGCGCGTAGAATGTCACAACCGCCACCCACATGAGCAACGACGCTGCCACGCACCTGAGAAGTGATGAGACAACACCGCGCTCACTGGCCATAGGCTGCCCCCGTCTTGCCTGCCAGAGAATCCTTCGCCTGAACACAATGTACAAGACTAGAAACGACGCCACAGGTTGGCATGCCCCGGCCAACGCAATGCCGGCGTGTCCCATCTGGCCTACTAATAGGATCTTAAGAACTACCACGACGCCGATGGCGCCGGCATTCACAAGCACAGGAGTAATTGTGTCCTGCGATGCGTAGAAGGCCCTGGTGGCCAAGAGTGATAGACTGGTTGCCGGCACGGCAATGGCAGAGTAGAACAGAGCCGCTGCCGTTGCGCTAGTTGCGTCAGAGGTAAACGCACCGCGTTCGAATGCCAGCTGCACAATCGGCGTGGCCAGCGCCATCATGCCAACTGCCATCGGTGTGAGCATGAACAACACCAATCCAATGGATTTCTCAAATGTCAGTGCGAACTCGGCCTCGGGGCGAGTCGAGTGTATCTTCGCTAGGGTTGGGTACAGCACTGTGACAAGCGCCGTGCCGAAAACGCCTGATGGCAGGGCCGATAGACGCTGCGAGTAGTTGATGAAGGTGATGGAGCCCTCCGGCAGACTTGAGGCCAGCATTCGCGTGATTGTAGCGCCCGCCTGCGAGGCTGCCGAACCCGCTATGATAGGGCCAACAAGCTTACCCACCTGCTTAAGACCTTCATTGCCCCAATCCAGAGACGGGCGGTACTTGTAGCCCGATGCCACCAGAGCAGGTATCTTCACCAGGAGCATGCACAGTGCGCCCAGCAGGCCACCGACTGCGACGGCAGTTATCCCGTACTTCGGGCCGAAGAACACAATGGACCCTATCAGAACAGCATTCTGTGCTATCCCCTCGAATGCCGCAACGCCAAACTTGCCCAGTGACTGGAGTAACCCGGTGAACACCGATGATAGCGTGATCAGAATCGCAATCGGAAGCAGGATTCGAGTTAGGCGAACGGTCACCTCAAAGGTGTCACCCGAGAATCCGGGTGCCAAAGCACGCACTATTGGGCGAGCAGCAGACAAACCAACGATAGTCGCTCCTGCTGCAGCAAAGAGGCATGCAGTCGCTATGTTACTGACAGCGGTGAATGCTGCAGCGCGACCATTCTTCTTCTCAATAGTCGCGAATACTGGTATGACAGTAGTGGTTACGGCTGGACCTATGCCAAGCATCAGTAGTGAAGGAATGACCATCGCCATAAGGTACGCGTCCGTGGAGTGTGATGCACCGAATCGAGACGCCAAGGCGATCTCGCGGAGGAATCCGAGGATCTTGCTGAGGACTGTCCATGCGGCCACAATTCCGGCAGACCTTGCTAGGTTCATGCTATTCATTGTTGGTGATACCTCGATTCGTTCCATGTCAGGTTCCACAGCTGGCCACAGACGTGTATGGCAGACACGTGAGGCACCGACTGCCGCGTTGGCTGAGTGATGGACACCGACAGCCGCATCTGCATCCGATGTCATGACGCACCAACGTACAACGCGGGTCGCTTGGAGACCGTTGTTGTTCATACACGGCATGCGTGTGGTGACGTCTGGTGCACCAATCTATGACTCTGGGCACTATCCAAGACACCTCCCCAAAGCAAGTGCTCCGCACTATTCCCGATAGTCCTGTTGAGGAGTATTACCGCACGACTCTTACGCCACGCTACCAGGCCACGGGGAAATCGCTGCCCTCATGTCCGAACTGCGGACAGTAGGTCTCCGACACGCAAGTGCTTCCCATGGACTCCTCCGATCCGTCCCAAACGGGCACCGACCAGCATGGCAAGTAACCCGCCTGACTGATAGTCGATCCACTGTCTCTCATGTGCCAGTCATGCCCTACCTCGACCCTGACCGCAGTCGCATTGCTGTGCAGAGACATGTGACTGGATCACCAAAGGCACTCTGTTTGGCAATCAGAAAGTGCATAGTTCGGCGGCCGAGATGTGCATAGGTTAGCCGCCGCGCCGGGGGTTGGATCTTCGTGTTCCGTGAGATCGGGTTTCCGGTCTATGGTGTCGCCGGTTGGGGTTCTGCGTGGTCGGCCGTGGCCGGGTTGCTCAGCTGCGAGAGGGCGTGCCGCAATCGGTAGCTCTCGCCGGTGAACGCTAGAACGTGCCCATGGTGAACGAGCCTGTCGATGAGCGCCGCGGTCAGCCGGTTGTCATTGATCACCGTGTTCCAGTGCCCGAACTCAAGGTTTGTGGTAATGGCCACGCTACGGCGTTCGTAGCAGTTGGCTATCACCTGGAACAGCAGCTCCGCCGCGTGGCGATGCAGCGGAAGGAAGCCCAGTTCGTCCACGATGAGTAGATCGCATGACTCGAGATCCCGTGTGAAGCTCCCCAGGGTTCCCTTTGCGTTCCTCTCCAGCAGGCGGTTGGCCAGATCGGCGGTCTGGAAGAAGCGCACCTCCTTTCCGCTCATGGCAGCCTTCAGCCCCAGCGCTATCACAAGATGGGTCTTGCCCGTTCCCACACCGCCCATGCAGATCAATGACTCCTTGGCTTCAATAAAGTCTAGGCTGGTAAGGTGTTCTCTCGCGGTGTGCGATGGCAGCACGATGTTCTCCCAAGAGAACTCGTCGAGCGTTTTGGTTTGTGGAAACCCCGCGCGCCTCAGTCTGCGCCGGTTTCGGCTGGCCTCACGGGCGTCTAGCTCCCCGGCGAAGAGATCCGTCAGGAACTGCTCCTTGCTCTGGAGGGCAATCTGCGGGTAGATCCGGCTCACCGAGCCAAGCTTGAGCGCCTTGCATTGTTCTTGGAGAAGAGAGGCCATCATGCCATGGCCACCTCCTCCGGTTGTGTCGGCAGGAGCCGATCGTAGATAGCGGCATCCGGATTGTACGCTGCTACTTCACGAGGGGTGTAGCCCTCCGCGATGGGTTCGGGAAGCCGATTCTCGGGGCGCAGCGCGTAGAGCTTGAGCTCTAGGTTTGCAGGGTTAGCCCTTTTGTCGACCGGCAAGGCCCCGAGCGCTTCTGCCACCTGGATCATGGCGTAGGTCTTCAGCGCGTCCCTCAGGGCCCGCACCCGCGCGGCGCGGTCCGCCGCATCATTGGCAACTTCCACGAGGTACGCGCGCACCGCTTCCGGTAGATAGCGGAACATGCCCGAGTGCGCAACCGCCCGTGGCCGCCGGGAGTAGATTTCGAACAGAGCCAACCAGTCGATGGGCTGCTCTTTGAGCATGTAGTGCCTTGGCAGTGTCGTTAGTAGTTCACCATCTCGGCCCCGCACCTCAAGTCGATCCCAAAACACGCTGAGCAGCACCTTCTGCCGCGGCCTGCCTTGCGGCACCGAGTAGATCGCCTTGTCGAACTTGAACTGCGCGTAGTTGTTCAGGCTTACGCAATCAAGCCGCATAGCCTCGAACGCGACGCTCGGTAGCGGCAGCAACGCCGACCGTTCTTCTTGCCAAAGATCGCCGATCTTCCTGCCGGCTCTGTAGTGGACGCGTTCCATGTCGCTGAGGGCCTCAGCCGCTAGCTGCCCGCCCAGCTCCTCGAAGCTGTTGAGGGGTTGGGGTGGACATAGCCACTGCCGGCGTGAATACCCCACCTTGTTCTCAACGTTGCCCTTCTCATTGCCGCGTGCCGGTCCGCAGAAGTCAGCCTGGAAGCGGTGGTGAAGCTGAAACCGCATGAACGCTTCCGTAAGCTCTCTCTTTTCGCCCTCGCCGATGCTTGCCACCGCAGCCGACATGTTGTCCAGCACCAGCCGCGTGGGAACGCCTCCGGCCTGCTCAAAGAGCTTCTTGAGCCCCTCCAGAAAGCACTCCGTATTCTCAGATGGCATCGGAACTGCAAAACCCGCATTTGACCACGGAAAAGAGAGTACAAGCACCTTGACCTCGACGAGGCTACCGTCTCTCACGCAGTGGATTGTCCCGAAGTCCGCCTGGGCCTCTCCGGCTGCATGTTCGAGCTCGACATACGTATCGATGTCGCGCTTGAACAGCTCACCGCGCCGCCTCTGGATGTATTGCCGAACTGTACGCTCTCCGCCCGCGAAACCGTGCTTCCTGCACAGCGCAGTGTAGATGGCTGCCGCATTGCGGCGATCCTTCCTGGGCAGCAATCGGTCCTCCAGCAGCCACGTATCCACAATGTCCGCAACCGAGTCCATCACCGGTCGGCGCCTCACCCGGGCGGCAGGCATCGACTTGTTCCAGTCATCCCGGTGAGCGTACTTAGCCGCCGTGCGCCAGCACACACCAGTGCGCATGGCGATGTTTCTGATCGATGCCTCTTCGTTTTCGAACGCATGCTTGATATAGTGTTGTACAGGCATAGCTATCACTCCGTAGTACCTCCCGATTGGCTGCAACCTAATCTAAGGAGGTATTCTATAGGACGCGGTGGCTATGCCTTCTTGCTTCTACATAATTGTTGTGATATTCTCGCCGCCGATCTCTGCATTTCTATTTTGCCGGAAACACCAAAGGCACGATCATCACCGTTCGCTCGCACAAACCTAGCCCAGTGATCACGATACTGCAGGGCATTCCTGCGAAAACCAGCGTCGAGACCTTGCGATGTTCCTGGGTGTCAGTGTGGAGGCACGTTCACCTGTGGAACGAGCAGGGTATGGAAACCACCAAGGAGCATAGAGGAGACCGCAAGAGCTCAGTCACCGAGGACATGCTTAAGGACATCGATAATGCTGTCAGGAATCAGCGTCATATGAATCGCCGGTACCACAGGAACCGCTGGGGTCCGAGGGTTCTTCAGCAGTAGAGCCACGATACCTACGGGAAGAAGTGCTTATGTGAGTGTATCCGACAGATGCTACACAAGCTCGGACTCTCGCTCAAGCGGAGCACCAAGTGTCCCACGAGGGCGAACAAGCAGGTGCAGGAGGCCATCAAGAACGGGCTGCCTCATTGGCGCATGAGCTTACCCTGAGAGATGATGTCTGCCTGTCTGCCTTGGATGGGACCGGGATCAGACTCGAGTCCGGTAGATGTTGTCGCTGGGCTCCAAGAGACCGACGGCTTCATGTAGAGTCGAATGGTGATCACAAGGAAGTCAACGCGCTTGATGCCGCCGAGGTACGGAGGCACTACAAGCCTCTTTGCGCCGTACCTCCGTTTGGCGAAGGAACGAAACCCGGTCGTGTCAGGCAGTCCGTCGACAAGCTGATGCGAGTTAGCGGTGGCAAGGAAGCTTGGGTGATCTGGTACAACTAGAAGCCTCACAGTCCCATAGCCGCTGAGTACGATAACCAGTAACTAGGCAGATATCATCTACTGTTCCTGCCTCACTGCTCACCGGAACCGAATCCGCAAGAGGATCCCTGGGCATGTGTCAATTACTGCTGTGCTCGAACCGGTGCGTGTTCGACTATCAATGAGCTGCGCGATAGGAATTGCGAGATCAGAGTCTACGCCTACAGCACATCGAGCCAAGTCAGGCGGAGACTGAACCCCCACTATCGCTTCAAGGCAGCATGATTTCCGTCTTGACCTTGTTCACGCAGCGCGGCTATTGGATGACGGCGTCTGCGTCGTGACTGTCGAGTCCAAGTACTGTATACGCGACAAGATCGACATCTTGCACCGGAGCACGGCCGTGAGGCGGGACCTGTCTGAGAGGTTCCCCACCGCCGCACGGCTCGTACCTTACCGCGGCACAGGCATACACAATGCGTTCCGTATGAGAGGACTCGTATCGGAGCCAGGCGTCCTGTGAGATTCTCGGCAGTGTCTTGCGCAACCGCACTCGTTCTGAGACAGACTCGAGCTTCTCGTAGAACCCGATGGCATCCCACTTGAAAGAGGCTGTAGTGACATCAAGTGCCTCACACTGGTTCTCGATGGCATGGGCCTCCAGCTCGTGAACAAGACGTCCCCCACATCCCATCCCCTCGATACTCCTTCTTAAGGATGAGAGAGTTGATGTACATCCGTTTCTCCTCAAGAGAAACCCTTGGGTAAGCCCAAAGGAACCCTACCAGTACATCGTCATCATACGCTCCAAACACCACTGCTCTGCCGGCCTTCATGTGTCAGTTTGTCGACCGGGGGTCTCATTGCCACCGTGGTTCTGATTGCCTCAACGTGAACGTTGCCGGCCTCACACGCGTGACTTCCGAGCAACGGGTGGTACCGCACGAACTCGGAGACTATTCCTTCTGTGGTACAGTAGCTGCCAAATGCAGTACGAGACTCTCTCATCATCTCGCTCGTGCGGCAGTTGGCCCCTACATAGGCGGGCCCGCCATACCCATAGGGAGTCGTAATATCGGACAATCCTTGCCCTTCCTGACCTATGTACTCGAGTCTCGTGAGATCGCGTCTCACAAACGGGTAAAGTACCTGACTCCCCCAGGCATCCCGCGCCAGATATGCGTATGCAAGTCCACCTTCTACACCTGCAAGAGCACTAGCGTGGCCCGCAGTGTAGTACGCGTCCAAGTGTTCACCCAATGCACTCCATCTGTCTCTATCAGCAGGCACGTCAGCGCTCAAGACGGACACTCTAAGTCTGTTCACCTAGACCACTCCGATAGTACTAGCTTGCTTCCAAGACCCGGCAACGGTCCTGCTATTCTAGTCTGGCAAGAATCAGCGCACCGTTAGTCTGTCAGGGCGCTGAGTGGAGACTACGGTTGAGCGTCCTGGCGAAATCCCCATCTCCACCGACGACTCGTTGAACTCAGTGAGTATCGAATCAGACGTACCGCCAAGGTCCATCGGAACCCAATCTCGTAGACACCGCAGCCCGGCCTTGACCCGAGTTGTCCTTGAGAGTCCATCCTTGTCCACTCCGCATTCGCGTTCGGAGCACTGGGTGGCGCTAGAGTCCTGTCCACCCCTCGGGGAGCACCACACTACAAGTGCTGTTGAGATGGGTCCCGGTCAGTGCATCACTCCTACTGTACCCAACCTTGTAGCCCACCGAGGACCAAGCCCGCACGACACGGCTCTTGGATGCTGGCTACTCCTCAGAACCACCCAACTTCGGCCTTACTCCCGGACATATAGGTGCTACCGACGGTACCAACCCCATGACCCGAAGAACCCTGTCGTTCACCCTTCGTACATCGTACTTCTCGACAGCAATTCTTCGAGATTCCCTTCCCATCTGAGGAATTAGCTGAGGTGCCTTGATGAAGCGCTCCATGGCCTCTGACAGACTCGCAGCATCCTTGACAGGGACTAGGTAGCCGTTCCGCCCATGCATAACGGTCTCTCTGCATCCGGGCGCGTCGGTAGTAATCACAGGCCTCGCCATGGCCATGGCCTCAAGTACTGATCTCGGCGTTCCCTCACGATATGATGGCAAGACATACACACTGCAATCCGCAATGTATGGCCTCACATCCCTAGTCTCCCCAAGATACTCGATGATACGTTCTCTGCTCCAACTCTCAACCAATCCCTTACCAATCGCAGAGGGATTGCTGTCGAATGGCCCAACAACTCTGAAACTAACATTGGGATAGCGTGCCTTGATGCGTCTTGCTGCTTCGACGTACTCAAGAATGCCCTTGTCGCGTAGGAGTCTGGCAATTAGGAGAAAGGAGATGTTGTCAGTGACAGGAGGGGCCTCTCCGTAGAATTCGACATCCACACCTGACCCGTTTATGAGTACGGCCTGTCCCGGATTAGCTATGAGCCGTCTGCTCGAGAACAGGCTCTGATCGTCCGGGTTCTGAAAGAACACAGCAGAGTTGTTCCGTAACGCACAACGATATAGCATTTGAACCGGTATGCCAACAATCCTCTGTTTCACGGAGGAGTCACCAAAAGAGTATCCAAGCCCCGTGATCATAGAGTAGATACCTGGAACACCAGCGAGCCCAGCAGCTAGGGATCCGTATATTACGGGTTTTACTGTGTATGACAGAACCACATCAGGTCGAAATCCCACAAAGAGTCTCTTGAGGGTAATCAGGGTTCTGATGTCATGCAGCGGGTTAACCCCCGTACGCTCGAGAGGAATATCCTTGCATACTACCCTCATTCCGGTAAGTGCGTCAATCACATCGTCCGGGAACTGGGGTGCACAGGCAACAACATCATGCCCAGCCTCAACCATAGCTTGCAGCAACGGCCCTCGAAAGATGACAAGCGATCGCGCAAGTCCTGCAACTACCGCAATCCGCATTGTCTCATGTTCACGACCTTTCAGGCGGATAATCGTCTGGTGGCTGTCTATCCCTTACAGTGGTCGGCCCTACATATGAGGCATCTACATGCTCTAGACCCCATAAAACGATCGATACCAGTCCACAAACCTTTGAACGCCGATCTCTATGGGTGTGCATGGGCGAAAATCTAGTTCACGAACTAGTTCACCTACATCTGCGTACGTTGCAGGCACATCGCCCGGTTGCATAGGAAGGAACTCCTTCGTGGATTTTCGTCCCAGACTGTGCTCCAGTATCTCGATCATGCACAGCAGTTCGACAGGATTGTTGCTGCCAACATTGTATAGCCTATATGGCGCAGAGCTCGTCGCTGGATCGGGCTCACACCTACTCCAATGAGGGTCACTGCTGGGTATTCGTGTCATGACCCTAGCGATACATTCTACAACATCGTCGATGTATGTGAAGTCTCGCCGCATCATACCATTATTGTAGACTTTGATGGGCTCACCCTTGAGAATCGCCTCCGTAAATAGAAACAGGGCCATGTCAGGCCGTCCCCACGGGCCGTACACGGTGAAGAATCTTAACCCAGTTGTTGGGAGCCCATACAAGTAACTGTAGGAATGGGCCATGAGCTCGTTCGCCTTCTTGGTCGCCGCATAGAAACTCACTGGGTGGTCAACACTATGGTGAACCGAGAAGGGCATTCTTGTGTTGGCGCCGTACACAGAACTCGATGATGCGAAAACAAGATGCTGAACCTGGGTGCGTCTGCAACCCTCCAAGACGTTCAGAAACCCCACAACATTGCTATTGACATAGGCGTATGGATCCTCTATTGAGTACCTTACCCCTGCCTGAGCAGCAAGATTTACCACGACGTCAGGACGCGTTTCGGAGAACAGACGGAGGACTTGGGGTGTGTCAGCTAGATCCATCTTGTGAAACTCGAACTCACCCCGATCCGAGGTCAGCCGATCGAGTCGAGCTTCTTTTAGCCTCACGTCGTAGTAGTCATTTAGGTTGTCTAGTCCAATAACGCGATATCCATTCTCAATGAGCCGTGAACTCAGGTGATATCCGATGAAACCTGCTGCCCCCGTAATTAGAACGCTGTCCAAACTGAGTCCTCCTAAGACTGGCATGAGTAGAATACACGATGCCCGTCGTGCTTACCTAGGTTGTGCTTAGGCTTCTTCCTGTTGTCAGTGCCGTTGTTCGCTGTTGGATCTGTAATACATCCTTCTGCTCGAGCTGGTCAGACTCAACTCCTCGCACGCTGTTGCTCGCAGTCTACATGGAGTACCTGAATGAACACTGGCGGGATGCGGCTATCTCGTCGCAGTAGTTGAATGTGCGTGATCCTCACTGCTCGTCTCATCACCTTCCGTCCCGACGTTCGCAAAGTCCGGTTGCCATCCATCTCCAAGGACAACCACATTGTCTCTGTCATGTCCTCTGGTCGAGTGTCTTGTATCGAATACAGACTGTGCATTGCTGCATATCATGCTCATGTCATAACAGGTGTGATCGGTTCCCACGACCACGCAGTCATACTGAGCCACGTTTGCTGGAGTGAGCGCAACCGAAGACACTGTGCCATGAATCGTCGCGATCTCGGGAACGTAGGGATCATTGTAATCCACAGACGTACCAGACTGTAGCAACAGATTGATGATCTCGATAGAGGGTGATTCTCTAACATCGTTGATATCCCGCTTGTATGCCACGCCGAGAACAAGTACCCTAGACCTAGATAGGGCTTTGCCACTTGCGTTCAGGGCCTCAGAAATCCTCCCCACTGCATAACGCGGCATGTTTCCGTTGATGTCGCTTGCCAACTCAATGAACCTATTGTAGAAGTTGAAGGTCTTAGCCTTCCACGACAAGTACTGTGGATCTAGGGGAATGCAGTGCCCCCCGATTCCGGGTCCGGGATAGAAGGGCATGAATCCGAAAGGTTTTGTTGCAGCCGCAGCAATGACTTCCCAAACGTCTATACCCATTCTGTCGCACATCATGGCCATCTCATTTACTAGTCCGATGTTGACACTTCGGAAGGTGTTCTCAAGCAGCTTGACAGTCTCAGCTACCCTCGCTGATGATACCAAGATGACCTGATCTATGAAGCAGCCGTACATGACGGCTGCGATCTGACCACAGGCAGGGGTGAGCCCACCGATTACCTTAGGCGTGTTCTTTGTATGGAACACGCGATTCCCGGGATCCACGCGTTCTGGGGAGAAGGCAACAAATATGTCTTTGCCGATAACAAAACCACGCTCTCTCAAAGCTCCACCCAGTATCTCATCCGTAGTGCCTGGATATGTAGTGCTCTCAAGGACCACTAACGAACCCGGCCTTATGAATCTGGCTGTGTCGTTAGCCGCACTCAAGACGAATCGCAAGTCAGGATCCTTAGTCTTGCGCAGAGGTGTCGGCACGCATATGCTAACAGCGTCCGCCTCCGATATCGCTACTGGATCGTCAGTCACGTGGAGTCTTCCTGTGTTGAGGGCATCTGCAAGTACAGTGTCTGAAACATCCTGAACATGAGATCTCCTCTGACGAAGCGCCTCTATCTTGTCTTGGTCCGAATCGACTCCAATGACAGCAAAGCCGGCCCGTATCATCTCGATCGCCAAGGGTAATCCCACATATCCCAGCCCAAGGACACATGTTGTCGCTGTTCTCGACTGCATTTTCCTAGTGAGCAAGTTATCCATCTGTTCGCCTCCATAGATACGCATCGAATACGGCTAGTGGAACACCGATTGCGCAGACCTGGCGACAATGCTGATCGATGCCCTGGAGTCCCGTCAGCTACTTGCCTTCGGCTTTGGTTATTGTGGCCTGAGCGGCTCTAGACTCGCTCCCCTATAGCGTTCCTGCCTGATTACAGGTCAGAACTACGCTTGGACGACTGAGTTTGAGGATGCTCACAAGTAGCACCGCAGGACCCACTGAGTAGAGCCTCATGTGGAAAGACACTCGTGCTTGGTCATGAGTCCGACTGTCTATCCTCATCAACCAAATGGGCATCCCAACCGCAAGCGCAGATTGGAGTACACCCTCCTGGCGAATCGCCGATGCCGGACTAGTGTGGCCACCTTCGTCAAGTCAGACGAAGTGCCAGGCGGCACACCCGAAGGACCTGGACCTACCGCTGGGACGCAGGTGCCATCGCTAGTCTGTCGCGTAGAATGCCGACTAGAGCAACATCCATGGCTCCGGGGATTAGGCCCACTCTCTGGACGCCACGCTGGTAGGTGTTAGCTAGCCTAGTTCATCAGGTACTCCAACCAAGGGGCGCTGCCACCTGAACCACACATCGCATGTTTCTGAGTGTGTCTGCAGCCTATCCTGTGCGCATGGCGTAGCACCTCGAGAGCGACTAATGGCCCTCTCCACGTGGAACTGACTTACCATGATTCGCGCTTGTTGCTTCATGATGTGGCATGAGCCGCGCTCGGTGACGGCCGCCGCCCACAACCTCGTTGAACGCGCCCACGACCGAGCGATAGGCTGCACAGAGATCGGACTACTTGAGGCTGTCATCCCCGCTTTGGGTCAACCATGGACCGTATATGGTCAGCTTTCCGGATAATGCACAGGCACATCGCCCACGCATGCAGAGCGGTGTGATCACAGTAAGGTAACCGTGCTGGCCCTGTGCTGATAAGCATTCGCCAGTGATGACATGCATGCAGGCTAACCAGATCTCTCGTAACCAGCCAGTACCAAGGTCCTTGTGCCTCTTCTTCGACCACTAAGCTTGGGCGACACCGATGCCTGTGAAGCGTTCGCGACGGGAATGCAGACAATGACGGCCAGAAGTACCCACATCAGGGTGAAGCGGGCCCCCTGGTGTGTCAAGCCATATATCCACATCGGCATAGTGTAGACGAAGTGCCATTTGGTCACCCTTGCAACCTGCGCAACGAACATGGCAAATAGCGTAAAGCCAACGACGCCATAGGAAAATAGGATAGTTCCCAAGGTCGAATGAAGCTCGCCCTTAATCTCAGATTCGAACCTGTATACGGCACCTTCACCGGCTCCAAGAGCCAGGTACTCCGGATGGCGCCAAATTCTATCATATCCACGCCCTGGCAGGCTGTCATCCATGTCGACTCCGATAGCCTGCATCCGTAGAATCACATTGCCAGTGGCGCGCGGAAGCCAATGTCCTGCCGAGTACACAGCCAGAGTCAGCAGGAGCATCGGGACAATGGTCCGAGGGCGGTGGACAAATGACACGATCAGTAGCACTGCCATGGAGATTAGCGCTGCTTTGGACAACGATAGGGCTGCCAAATAGGCGAACATCAGTAGACACACACTTCGGTACAGGGTTGAAAGGCTAAGTTTGGCCGCGCCAGTCATGAACAAGCTAGCTCCCAGTACACAGAAGTAGCCCAGCTGATTCGGGTTGTTAAAAGACAAGGCCTGCCTAGTCGAGTAGTTCCCGACTACCAACATAGACATTACAAACTGAACTAGTGCCGAAACCATGATTGAATGAGTTGTGAGCGAAAGAAAACGTAGGCCGTACTCCCTGTGTAGCCTAATCACCGTCACGAACACCATGAAATTGTATGCATAGAACAACGACACTATTGCCATCGTTTCATCTGCAATGAGCATCACCCAGATGAGGTTGATCGCGACCACGTACAGGACGAACCACAGCAGAAACCGGCTAACACGTGCTAACCGACGATCACTCTCGAACCCGTACCATACTGCGCTGAGAACAATCAGCGCCAGCATCACGTAGTCAGCCGGCTGCGGCAATCCGCTACGATAGATGTAAAAAGGGAACAACACTATGAAACCCGCCCATAGGCCACACGTCACAAGCCAGCGCATACGACTAACCTCTATCGCTCTCACGATACCCCTCCAAGCGACACGGGTGATGCCTTTCGGCTCACTAACGGTGAACCGGTGGTTCCCAACCGCCAATAGATCCAGTGCCGACCAACACCTAGTAGGATTGACAATCCAGACAAGCATACAGGCGAGATCTCAGCGAGCCGTTCGTTGCTTGTAGTCCGAGTGGCCCGTCCGGACGACCATCCTAGTGCCGAACCAACCGTCATCCCCATGCCACAGCTCGGCCCTCGCCGCAGACACCATGTTGTTGTGAGTAGTCCCAGAGATGACATTAGTGATCACTTAGCGCGAGTGCGCGAGCCCGGATCCGCTGAGCAAGCGGTCAACACCTCATCCAACACAGCTGCTACCTGTTCCGCCTTATAGCGCCACGAATACTCATATAGGGAGGTGGGGCTGGCCTTCAGCGGCACTTGAAGAAGCCCCTCCCGGTACTGCCGAACGTACTCCTTGAGTAGCTCAGCATTCTGAACGGTGCTATCTAGTGTCAGCTCTTGTCTCAACACTACTCCAACTCCCAGCCGCTGTACGATTTGTGCGGCCTCAGAGTCTCGGGGGACAAAGGCAAGTATGGTCCTGCGAGCATCAAGGTACTCATACAGTTTGATTGGAACTGCCGCTGAGTGGTTCAGCCCATCCGCCACGATCAGCCATAGCAGGTGCGCTTGCCTCATGCGCTTCATAGCGTCACGGCGATCAATAGTGCCGAGGAGTTCAACTCGCCCACCAATTGCCGAGTCTCTTATATCCGTAATGGTTCCCTCGTCAATGGCCCCAGCGATTTGGATTCTCACGTCTTCAGGTCCTATGATCCCCTCTGAGATCAAGACGTCCATTGCACGAATCAAGGGTAAGGGGGACCGTTCACCCTGATAGAAGCTTCCTGCATAGAATACGGTTAGCGGTCCTGAGGGCGGATAGATGTCCCCAAAGACAGCACTCTGATCCTCAAAGCCATTGTACACCACATGAGATTTCGCTCCGCATTGCTGGTACCTCCGAGCGTATTCTTGACGCATAGACTCTGTGGTAAAAATGAGCCTGTCTGCGTAGCTAATCACACGCTGTTCCAGCCTTGATTGCAGATGACGGCTCAGTGGGAATAGCTTAGCATCTTCAATTGCACCAATGAAGTGAAAGTCCTGGAAGTCGGCGACCCATGGTATACACCCGCGATGCGCAAGTTTGCGTGCTACAGTATGGTTGGAGAACCTCGGTGATGTCGAGAGAACCACTGAATATGACTGGTCACGCGCCAATGCTCCTCCGGTTCGCAAGGCAAAAGGGATCCACAGGGCCGCTTTGTCCGGTATGGCGATTGCGGATAGCGCCTTGTAGACCGCCCTAGCGGCCAATGCCTTGAGCCCTACCCGTTTGCGGTCGTTGGTGGCTGCCGTCTTCACCGCCCTCAACCTCGTGATGTTTATGCTTCTTGTCCTTACCGTTCGAACCTCAACATCGTTGTCACCCCAATCGCTCCAACCGAGCGAACTATCTGCGACCTTGGCCGTGAGCACTGTACTGTCCCATCCCAGTTCGCCCAAGTACTTTGCCAAGTAGTACGCCCTCTGTGATGATGGGTCATTCATCGGGGGGAACGAGTGACTGACAATGAGTACCTTCTTCACTCTTCAGTACACCTCACCTAGACGGACTCATAGGAGCTAGATCGCGAGACTCTTCTGTGGCAGGACGATTGACTTCTCTCCCAGTCAACACGGTGTAAGACGATCATCTGCTCATGCATATCGGAGGGCCAACGCTCTCAATCGAATCACCTACCAGAGACCATGTTGGCGATCTCATCTATGTCTGGTCTTGACTCCGATTTCGTCCCCCCAGCTGGCCACCACATCGTTGGTTCGTTCTGCCTTTCGTGCGACGCGGGAGCCAACAGGACCCGAGTTCTAGAGATCGCGCGATATCTGGCCCCCATAGGCGATGCGCGCCCGCCAATCGGGGTAGGTCTTCGCCAGGGTACCGCTCCTTGCAGTAGACCCAATACTACGTCATGTGAAACAACCAGACCAGGAATGAAGCACGACTCCAGGCTCTCTGCTGGCAACAGGCGGCGCCTCTCTCAGACGCAGTTGTCGGAATCCAGTCTGCCACAAACGCGCTGCTGAGACCGCGTCATGTCACGCTGAAAATGGCTCGCACCGCTTGGACTCGGCCGTGGCCTCTGGGACGTCGCGCGGCCATATCGACGAAGCAGCCAGGAATGATGCATTGCCCCTCCATCTCAGGATTGCTGGTGCAAGGAATAGGGATACCACAGGCCACTTCGATCGCGTCCCCGAGACGGCCAGAAAGGGTACCCCGGCGACCAACAAGCTCATATCGCGTTCTGCGCGCTTCATCACTCCTAGTGGCATGCGCTACCCACCGTGGCGCCAGGATGAGTGATGACTACTTGCCCTCAATCGCTTCTGGCATATGCCTGTCTCTAGGGAGCTCATCTTGTCACGAGTCCAATCGTGGGGAAGCCTCATCCCTAGCTCATAGCACTCCCCTGTTGCGCAGTCCTGACTGGTTCGAACACCTCACACGTGTAACATGGAGTGCTGCGTGCGCACCCTACAGGCAGTAGAGGCAGCCCCAGATCTAGGGACTCGCGGAGTCCGCTTACATCCTCGTTGCGAACCAGACCGAGAACTGAGATTCTGGAACTCGAACTGCTCTGCTCTCAACGAGTCATGGCTTCATTCTCAACCTACGGTAGTCAGTCTTCTGCAGGTTAGTGAAGCTAGGTGCGATCTTGCACCGCCGTGCTCTGTGGCTCTGACCGTCCGCCCATTCGCTGCGTCGGACAAGTTCGCTGGGTCATCCATTGACCGACTAGGGCCTGGTCATACCGAGCGCATTGGCGACGAATCCAGCAACCAGAAGAGAGAGCCCACGTTACATGGGGAACTTCCCAAGTAGAGCGCGGACACCGCGTAGTCTGAGGGACGCACCACCACCAGATCACCTTCGCGACGATTGGCAACGCTCACGCCAACGTCGTCTTCCTTGATCCACTCCCCGCATCACCACCTAGCTGACTCGATGCAGTGTGTACCGGTGATGCGTACGTCTACGTTCCTCTGGTGGTAATCTCAGATAGTCACCATACTTCTGTGTCAGATACGCATGGTACTCTCTTGGAATACTCAGTGGCATACCTTCAAAGCACTTCCTGGTGTCTAATCCCAGCCAGCTCTTCGGAAAATACTCCTTCTTTCCTGAACCTCCCAGGAAATTGCATGTCTCGCTGGAGGAATCATAGTGGTATCTCCTGATCGCCTTCTCCAGTGCAACATGCAACCACTTAATCGCGCTGTCAGGCATCAGTGTCTGAATCAGCGCAATCAACGATCTCTTATGGAGACTCCTGCTTTTTCTGTTGTCCAGGAAGAACACCGCCATGAGCGTCCTTATGCACTTTATCCAGGTGAACTGGAGACTTCGCGCTATGCGGCTTTTCGGTACTCCGTCCAGCGGAAACACGTCGACATACACACCGAGGTCTACCTGATGGTCTTCCCTGGCCTCCTGAACCAGCACGGTACGTCTATCGATTATCTTTGCTAGATTTCCGGGCATCTCCCAGTGATCCTTGTAGTCCACCCACTGGTAGGGTTCGGGAAGCCGAGCCCGACATATCGCCTCAAAGGTATCGAAGTGTTCTCTTGGCAGCGCGATATCCACGTCATCGTCCCACGGTATGAAGCCCGAATGTCTGATAGCCCCGAGCAGAGTGCCGCCAATCAGATAGTAGTGCAACCCGTGTTCTGTACAGATAGCGTCTATTGTCTGCAGTATTCTCGTTTGGAGCGCCTGCATCTCTCTCAAGGTGATGCTCTCCATGCCCCTTCACCTCCGCATACGGACATTCGCTCCGGAGTCAGCACTGTTCCCCAGTCGGCATAGTCTGGTCCTCTCGGGGACAGACGTGACACATGCCCCATCACCGACCACTCACCGTCTCTCAGTCCGGCCTGATGCCTAATGAACCACCCTGTGGTGCGCCAGCCTAACATGACCCGCCTACCATGAAGCTGTTGTCACAGTCCAAGAACCTCTGAGGGGCAGGCCTCTAGACATAACGAATCTGGCAGACACCCACACGAGAAACACAGAACGCGCTGCAGACTCCAAGCCCTACGGTAGATCCCATGGACTCACTGCGAGGTCTACTGCGTGAGGGCAGTAGGGTTGCGATCGAGTAGTCCGTGCCAAGGTCTCTGAACACCGCCGCAGCCACTGAGACAGTACCTGCTTGGGGTCTGACATCATCTGTTCGATGGCCGCCAAGTCCTTGGGAAAGTCGATTTCTGCCCATAGCTCACCTCGTACCTCACAGCAACGCACCGGAACGTTGGCCGTCATCATCTGTTGAAGTGCTCGCAGGTAAAATGAGCTGTGCAACTTGTCATCACGTACCATTTCCAGGAGCGTGGAACGCATCATCCCATGCCCGTTCGTGGAGAACTTGATGATTCCGAGGGATTCACCGTTGGTCTGACCGATGGGAATGTCCTTGCCGACTCGTATGACCTGCTCTCCTCTCGTTGTAACTCTCATGTCATCATCATCGTACTGCTCCTTCCTGGCAACCGTCATGATGATGTCTCCTCTTGAGTTGAGCAGTGCCGACAAGATGTCTGGATGGAATACATTGTCCCCATTGATGCTAATGAACTCCCCATCAATGTACGGGAGGGCTAGCCAGAATGATATTAGGTTGTTGGTTGTCCGGAAGAACGGATTGTACACTAGTGTCACGTGCACATCGTCAAGTCCTGTCACCTTGGCCTCAATTAGGTCGGCTCGGTATCCGGTGACGATCACTACGTCCTCGATGGAGTTCTCCCTTAGTGCCGCCAACTGCGCATCGAGAATCGTGATCCCGTCTCCGAAGCTGAGAAGCGTCTTTGGCAGGCTTCCTGCCGAACCGCCTATGCGAGTTCCCATTCCTGCTGCCAAGACCAATGCCTGCACAATACTCCCCCCATTGTGATCATGACTCAGAGCCACCGCCCGTGCTCCTAGCCTCCGACTCCTGTTCAGCATGGTCATCGGGTTCTGTAATCATGGCGGACACCCGAACCCAGCATGACGCCATCATGCCAAGTTTGGCGGACCCATAGTTGCGCTGGGCCTTCACCTGGATCCGCTCGCCCGAACAGGTTTTCAGGATCGCACCAGTCGAATCAGAAGACGCCGGTAGACGATTGAGCCACATGCCCCCGCCATGCCTATGTCAGGGCATCAACCCTCATCAACTGTCTGGCAGATGAACGCCGTACCACCACCGAGACTGGGGCTAACCCCGCCGGCGCAAGGGTGGCGCTCACCCGGCACGCTAAGCAAGAGCGTCTCTCAGCACTGACAGACCCGTGTGACTTCTTGAGACCACCTTCCTCCCGCGTGCCGCGACCTTGATGCCTCCTGCGAAGGTAATTGCTGCGTTCCCTTGCCACTACACCAAACGGCTTGCCCACATGATCGTCGTTTCACATGGTTCGAGGACCCTGAGCGAGCCCATATGGAAGTCTAGGACGCTCACGCGTTTCTGCCGCATGTTCCGCAGCAACTAGCCCGAGCCCGCCAGCAGTCGAGCAACTCGCTGTCGCCCCCACTTAGCCTCCAAGTCATCAGCCTCCGTCTTGGCCTCCTCTAGTCCCCTTATCAACCCCTGACACCCATCCTGCGAATCCCTTGATACGAATATCTTGCTGTGCTTCGTTGCCACTGCCCGCTCCTCAGTGGTGAGGATCTCCTCAAACATCTTCTCTCCCGGTCGCACGCCAGTGAACACGATCTCTATGTCACTCCCCGGCTCCAAGCCCGACAGCCGGATGATATCCTCTGCCAGTTGCGTTATCTTCACGGGTTCTCCCATATCGAGCACGAATACCTCTCCGCCGTTGCCCATCGCCCCCGCCTGTATCACGAGCTGCACTGCCTCCGGAATGGTCATGAAGTAGCGGGTCATATCGGGATGGGTCACGGTCACGGGTCCGCCCTCGGCGATCTGCTTGCGGAACGTAGGCACGACACTCCCTCGACTGCCGAGCACGTTGCCAAAGCGCACGGCCATGAACTTGGTCTTGCTGTTGGCACCGATGCTCTGCACGACCATCTCGGCGGCACGCTTGCTCATTCCCATGACGGACACGGGGTTCACGGCCTTGTCGGTGGAGATCATCACGAAGCGCTTGACGCCATGCTTGTCGGCAGCCCTGGCGACGTTCCTGGTGCCGTACACATTGTTGGTCAGTGCCTCCTCGGGGTTCTCCTCCATGAGGGGCACGTGCTTGTGGGCTGCTGCGTGGAACACCACGTCGGGCTTGTGGAGTTCGAAGACCTTGTCCATCCGCTCCTCGTTGCGGATGTCGGCAATCACTGCCACGTTGGACTGGCTCGGATACTTCCGCTTTAGCTCCTGCTGTATCTCGAAGATGCTGTTCTCCCCGTGGCCCAAGAGGATGATACTCTTTGGCCTGAACCGCGCGATCTGCCGGCAAATCTCCGAGCCGATGGAGCCACCGGCACCGGTGATCAACACAGTGGCACCGGTGAGGTAAGCCCCTATGCTCTCCATGTCGAGGTGNNGGCTCCCGTCCAAGGAGATCCTCTATCTCGATGTCGCGGAGTTGCTTGATGCTGACCTTGCCGTCTACCAGCTCGTAAACGCCGGGCAGCGTGCGTATCCGCACCTTAAGTGGTTTGCAGGCATCGACCACGCCGCGGATAGTTCGGCCAGGGGCAGAAGGCATGGCTACGATGACTTCGTCTATGTGATGTTCTTTGACAAGCTCAGGAACGTCGACTAGGCTGCCCAGCACGGGCAGGCTGCACAGAACGGAGTTGCGCTTTACGGGGTCATCGTCCACAAACCCGATGACTTTCCTGCCCATCTCGGGGTGGGCGGCGAGCTCCTTCGCCACCATGCTGCCGGCAGATCCGGCGCCAACAATTAGCACTGAAGTGAAGGAGGCTCTGATCGGCCGAGGCTGTCCGTTCCCGTTCTTGTTGTTGAGGAGTTCAGCGTTGATACGGGTGTGGAAACGCAAGAGACCAATCATGCCCGCCGCAAGCATGTATGACACCAGCGCGGATCCGCGTGACCAGGTCAACGGTGTGAGGGCAACGAGCACAAGGGCGACCAGGTACGCTCCACTTACGCCGCAGGCCACTGCGGCAAGGTCGCGCACGGTGGCATACTCCCACAGCCGCTGATACATGCCGAACATCGCCAGCACGATCACGCGCATAGGGACTGCGAACGCCGCAGTAATGAGCGTGCTCGCCAGCAGGCCCTCGGGGATCATGCCTTCGAACCTTATGATCACGCCGAGGACGTCGGCGGCCAGCAATACTATGGAGTCGAGCAGGAGATTACGTCTCTGCAGTATTCTGACTTGCTTGACGATCAAGCTCCTTGCTTCCTTCCTTCGCTGTCTGAGCCCGTTGACGACTTGTGCCTCCTGTGATGGCGTCGGGGCTGTTCGGCCTCAACACCAACGTGCAACGGTATGGTGGCTAGGATGGGCAGGCCCAGTGCTTGTTCTATCTCCTCGGAACTCTTCAGAGATGTATCCGCGAATTCCATGATGAAAGCGGCGCCAACCCCGACGAACATGCCAAGCACGGCGGCTATGGCCGTGTTCAACATCTTGCGGGGCTTCACCGGGGTCTTCGGCGTC
>DBQN01000033.1 GCA_002305255.1 Firmicutes bacterium UBA1393 | reverse complement strand
CTGGGCCCGATAGTCTGGATAGTCTTGCTCGAGGTAGTGCTGTTGGCGGCGTCCACTGTGTACTCCGCCCGGCATTTCTCCATCGTGAGCATGCGTGACGAGGCAGCGCAGTTGAGGGAGCAAGTGGCCGCGTTCAAGACCGACCTTGAGATGATTGATGCCGTGCAGGCGCGCACGAAGGCAGCACAGTCAGTGATTGACGAGATTCAGGGATTGGCTGCCCTCGGGCATCGCCCTGTGCCGGTTCTCAGAGAGATCAAGGCCATAACTCCGGGCGATGTGTGGGTCACCAGCTTCAATGTGAAGCCAGATGGTGCCGTGTCGATAGGTGGCGGGGCGTTCTCCATGGAGTCGGTGGCCAGGATGGCACGGCAGCTCGTGCACTCCTGGGCTTTTGATTCTGTGAAGGTCGGCGACGTCAACCTGGTGCCAGCAGGCGACCCCCGGCATTACACGTTCACCATGACCTGCTCAGTGCAGGCAGGGAGGTGACAGGTGCATGAGCCTCGTGGCTGTGAAGGCCGGTAAGCAGGTGCGCTTGCTCATCGCTCTCGTCGTCGTGCTCGCGGCTGTTGGGCTGTACATGTACGTGTTCACCCCCCAGAAGGAACAGCTCGACAAGGCTCAGGCTGAACTTGACGTGGCCCGGTTGGAGCTGCAGATGAGCCTCGCGAAGCTGGGAAGAGCGAATCAAGCTCAGATAGACCTGGAGGATACCCTCGTGCGGTTGACCGAGGCATATGCTCGCGTGTCAGAGGACGGTCGCACGAGCTATGTGCTTCGTGATCTGCAGGCCCTCGGGCGCCGACACGGAGTCGTGGTGTCGAACGTGTCGTTCGGCAAGACCGCTCTCACAGGAAGATTCATCGAGACGCCGTTTTCGGTTAGGATCACCGGCAAGCTCGACGATGTAGTGTTGTTTATTGAGGAACTTCAGCAGTTGACCCAGATAGTCACGGTCAGATCGTACAGCCTCACGTCAGGAGTCGCGCTGCCGGGAGCCGATGTGCCGACTGGCGAAGATGGCTCTGAGGCGGGTGCTGGCACTGCCGGCGCTGCTACGGTTATTACGGGAGCCGAACCGAACTACATAGGCATTACGCTTGAACTGAGCACCTATGCCATGCCGAAGGAGGGTGTGAGCTTTGAAGCTGCCGCAGCTAAGACGAAGGCCAAGTAGCGGCAAGGGTGGCATCGCCGACAAGGGGCTCATCCTCATCACGGTCTTGGCAACGCTGGCGCTCATGATCGCCATCGTGTTGTTCATGTCCGGTATGCATTCGCCCAAGCCGCTGGGCGCGGGCTCAGGCCCGCCAATCGTTGCGGCCAACGTGGCGGAAAGGCTCAATGCAGTGCTGGTAAGGGTGGACGATGCTGATACCGGAAGGCCCGACCCCGATTTCGGAACGGCCGCGTTGGGCAGATCCGATCCGTTCAGATCGCTCGCGGTGAAGATTACGCCTCCTCCGCCGCCGGAGCCCGAGCCTGAACCGGAACCCCTCGACCTGACGCCGCCTCCGCCGCCTGACCCGCCCCCAGCGATGCTCACAGGCGTGCTCAAGAGCGGTATCAGGGCAGTGGCCATCTTCAACGTTCAGGGGCAGGGTGCGACGATGGCAGCCGTGGGTGACGAGGTGTACCCCGGCGGCGTCGTGGTGAGCATAGGCGAACGCGAAGTGCGACTGACGTTCATGGGAAGAGAGTTCAAATACCTCCTTGGGGGTGATCACGAGTGAGACGAGCTATAGTCCGCAGCAGTTTCGCGTGCCTCATCGCGCTGCTGCTGGTAGTGGGCATGGCGTTTGGACCCCTGGCCGCGGCAGCCCCGGCCATGGTGAACATGAACCTCAAGGGGGCCGACGTGGCAGAGGTGTTCCGCGCCCTAGGGGAAGTGGGCGGGCTCAACATCGTGCTTGATCCGGCGGTCAAGGGAACGCTCACTGTCAAGCTTCAGGATGTCACGGTAGATGAGGCGCTGCAGCTGGTGGCCTATGCCACAGGAGTGCAGTATAGGGTTGTCGGGCCCAGTCTCATTGTCACTCCGAAGGGCGCCGTGTCGGGGCTCGAGGCGCCCGTCACGGAGAAGCTGTCGTTGAGATACGCGCGTACCGACGATGTGGCTCCTGCCCTCGCCATGGCCGCGCCCAACACCAGGCTGCAGCCTGATGTGCGTACGAACAGCTTCGTCGCGCAGGGGCCGGCGGAGGAGATCGAGATCCTGCGCACGGTGCTCTCCATGCTGGACGTGCCGATCGCCCCTCCCGAAGCGAGTCAGCCGGCGGCAGAGCCGGAACCAGTGCCTACGCCCGTGGAGAGCGTACGAATCGTACAGCTGAAGCATGCGCCTGCCGCGAGGGTGGCAGACGTGCTCAAGGTCATGCTCGATAGGGCGAAGATACAGGCAGACGAGAGGACCAACAGTATCGTGTTCCTCGCCGACGATGATGCGTGGGTAAGGGCGCAGGGTATAGTGGCCGGTCTGGATGTGGCTGTGGAGGAGCCTGCGGAAGCGGTCCTAGCGTCTCCTGCGCCTACATCAACTGCTGTCGTGTCAGGTGCGCCGGTATCGATTGTGTCGGCTCAGCCACCGGCGGAAGCAGATGCCCTGAAGGTCCTCAAGCTGACATGGGCGCCTGCTGTGCAGATTCGGACTGCGCTCTCGGCCGTCGTGAGCGACGTGCGGATGAGTGCGGACGAGCGCACCAATTCCCTCGTGGCCATCGGCCCCACGGAGCAGCTGGCCAGAGTTGAAGAGATAGTCTCGCTGCTGGATGTGGCGGTGCCGCCTGCAGCGTCACCGGATGCAGCTCAGCCGGTAGAAGAGTATATCGACATGATCGAGCTCTCCCACGCCGATCCGATTGAGGTTAGGCAGGCCATTTCGGCAGTGATTCCCGCCGACAACGTGATCGCCGATGCGCGCTCAGCTTCGGTGATAGTGATAGGCACATCGCTACAGCACGAGCGCGCCAGGCAGATAGCCACGTTCATGGATCGGGCGAAACCCGCGGAAGCGGCTGAGGCCGCTGCGCCTCAGGGGATGGTCCCTCAGCCACAGGCAGGTGCTTCGCCGAGCTCAGAGCCGGCGCCTGCGCCGGCAGTCAAGAGCGTGAAGGCCTACAGGCTGACCTATGCCGAACCCGAATCGGTGAGGAAGGCCCTGAGCCTTGTGGTGCCGGCCAATGCCCTCGAAGTCGACACAAGGACGCGCTCAGTGATCATGCTGGGCCTGCCGGATGACCACGCCATAGCAGCTGATATCGTGGCGATGCTCGACATCGAGTTGTCGGCTCCGGCGCCTGCCGAGGCGGCACTGACGCCCGCGGCCCCGTCAGCTGAGGAGCCACAGCCCGCCGTCGCAGAGCCGCGTACCACCGTGGTCAGGCTTGCGCACGCGTCCGCGGCTGCGGTGAGGGAGAGCCTCATCTATCTCGTTCCGGAGCTGAAGGTCAGCGCTGATGCGCGAACCAACAGCCTGATACTGATCGGACCTGACGAGGCCGTCGAGCGGGCACAGGGCCTCATCGGCGAGCTCGACATCGCCGTCGCAAAGGAGGATCCCACCCCACCTGAGCTTGAAGCCGCCGAGGTAGTGCGGCTCAAGTACGCGTCACCGTTACCGGTGAAGGATGCGCTGGCAGTGACGATGCCATCCTCCAAGATCAGCGTGGATGAGCGCACCGGCAGCCTCGTTATCGTCGGCACAGCGGCTCAGCGCGCCGCAGTCAGAGAGGTCATAGCCCAACTCGACGTCGAGCTGGCGACCCAAGCGCCGGAGCCTGAGACGATTGCAGAGGCTCCCGAGCCCGTTGCAGGTCCCGAGACCTCCATAGTGAGGCTGCAGAACGCCTCGGCCGCCGCGATGATGGAGAGCATCCTATCCATCGTTCC
>DBQN01000042.1:515-4593 GCA_002305255.1 Firmicutes bacterium UBA1393 | reverse complement strand
CGGTGCCCCAGTCGCCGGGGATGTTGTTGATCTTGCGGTACGTAATGGCCCTCTTGGAGTTCCAGGAGCCGAACACGGCGTTGATGGCGCCCTTCAGCTGCTCTAGGGGATCCTCGGGGAACTTCTGCCCGGTGGTGTCATGGGCTATCTTCATGTACTGATGCGCAAGCTCTTTGAGGTCTTCGGCGCCAAGCTCGGAGTCGAGCTTCACGCCTCGCTTTTCCTTCATGGCAGCGATGGCGGCTTCGAACTGCTCGTGGGGCGCGCCGAGCACCACGTCGGAGTACATATGTACGAAACGGCGGAAGCTATCCCAAACGAATCTCGGATTGCTGGTCTTCCTTATCATTCCCTCGGCGACGGCGTCGTTCAGACCCAGGTTGAGCACTGTGTCCATCATGCCGGGCATCGACACCCTGGCTCCGCTGCGAACCGACACCAGGAGCGGCTTGTCGGGATCACCGAGCTTGAGGCCCATGTCCTTCTCAAGCCTGTCGAGGTTCGCGCTGACCTGCTCCGCCAGGCCCTCAGGCCACTGGCCGTTGTAGTCGTAGTAGGCAACGCACGCCTCGGTGGTGATCGTGAAGCCCGGCGGTACCGGGATGCCCAGGTTAACCATGTCTGCAAGGTTGGCTCCCTTGCCGCCGAGAAGGTTTCGCATCTCGGCATTGCCCTCGGCTTTCTTGCCGCCGAAGTAATACACGTACTTCGGGATTTGCTTATCTGCCATACATATCCTCCTATTCTACTCGACTCCTGACACTCTTGCCGGATAACATTCTATCGTTACATCGGGGCAGCTTCAAGCTGTTCCCTCTGCTGCGCGAACACGATCTTGCTCAAGTCCACTACCAGCGACAATGTCTTGTGCAGCACCCGGAGCATTCCGAGGCGATTTGCCCTCACCTCGCTGTCATCGGCCATCACCATGACCGAATCGAAGTAATGGTTGATGGTTGACACGATCTCACTCGTGCGCCCCAGGGCGCTCGCATAGGCGTTCCGGTCGATGAAGCCCGACGCCCGGCTTTCCACCGACGGGCGTACTTCGCTTTCCAGGTCCATCATGGCCTTGTGCAGCTCGGACTCTGCAGTCTCCACGAACAGCCCCGGCGTGAACTGTGCGACCTCAGCATGGGTCGAGATGTTCCTCACCCGCGAAGCGGCCGTCGCGAGTGCCTCGAACCACGCCTCGCNNGGCCACCGAGGTCACCGCCCACGCCCTCTCCCAGGTGCACGCGGGCATCCCTATGCCGGCAGCAATCGCCGCGTCGGCGATATCGTACCTCACCCCTGCCTCCACCATGGCCACATTCAGGCGAGTGGCAATGAACTCCATCACCTGCCGTACTACTCCGTCGACGGAGGCCTCATCAACTATGCCCGCGTCAACGTAGAGCCTTGCGGCATCCTCCACCAGCGAGTCGAGGCCATACACGTACTTGGCGTCGACGTATACCGCCAACACGCCGGCGGCCTGCCTGCGGAGGGCATACGGGTCGGCGGAGCCGGATGGTATCAGCCCGATGCTGAAGTAACCCACAATCGTGTCTACTTTGTCGGCAACCGACAGCGCCGCGCCGAGCTGCGATGCAGGCAAGGCGTCGCCGGTGAAGCGCGGCAGGTAGTGCTCGTAGATGGCCTCGGCCAGAGCCGGCTCAACTCCCTGCCTGAGGGCATATTCACGGCCCATGACCCCCTGCAGTTCGGTGAACTCGCGCACCATCGACGTGAGCAAGTCGGCCTTGGCCAGGAGCGCCGCAGGCTCTGTCATTGCCGCCACGGGCCTTCCGGCAAGAAGCTTGCCCGCAAGCTTCCCGGTGCGCACCGCCTTGGCGTGCATGGAGCCCAGTCTCTCCTGGAAGACGACGCCTTTGAGCTGCTCCACGCGATCAACCAGCCGTGAAGACATGTCTTCCTCAAAGAAGAACTTCGCGTCCGCAAGCCTCGCGGCCAACACTCTCTCGTTGCCTGCGCGCACAGCATCGATGTTCCTGTCGCCGCCGTTGCGCACTCCAATGAAGGCCGCCATGAGACGGCCGTCACCGTCACGCACAGGGAAATACCGCTGGTGATCAACCATCGGCGTGGTCACGCACGGTTCGGGCAGCTCCAGATAGCCGGCGTCGAACGAACCAACGAAGGGCTTCGGCCACTCCACAAGGTTGACTACCTCATCGAGGAGTTCAGCATCGATCACCGGCACTCCGCCGATGCCGGCAGCCAGCTCGCGCGCGCCGGAAGCAATGAGCTCGGCCCTCTTGGCCTGGTCGTACATGACGCCCGACGCTTCCAGAGCCCGTGCAAGATCCTGTGCCGATGGAACCTCGATAGCGCCCGGCGCCAGCGTTCTGTGGCCGTAGGTGACTCTGCCGCTAACGATGTCGTGATACGCGAAATCAACCACGTCATCGCCGAAAAGCGCCAGTATCCAGCGGATGGGACGGGCGAACCGGTAGTCGTGGTCACCCCACCTCATGGCCTTCGGAAACGTGAAGGAGTCTATCAGTGCGGGGAACACCGACGCCAACACCTGTATGGTGGGCTTACCCTCATCAGTCTTCTTTGCGAAAACATACTCACCCGACTCGGTAGACCGGCGTTCGATCGCCTCCAGGCTTACCCCGGCTGACCTGGCGAAGCCCTCCAACGCCTTGGTTGGCTTGCCCTCGGCATCGAAGGCTATCCGGGCAGCGGGCCCCCTCAACTCGACTTCAAGCTCGGCCTGGCGCGGGGCGAGGCCCTTCAACCCCAGGATGATGCGTCGCGGAGTCGTGAAACATTCCACGCCTTCTACCGCCACGCGGGCATCAGCTAGCAGTTTAGCTGCTCCACGCGTTGTCTGGTCGATGATCTGCGCCGCAAACCGTGCCGGCATCTCCTCAGTGCCTATCTCCAGTACCGCGTCCCATGCGCGGTCGTGCGCACACGTGCTTTCGCATTCAGCGCAGTGTTGCCGCTCAAGCCCTTTCTGCAACTGACTCGGCCTCCTCTCTGCCCCTCTTGACCCAGGCGATGGCGACCTTCCGCGCCATGGCGCGCACCCTGCCCATGTACTCAGCGCGCTGTGCGGCGCCGAAGGCACCCCTGGCATCGAGCAGGTTGAAAGCGTGAGAACACTTGAGCACGTAGTCATACGCAGGCAGGATCAGGCCGGCGTCAAGAACGCGCGTGGCCTCGCCCTCGTTGCTCTCAAAGGAAGCCTTGAGCGCGGCCACATCGGCCACCTCGAAAGCGTACTTGGAGAACTCGTATTCAGCCTGGTGGAACACGTCGCCGTAGGTCAGGTCGCCCACCCACTTGACGTCGAACACGTTGTTTACACCCTGAAGATACATGGCTATTCGTTCGAGACCGTAGGTTATCTCAGCGCTGACGGGCTTGACATCGAGACCGCCGACCTGCTGGAAGTAGGTGAACTGCGTAATCTCCATTCCGTCAAGCCACACCTCCCAGCCCGTTCCCCACGCGCCTAAGGTGGGAGCCTCCCAGTTGTCCTCCACAAACCTGATGTCATGCTCCGCCGGGTCAAACCCTATTCGTGCAAGGCTCCCCAGGTAGAGCTCCTGAACATTGTCGGGACTGGGCTTGAGGATCACCTGGTACTGGTGGTGCTGAAACAACCGGTTCGGATTGTCGCCGTACCTGCCGTCAGCCGGGCGCCTTGAAGGCTGCACATACGCCACGTTCCATGGCTTGGGCCCGAGCACCCGAAGGAAGGTGTGGGGACTCATGGTGCCCGCTCCAACCTCAATGACGTATGGCTGCTGAATGGTGACGCCTTGTTCGGCCCAGTAGCGTTCGAGGGTTAATACTAGATCTTGAAAGTTCAAGCGCCTTGCCTCCCCGTAAGACACAGATTAGGGCATGAACGGCGGCCAGCTGGGCGACNNTCCACCGTATCACCGCTGGCGTCAGGGTCAGCTCCAGTAACGCGGCCAGAGCGAGCAGAGGCACGATCGCCGCAGCTAGTAGGGTCAGGCTTTCGGCTGCCATGCGGCCCAGGTCCTTGCTGGTGGCCTTTCCTCGCCACGCAAGGGGCGTGAGAAACCCTATCCGCACTCCAATGGCCTGCCCC
>DBQN01000042.1:0-470 GCA_002305255.1 Firmicutes bacterium UBA1393 | reverse complement strand
GCCATTCCGATGACCACGCCGTTCAAACAAGTGCTGATGATCGGCACTATTCCGAGAAGCCATCCCAGGGCGAGTGACACCAGGGTTACCCTCATATTGTTCCACAACAAGGTGAGCAGACGCTTCCACAGCGGACCGCTGGCTAGCTTGTCGGATAATTCCGCAAGTCCGCGCAAGGCCCACGGCAGCGATCCGTCGGGCGAAGGCCGGTAACCCTTGAACCCAACCACCATGCACGTGATGAAGAGGATCGCAACGAAGATGATATACCGATGATAGGAGCGCAGCGCCCTCGGCAGAGCGCGGGCATACAGCTTATGAATGACGCTCATGCCGGGCACTCCCTCCATGAAAAAAGCCTCCGCCCCTAAGGCTCTGGGGGACGAGAGGCTGGTTTCCCGAAGCACCTGGTGCACTATCAAACAGCATAGCGTACGCCCGATTGGGTGTCAAATCCTCACATTCCTGCA
>DBQN01000072.1:41740-67510 GCA_002305255.1 Firmicutes bacterium UBA1393 | reverse complement strand
TGTCTGAATCGACGTATTGGGAAAACCCACCCTGGCCATGGCAAACCGATGCACATTTGTCAACTCCAGGAGCAGGCGGTTTGTGATCCGCCGCCCTGCCGGGTCGCGGCGAGGCCGCTGCCCGGCGGCCGCCCGAGTGCCTTTACCTCGATCCTCATAGAAACGAATGCCCTTTCCTGTCGAAATCGACGTAAACGTCCGCGCTATCTGTCTGAATCGACGTATTCGCAGAACCCACCCCGGCCACGCGAAACCGACGAACACTGGTCAACGCCACGAGCAGGTGGTTTGCGATCCGCCGCCCTGCCGCCTCGCAGCGGGGCAGCAGCCCAGCGGGCACCCGAAGGCCTTTGCCTCGATTTAGCAGGATAGCGGCTGCCTTTATCCCGGTCTCGCAGATATCGGGCGACCTATTCTGAGGAATCAGCTATAGTCAGTCTCCCAAAGGCGACAAGACCGTCACCACACCGCACTGCCCTCCGCTTGCTCCGAAAAACGGCGAAGAGGGGCACTATAGTCAGCCCCTCCTCGATACATCGGCGCAGCCAAGTGCTGCTGCCTTTCGCCGTCATATGCGGTCCCACCTGGGATCTGCATATTACTTCTTCGAGGGAGAGCTGTATCCTGCTCAGCCCAGCACTACCCAGTCGTGTCGGCTCCGCCCCGTGCGAATCGTTCGGCCAGCTCAAGCAGTCTGTCGCGGGTATTCGCCGAAGGATCGCGGATAACCTCGTCAAGCAGGCGCTCGAGAATGGTCCGCACCGCGGGGCCTCGCTCGATACCGGTAACGGCTATGACGTCTCTGCCGTTGATGGCAAGCTCGCCCACTCGCAGCGGCGGATTCGACGCCAGCACGCTGGCCGCGAGGAGCACAAGGGGATGTCCGCCCAGGTCGGCTTCGGGCGCCTGGGCAGGCATGTCGCCGCCTGAGGCCGCTGCCGTGCCGACCGGCGTCGCCGCCAGCGCCTGCCTCGTCGCCAGGTGAACCCGCACCGCGGCGAGCAGCGAATCGGGCCCGGTCGCGCGGGCGATGGCCCGCAGTTCGGCTGCGTCGGGCATGCGCCCCTGCGGCAGGCAGATATCGGCGAGCCGCTCAGCGCCGCGGATGATCCCGGCCACTGTAGTGGCCTGGTTCCTAGAGGAACGCAGTCTCATCAGGGACTGCTCCGCCGCAACCGGCCCGAGGGGGCTGAGCACCATCGCCGCGCGCTCCCACGCCCACATAGGCAGATCGTCGCATGCAGAGTAGAGCTGAGAGCGGCGCTGGGCGTCTACAGATGTGACGAGCTCAGGGAAGATGTAGCCCATGAGGCCGGTGTCATCGAGCAACCTCAACCCGCGCGACGGCGCCACTCCTCCCAGCAACCGCTTGAGCTCGGCGATGACTCGCTCGGCCGACACCTGGGATACGCCGGCTGCAAGCGTAGTGCAGGCGGCGATGATGGAGTCGTGTATGTCGAAGTCCAGCACAGCGGCGAACCGGGCTGCCCTGACCATTCGCAGCTTGTCTTCGGAGAATCTAACCATTGGGTCGCCCACGCACATGATCAGGCGGCGCTCGATGTGCTCTTTACCGTGGAACGGGTCTACGAGCCTGCCTCCGATGGGGTCGTAGGCCATGGCGTTCATGGTGAAGTCGCGCCTGGCCAGGTCTTGACACACGTCGGCGACGAACTGGATGTAGTCGGGATGGCGGCCGTCGGAGTACGGGCCGTCGTGGCGGTATGTTGTCACCTCGACTGACGCGCCTCTGTGCAGCACGGTCACGGTACCGTGCGCCACACCGGTGGGGATTGTGCGCGCAAACAGTGCCCGTATCTGCTCTGGCGTGGCAGAGCAGGCAATGTCCCAGTCGGCGGGCGTGCGGCCCATGACGATGTCACGCACGGCGCCGCCAGCCACATAGCAGGTGTGGCCCGCGCGGCGCAGCATGGTCATGATGTCTACCACGGCGGCCGGAGGCTTCACGCTGAACATGCAGTGCACCTCTTCCAGCCCGTTCCATACAGGGCAGGATGTGACCTCGTGCTCACGAGCTGAGCACGTTATAATTCTGTAGGAAGGGGGCGCAGCTCCCGCGGGGGCCACCTCGGTGTCGCCTCGGGGGCCGCCCGGGAACTCGCCGCGCCCCACAACCGTTTACGATATACAGATGCAACGACAGCAGGTGATGCAATTGGTTAGCCAGCAGACACTCGTAAGCTCCGCACAAGCCCTATCCAAAGACGCAGAGTTCGAGTCGCTGGTCCGTCGCTACCAAAATTCAGTATACAGCATCGCGCTGAGGATGACAGGCAATCCTTATGAGGCTCAAGACCTGACTCAGGAAGCCTTCGTCAGGGCATACAGGGCGTTCGACTCCTACCGTCGCGGCACTTCGTTCGACAAGTGGCTCTACCGGATAGTCACGAACCTCTACATCGACGAAGTCAGGCGCAGGAAACGCACACCATACACTGAGTCACTTGATCAGCCCATAGGCACCCATGACGGCGGCACCATCGAGCGAGAGTTGCCTGATTCGTCGACCAGCCCCGAAGAGGTGTTCGACAGGACTCACCTCGACGGCAGGCTGCAGCAGGCGCTTGAGTCGCTTCCGCCTGATTTCAGGATGGCCGTTATCCTATGCGATATCGAGGGATTCTCTTATGAGGAGATCGCACAGATCATGAACACCTCCATCGGAACAGTGAGGAGCAGAATACACAGGGGTAGACGGGCACTGCGTGACAAGCTCGCTCCCTATCTCACCGAGCGAGGCCAAGAGGTGATCGACAGATGATGTGCAGCATGGTTCAGCGTCTGATCTCAGCGTACATTGACCGGGAGCTGTCGGAAGACGACAGGTCCAGAGTCCGCAGGCATCTGGCATCGTGTTCTGAGTGCTACGCGGTATACCAGTCTACTGCTGCCGTGAAGAGCGCTCTGGCATCGATGACCCCGGTGGAATGCCCGCCGTGCCTGTGGGAAGGCGTCGAGGCTCGCATCAGCGCGGCCCCACTTAAGGCGGCGCCGGCTAGATACGGTGGCGAAAGGTTCAGCCTCCTCAGATCAGCTGCGTCGTTCGTGAAGATCGTCGCGCCTGCAGCCGTTGTGGGCGCCTTGATAGCAGTTCCAGTGGTGCAGCTCGCCTTCGGGATCGACTTGATCGGGCCCATGGGCGCCAGGCTTGCCGGCACCGGCGCCGGTTCCAACTCCGGTGTCGGCGTCGCAACAGTGCAGGCAGATGAGACCCCCCGGCTCACGCTTCAGAGCATAGTACCTGCCCCAGCGGCCAGGGCGGTGTCTCTCACTGCAGCCAGCTTGGGCGGAGGCTCGGATAGTCTGATTCTCGGGGCGTTTGGTGACAATCACTTAGTCCAGCTGCAGTTGGACCCAGAAGACTATTTCACACGGATTGGAGGAAGCGTACGTGACTAGATCTGTATTGAGGAAGTATCTCCCCCTAATCGCAGTAGCCCTAATCAGTAGCGTGGTAACGTCAGTTGTCGTGATGAGCTACGTGTTCCCGAAGAACACTGGCGCACTGGGCACGCCCTTGGCGCTGGCGTCAGCGTCGACGGTCGCATCAGATCTGTCGGCGCCCAATTCGGTTGGAGCCTCTTCCGATGCAGGAGCAACAAAGGTCGCTTCGGCAGCGGCGACGTCAGTCGGATCGTTGCCTGATATCGCAAGTGTCGTTGAACGCGTAGCACCGACGGTGGTGAGAATCGATACTGAGACCGTTGAGAAGGTCGTTAGCCCCTTCTCCGGCGACGGGCTTGACGGACTCTTTGGCTTCATGTTCGGAAAGGGTTTTGAGGGCGGCACAAGAATCGTGCCTGGAACAGGGTCAGGCTTCATAGTCAGCGCCGACGGATACGTCGTCACCAACTACCACGTCATCAAGGGTGCAAAGACCATCAAGGTGACGCTGACAGACGGGCGCGAGTTCAACGCAACAGTCGTCGGCGGCGATGAACAGTCTGACGTGGCAGTGCTTAAGATCGACGCCACCGGCCTGCCCTTCGCGAAGCTCGGCAACTCGTCGGGCCTGAAGGCAGGGCAGTGGGTAATCGCCATCGGAAACCCCTATGGCTTTGATCACACTGTGACCGCGGGCATCGTGAGTGCAACAGGGCGCTCGCTCAGAAGTGGCAACGGCACCACACTGGCCACGGGTGACTTGATTCAGACCGATGCTGCCATCAACAGCGGCAACAGCGGAGGCCCCCTACTTGATCTTGCAGGAAATGTGGTGGGCATAAACACCGCGATCATCCCTTACGCCCAGGGCATGGGGTTCGCGATAGCCATCGATTCGGTCAAGACAACTCTGCAAGACCTGATCACCTACGGTAAGATCAACAAGCCCTGGCTGGGCATATGGTATCAGGAACTCAACGAAGAGCTCGCATCGTCGCTTAAGCTCGCCGACGCCGAGGGTGTCATAGTCACTGACGTGCTCTCCAACAGCCCGGCGCAGAAGGCAGGACTGAAACGCGGCGATGTGATAAAGGAGATCAACGGCAAGAAGCTTTCGGCCGACGTGTCCCTCGCCGAAGAAGTGTCGAAGATGAAGATAGGCGACAAGGTCACGCTGTTTGTGGCGAGAGGCGAGCAGAAGCTGTATGTGCCCGTGACACTCGGCGAGTACCCCGTCTCCACGGGGACCGCTGACTAATACACCTGAGCACACGACGCACACGACGAGCACGACGAGCACCGATGATGAGGGCGCGGCGCCTGCGCACCAGATGATGGTTCGCAGGCGCCGCGCTGTGTGTATCTCTGTACGTCTGGGTGTGTTTGGGTGTGTCTGCGCATGAATGCGCGTGCTCGGGCATGTGCGCATGTGCGTTGCCGGCCGGCGCATGCGGCCACCCGGGGCCAGCGCCCGGCGCCTAGCTCCTAGCTCCTGGCCAGCTTCTTCATGAGGCGGATGAGCTCTTCGATGCGGTCTTCGCCACGCAGCAGGCAATCGCTGGCGTGCCCCGCGAGAATCAACACGCCGGTGTTGTGGAGTGCCGTCCTCGCCGCCGAGATCTGGTCGAGCACGTCGGAACAACTCTTGCCCTCATCTAGCATGCGCTGGATACCCCTGATTTGACCCTCTATCCTCTTGAGCCTGTTCGACACGGCGTGCTGATCCATGCCGCTCGCCTCCTACTGGATCACAGATTGAGTCCAGCTAACGCTGGGGATCTTCTTGATCGTCTGCGCTATGAGACAGTACTTCTCCGTAAGCTCCATCACCTTGACCAGCTTCTCATCATCGATCTCAGACGAACGAATCTGAATGTCGAGCGCCACCGACTCTATCCACGCCGGCTTCTCTGGCGCCTTCACGGCGAAACCCGTAATGGTGATGCCCTGATGAGCGACCTTCATCTTCTCGAGAATGCCGTGCATCGTCAAGCCGGCACAACCCACCAGAGCCGCAGTGAAGTGCTCAGGAGGCTTCATCGTCAGATCACGTGGCGCACCAGCGTCATCCACATACTCGTAGGTGCCGTCAGCCTTCCATACAGCGGTGATCTTGTAGCTGTCTGCCATTGGTCCACACCCGCCTCTCACATGTGCATTCAGCGTGAAGAAGCAATGAAGTATTTCCTGCCGTTTCGGACAAACGTCCTCAACCTGCCTCTGGTCTCTAGTTCCCTCAGTGCGTTCGCGATGTCGCTCTCTGAGTTGCGACGCACGAACCTGCCAATCACATCTGACTGAGTGCGCTCCCTCGAGCAGAACTCGACGATAGAGTCATGAATGCGCGCGGCGCCCTGGGACAAGCGCCTCTCTGGATAGACCACGGTGTATCCCGGGTTTCCATCGATCTCTTCACCCGCGATCCACTTCAGCGAGTGCGACGACGCCTTCAGCCACGATCTGATGGCGTTCCGGGTGTCGCCGCCTGCCCCACCTGAACCGTAGCCGTGGATGACTTTGAGGGCGCCACCGCGGGGCGACTCGCGCAGAGTGTTGTCGTATGCAAGCGCGAACGCCTCCAGCGCCTGCGCCGTCTTCATCCCGTGCAGATCTACCTCACGCACGCGTCTCACCCCCATCGCCATCCGCATCCCGAACCGCCGCGTTCACCTGCTCACTGCGGGCGCGCACATCGGCCGCCAACACGCCGTCGATGCACTTGAGCAGCTCAGCGCCGCATGGAGAGGCTGACGAGTACAGCACTGCAAGACCGGCTCGCCTCGACTGGACGAAGCCGGTATCGCGCAGGATCGACAGATGCTTCGAGACCGTGGGCTGGAGCTCTCCGACTGAAGCCGCAATCTCCGACACCGACATCTCTGCGCGCGCCTCGCACAGAACGTTGACGATCCTCAGCCTCACGGGGTTGGCCAGCGCCTTCAGGGCTCTGGCCCGCATGGCGAATAGATCCATGAGCTACACCATCCGGAAGTGTTTTCCTATGTTCCAATACTAGCATACCCATAGCATGAGGGCAACACCCGGCATTCGAGCGCACCGACAGTGTGCGGGCCCGCCGCGATGCAGGCCCGCACTTCAGCCTCATTCGACCAGGTCGTCTGCTGGGCACGGGCCGATGGCGTGCAGGCCCACGTCATCGATGAAGATTGCTCCGGTACCAGGCTTGTTGAACACTACCAGGGCATCACCCTCTTCGTCGGTACACGGCACGAACACGCGGTAGTACCTGTATCCCGACTCCGTAGTGTTGGGCACCGTTACCGAAGCTACGGTTGTCTCGCCGATCAATACCGATGCGGTAACCGGCATATTGCCTGATCCCTCGATGAAGAAGTCCATCACATAACAGCACGAGGGATCGAATCCGTCTATCACCTGCGCCAGCTGGGCCGACTCATTCTGGTTGGGCGGGATGCCGAGCTGTGCTGCGCCGGGTATCGAGTGAACGTTGTCGGTCTCAGGCCCCACGTTTATCGTAGTATCCCAGCCGGTAAGGCCATCGCTGAAGTCCCCGTTTACAACCAGATTCCCGCACGGGCATGTGTGGGCAGGCGGACCGGGAGGTCCAGCGGGCCCATCGGGCCCAGCAGGTCCGGCAGGCCCAGCAGGTCCAGCAGGTCCAGCAGGACCGGCGGGTCCGGCAGGTCCCGCGGGTCCGGGAGGACACGGTTGGCATGGCGGCTTGGGGGGCTCACAGCAGTCGTCGGGGAAGGGCAAGCCCAGCCACCTTCGCAGCGTGTCTGCTATCTTCAAGGCGCTCACCTCCAATGTGCGTGTGAAGTACATTATTCGGCTCGCCTACAGATGTGTAGGTTGCGTGGAGTGGGCGGGCCGGAGCGGTGTCTGTGTTGGCCATGCACAATGGAGTCTCGTCCCGTAGTGCCGGGTCAGCGCTAGGAATTGCCGGTATCCTGACAAGGAGGCAAAAAGAAAACGCCCATGACTGGGCGTCGTTGGGCACAATATGGAGCCGGCGAAGGGAATCGAACCCGCGACCTGCGCATTACGAGTGCGCCGCTCTACCGACTGAGCTACGCCGGCCCACAAACCACGTGCAAGAGTTATGTTACCAAGGCGAGCCCCGGTTGTCAACGCCGCACGTAGAAGGCGTCATACAGAAACAATGGAGCGGATGACGGGATTCGAACCCGCGACTCACGGCTTGGGAAGCCGTTGCCCTACCACTGGGCTACATCCGCTCGCGCCGCTTTACACGGCTACATGTTCATTATACCCATCTGCCATCCACTCCGCAAGGGGCAACCGAAACGCGTTTAGCAGGTCGTATGTTGCTCACGTTGCGCCCAGCCGTTCGCACACATTACCGCACGCAGTCTCGACGCTGCTCCGCCCTTGGCCACCTAACCGCCGGTCTCCCGCAGGCATCGTGCCTCCGGCGGCGAACTACCACAGCGAGAGATCAGAACGAATGTCGCCACAGGAGGTAGTCTCATGGGCTTGACCGGGTTTCAGCTCAAGCTACTGGCTGCCGCGCTAATGTTGCTGGACCACGTTCAGCACTACGTGCCCGGCTATCCCCTCTGGTTCAGATACCTGGGTCGTCTGTCGGCGCCAATCTTCTTCTTCATGTCCGTGGAGGGCTTCATCCACACCCGCAGCCGCGAACGCTTCATCGCCCGACTCTTCGCCGGGGGCCTTGTGATGGCGGCCGGATCCAGGGCTCTGTCAGCCGTGCTACCATACTACTTGGACCTGCCGAACATATTCCTGTCCCTCGCCACGGCTATGATGATCCTCTGGTCTCTTGACTGGGGCGAACGAACCGGCAAGCAGGCCCTGGGCAGTGCTCTGGCCGCCGTGTGGGGCTTTGTCTCCCTCTTCACCGAAGCGTCCCTCTACGGCGTGGCCTTGGCGCTCTGCTTCTACTTCCTTCACGACAACAAAGCCAGCCTGAGCATTGCCTATTTTCTCATCTCGATCCTACCTTCACTGGGTTCCTTCGGCACGGACATTCGCGCATGGCTGATGTGGGACTATCAATGGATGATGGTGTTCGCCCTTCCCCTGATACTTGCCTACAACGGCCAGCGCGGCAGCAACTCGCCACTGGCGAAGTGGTTCTTCTACATCTTCTACCCCGCTCACCTATGGATCCTATACGCGATAGGCCATGCGGCCTTCAATGCCTCGTTCCGCGGATGAATCTGCTTACGGGTTTGTAGATCAGGGCTGTGATGATCGCATTCGCCCCTGCCTTCAACACGTTGAAGGCGATTATCCATCCCATCACCGACGTCACCGCTGACAGCGGCAGGTTGTAGAACACCGGGGTGAGCACGAGGTTCGCAGCTATCATGACCACCACCATTGCCACTGCGCCTGCCGCGAGGCCGAGGTAGGCGCCGCGCCTCGTCTTGTTCCTGGCGTAGATCACCGAAGCCACTCCTACCAGCGCACCTGACGAGATGAGGTGCATTACCGCCCCAAACCACCCGCCCTCAGGGTGAAGCGGCGCCTGGATCACACATACGGCCGCCGTCGCAACAATGCCCGCAACGGGCCCTAGCGCGAACCCTGCCACAAGCAGAGCAACGTCTGCAGGCTCATACACCAGAAACGGCACTGCGGGGAACGGGTGTATTCTGAAGACCAATAGCATCACCACAGACAACGCTATCAACACGCCCATGGTGGCGAGATGACGAGGATCGAGACTGACATCACGACTCACTGGGTACACCTCCTGACGCAACTCCTGCGAATTCCATACAAAAGGCCCATGGTGTGACCATGGGCCGGAGTCTGCAATGCAGCGCAACACGCCGCAGCACCTTCTTCCATCCGGACTATACCGTCGGTACTGGAATCACACCAGTTCAGCCGTTACCAGCTCGTGGACTAGTATCTCTCATGCATCGCCTTGACAGATACATCACCACCGGTCAGGAATCACACCCTGCCCCGAAGGCCACACTATTCACCTTTGCCAGACCATGATACTACGAATATCCCCTCGAAGGCTAGTCCAATCGGGCGATTTCCATGCCCTCCCAGCCCGAGATATAATGGACCAAAGCTCTTGGAGGTGCGTTCCTTGTCACGAGAGAAGAACACACCGCGGCGCGGCTGGCTCTGGGCGTCACTTGTCATCATCATCGCCCTGCTGCTCGGAAGATACGTCAGGCCGGCCGAGCCTGACCCCGTGCTGACCGCGCTCGCTGAGGCAGCAGCACAGGAACCCACATACTCCGTGATGCGCGGAATCGTCAGGGAACACGTCGAGGCCACGGGCACGCTGTCGCCGGCGAACCTGCGAGTAATCCAGGCTGACTCACCCGGCAAGGTCACGGCAATCCGCGTCAGGGAGGGTGCGCGCGTGGCATCGGGCGGGCTGCTCTACGAGTTTCAGCCCTCACTGTACGACCCTTCGCAAGTGCAACCGGCCTCGCCCACGAAGGTCACTGCTCCCTTCAAAGGGGTAGTAGCCTCCATCGCATCACAGGAAGGCTCTCACGTAGTTGCCGGGCAACCCATCATGACTCTCATAGACGATTCCTCATTCAGTGTTGACATAGAGCTAGACGAGATCGACATCGCGCGAGTTGCGGTTGGCATGCCGACTGTCGTGACGCTCGACGCCCTCGACGGTCTGGAACTGCCCGGAACCGTGGCTTCAGTTGGCCTGATGGCATCGTTAAGAGGCGGCGTGGTCACGCTGCCGGCCAGGATTCGGCTGGACGCCGGCAACGAGCACTTGCTGACAGGCCTCACCGCCCACGCACGGATAACCGTAAAGGAGCATGGCGGCGAACTGTGCATACCGGTCAGATCCTGGATCGACTGGAATGGCAGGCCCACTGCCATAGTGGTAGGTAGCGACGGCATACGCATGGCCGACCTCGAAATCGGCATGTCAGATGGCGAGTTCACGCAGGCACTGTCGGGCCTTTCGGAGGGTGACGTGATAGTGGGCGATGCCGTTGCGGTGCAGACCCTCGCACGGCAGATCATCGGTACACGCAACGGGCTTACCTTCAGGATAACTCGGCAAGAGGGTTGACGACATGCTGAAGCTTGAGCGCATCGTGAAGGACTATGACGCAGGCGACATACACGTACGCGCCCTCGGAGGAATCGACTTACATGTGACGCGCGGCGATTATCTGGCCATCATGGGGCCGTCGGGATCCGGCAAGTCCACCCTCATGCACATCATGGGGTGTCTCGACCGCCCTACGTCAGGCAGCTACCTGCTGAACGGCAGAGACGTGTCTAGGATGAACGACGCTGCCCTCGCCCGAATCAGAAACCGGGAGATCGGCTTCGTGTTTCAGCAGTTCAACTTGCTCCCTCGCGAGACTCTGCAGGCCAATGTTGAGGTGCCACTGATGTACGCCGGGCTTGGCGCTCGACAGAGGCATCGCATGTCAGCGGATGCGCTTCGTCGCATGGGCATCCTCGACAGGGCGCACCACCGCCCGAGCGAAGTGTCGGGCGGGCAGAGGCAGCGAGCTGCGATAGCCAGAGCCCTCGTCAACTCGCCCTCACTGGTTCTGGCTGATGAACCCACAGGCAACCTGGATTCGAGAACCGGGCGTGAGATCCTCGACATCCTAGACTCGCTGAACAGCGAAGGCGTCACGGTGATTGTCGTAACCCACGACTCTGAGGTCGGCCGACGCGCGAGGCGAATCATCAACCTGAAGGATGGGCTAATAGACAGTGTGGAGGCCGCAGCCGATGAACATCATTGAGACTGTGTCTCTCGCGCTCCGCAGTCTCCGAAGCAACAACCTCAGAACCTTCCTGTCGGTGCTGGGCGTCATGGTAGGTGTTGGCGCGGTGATCAGCGTGATCTCAGTCGGCATGAGTGCTCAGGCGGAGATAGCCCGGAACATCAGCGACCTTGGAACCAACATAGTCTCCGTGCTCCCGAACTTCCGCGACAGCGCGAGTCAGAGCCGCCTCCTTCAGATGATGAACGTGGGTCTAGGCCGCGAGATGCTCGAGGCAGTACCCGCACTCTCGTCTGTGTCAGCTGTAGCGCAGGTAGAAGCGACTCTTGCGGTGGGCGGCGATACTGCCAGAGCGACACTCATGGGCGTGGAGCCATCGTACTCCAAGATCATACCGACGGATACGGCGTTCGGCAGGTGGCTCGTCATTGCCGACCTGTCAGTCCACTCGCAGGTGATCGTATTGAGCAGCAGTATTGCCTCGGAGCTCTTCCGCGGAATCGACCCCGTCGGCAAGCAAGTGTGGGTCACCGCTGGAGAACGGCGAAGGCCCTTCGTCGTTGTGGGCGTCACGGAAGCCGAGGAGGACGAGCCGGCGTCAGGGGCCGGCCGGCAGGCCTTCATCCCCGTGACTACCATGGTGTACAGGCTGTTGCCCGCACGCAACGTCAGCATGTATCTCGGCCAGACTCGGTCGGCCAGTGACACCGACGCAGCCGTTGCACAGCTGAGGCGCTTCCTCTCATTGAAGTCAGTCGATCCGGATGCGTTTGAAGTGTCATCCCAGCAGGCCTTGCTGGATGCGATGAAGAAAGTGACTATCATAGTAACGTCGATGCTTACGGTCATCGCAGGAATAAGCCTCGTTGTAAGCGGTCTTGGCATCATGAACACTCTCCTGACGGCTGTGGCCGAACGCACACGCGAGATCGGGGTGCGCAAGTCCCTCGGCGCGCGCAACGATGACATTAGGGCACAGTTCCTCGTCGAGTCAGTAGTGCTGAGCAGCCTGGGCGGTATGGCAGGGATGGCGCTGGGCTACGCAGGCTCCATGGCAGTGTCGAAGGCACTGAACTGGCCCCCAGCCTTCAACTGGCTGTCAGTCGTGACGGCTATGGGTTTCTCTACGCTGATCGGGCTGGCGTTCGGAGTGTACCCCGCGACCAGGGCATCGAGCATGGATCCGGTGACTGCATTGCGATGCGAGTAGTGAGGAGGCCCAGGTGATGTCCTGCAGGATAGAAGGCAGGGTCGGCGGCGTTATTGGCGGATACTCCTTGGATTGCACTGCGACTAGCGACAGCATTTCGGGAAGGATCGGGGGATGGCTCCAGGGGGCCGATGTGAGCTTGTCTATCGACCCCGCAGGGATGATCACAGGCAGGTTCGGCGGCATTATCCTTGGCCGCACCCTTGTCGCTCAGTTGTCGGACAATTCCCTCATTGAGGGCAGAATCGGCGGTGCCGTAGACGGAAACGACATCCGTGTGTCAGGGAACGAGCGTATCAATGGCAGGTGCGGCGGAGACGTGTTCGGGTTCGATGCCGACCTAGTCGTGGTGGGAAGTCGCCTCAAGGGTCGATTGGGAGGCGACATCATTGGCATGTCAGTTGACGTATCAGTAGCCGAATGCCTTCCTCCCGTGGTGTCGGCGTTGATGGCGATGGTAACCTACTACTACTACCTCGTGAACACGAGGCGCAGCAGCGGTGGATCCTCGTCGGGCTCCTCGAGGAACTGACGAGCCACATACGAGAGGGCGAGAAAAGAGGCCGCGCCCAGGGATGACCCGGAAGCGCGGCCGCGTTTGCTGGTGCGATTGCCCGCCGTGGTAGCCGACGCTCAGGCGGTCACTAGTACATGAAGATGTATGTTTCGTCTGCGATGTTGCCTGGGTCGAAGATCTGCGGGGTCTGAACGGGCCATGTGCATTGGTCGACCTGGTAGTCGATGAAGTAGTTGGCGTAGTCGAACGCCTCCTGACACGAAACTTGCCCGTCACGCGGATTGCTGTCGGCAGGATAGGTCGTGGTATCCGGCAGGTTGTACGCTTCCCACATGCCCCTCGCGAAGCTGTATGCGAAGTGACCGTGGTGCTCGTATGTGGTGGGTGACATCGGAAGCTCGCTCTCCCAGGATTCTTCGTACTTCGTAGCAGCAGTCATCACTACTCTGTTGTTACCCGCGATGCTCCGCGCCATGGTTTCAAAGGTTGTTGAGAGTACCATTCCTCTGGGCAGGAAGCTGGCCGCCGAAGCCATTCCGCCTGAATTGCATGAATCGAAGATGAAGACTCCCTTGCCCTGAGAGAAGCCTGAATCAAGCCATCCATCAAGTTCGGTGTCGCTGATCGCGGTAGTGAGGTTGCCGCTGTAGTCATACGGGATGATGTACTCTTTGTTGCCCACCTCATCTCTAGTCCCGTGCCCCGCGAAGGTCATCACGAAGGTGTCGCCAGAGGTCATGCCTTCGGTGACCGCCCAGATGGCCTCTTGTATTCCTTGTTTCGTGGCCTGGGCGTCCGTCAGCAGCCACGCATTCGCAATCCGGGTGTTCCCGCTGTCCAGCGCCTCATAGAGCATCTCAGCGTCGTTGACCGGACCCGCCAAGTCCGGCACGGATGGATGCTGGTAGTTGCTGATCCCAATACTGAGCAATCTGACGTTGTCCACGCTCAAGTTGCCGACATACCAGGTCTGACCGCGGTGCACTGTGCCCGTGATGGTGTAGCTGCCACCGTAATCGTAGTGCGACACGCTGAGCGTATACGTGCCAGGACGTAGGTTCTTGATCTCGAAGTAGCCGCCGCTTCCGCTCGTCACAAACCCAGAATCAGTTGCGCCCTCGTACGCGATCGTAGCCCCAGCTACTCCTACGGTACCGCTTGACGGGGTTGGCAGTACCGATAGCAACTTGATGTAGCTGGCCTCGACCTCTCGTGTGCCAGAGAACTCGATAACATACCCTGCTATGCTCCCGACATTCGTTGGCCCGCACCCAGCGGTAGCAAGTGCCACCGCCAACATCAGAACTAAGAGCCTGGCTGTGCTACGCAATCTCATCACAAATCACCTCTATCAAATTGAGACTGGTCTAGGAACCCGGTTGTTCCGTCTTCACCCCTGATAAGCAATAATGGGAGGAGAACAGGGCAATGCTGATGAATAAGTGAGATAGGATTCGCGATGAACATACGGTGATCGTGTATCGGAGGGATTCTTCACTTGAAGCCAACGATTGTGGCCTTTGTCGCGGCACTACTCGTGCTCTGCATATTGCCCGCCGGTGCCTCTGGCGAAGCCGGTCAGCTGCTGTCGAGGGCCGGTCAGGATACAACATCACAGATCGTGGGCACGAACTGGCTCCTCTCACTGATGCCTGACGCCCGCAACTTGAAGGCGCCGTCATGGGTGCGTGAGGGACTTAGGGCCTACTACGGTGTAGGCGCGAACACCGTCTCCAACCCGTTCACAGTCTCCCAGAACACTCTTCCGCCGCTGCCTTCAGCGGCCCAGCTCAGCCCTAGCTCTCCTGCGGTGGTCAGGGCTGATGTGGTAACCTTGTCTTCGCGTTATGCTGCAACAAGCTCCACAATGTTCGTCGGCGATCCGCCCGTGCCGTGGAAGGACGCGTCTGCCGAGGGTTACCCGGGGATATGCGACTTCTGGGTGAATGTCGACGCATTGCATGCGCTAGAGGCGAACCCTCCCGCGGGAGTGACAATATCGACCACGGCGTATACGTCGGGCAGCGGCAGACACTCGGCCATAAGGGTTGACTATGCGCCGGCCGCGTCGAACAGCTGGTTCACCTGGCTGTTTGACAGCACATCAGGCCTCGTGCTCTATCAGGCCGAATGGCGCCCGCTGAAGGACGCCGCCTATGCCTATGTGGCGGTGGCGGAGTACGGTTCAATGAGATATCTTGAGCTGCCGTGGACAGCGGGCGTAGCCCCTGACTGGGTCGTGCCGAAGGCAGCCTTCAGTTATCAGGGATCTATCCGCACATGGTCGCCGGCTGGAGGGCCGGGCCTCCCCATCCCGGCGGTGCTGAATGTAGAGATACTTAGCGCCAGCAGGAGCTGGTCGCGAGCGCGGATCAAGAGAGTATTCAGCGGAGAGCCTGAAGACTCCTCTATGGAAGTCCACTCAGGAACTGGGAGCCTGGCAGGCGGCTTTTGGGTTCCCCGGACCGGGCTGCTGAAACTGAAGACCGGCGACAAACTCGACCACTACGACCCGATAACAGGCAGTACGGTTGAGGTGGGCTACGTCGGAGCCGCAACCTATGGCAGTCAGGTCGTGGCGATATTCGAGTGGGCGGCAAAGTATAAGCGCGTTTGGATATACCGAGTTGCCGATGGCATGCTCGTCTATTGGCTAGACGAGAAGGTCGTTGACCCCATCAGCGGCACAGTCCAGCAGGCTGAGTGGCAGCTCATCGAGGAGTAGGCTGCGTATCAACACCTGCGACACGGATAAGGTTGCGCAGGATCACGGACGCCATGGCCAGTCCTGCCGCAGCAGGCACCGGCGCGAACGATCCCGGTGGTCGGCTCGCGGATGAAGCCGGTGGTTCGTCGGAGAACACGACTGTAACCCCCCGGGCGATCCCGCGGTGGCGCAGCCCGGTTCTGACCGCGCGTGCCATGGGGCAGGTGTGAGTGGCTGAGATGTCGGCCACTCTGAATCTGGTGGGGTCTAGCTTGTTGCCTGCGCCCATGCTCGACACTATCGGTATGCCGGCGCCCACTGCGCCGGCGATCAGATCAAGCTTGGATCCGATGGAGTCGATGGCGTCAGCGACGTAGTCGGGAGCAGGCATCAGCAGACGCGGTAAGCTCTCGCTATCCACCCACGTCACATGCGGGACAACCCGACACGCAGGATTGATGGCGAGGATGCGCCGAGTCGCTACTTCGGCCTTCGGCTGCCCGATGGTGGTTGTGTCGGCCACGAGTTGCCTGTTGATGTTCGACGGGGCTACTACGTCCGCGTCGACGAGGTCGAGGGCGCCCACTCCCGCTCGGGCAAGCGCTTCTGCGCACCACGAGCCGACGCCACCCAGTCCGATGACTACTACCCTCGCGCGCTCAAGTGCCGCGATGCCAGCCGCCCCGATTATCAGCGCAGTCCTTGTACGCCAGTCTTCAAGTTCAGGCAAGGTTATCCTCCCCGCAGTGTCAGAGGTGATATCGTCTTTGGATCAAGTGAGAGCAGTTCACATGGCAGCGCCCTGCGGCCCAACTGCCAGCATGTACATGGAAGACTGCGTCGCAGGTATGCGCTCGCACATCGCGTCGGCCTCAATCGACGTGGTAGTGACTTCTCCCCCGTATAATCTTGGCATCGACTACCGCAGCTACAACGACATGATGCCGCGCGGCGAGTACCTCGCGTGGACCAGGGAGTGGGCTACTGAAGTCGCGCGTGTGCTTGCTCCCGGCGGGTCATTCTTCCTCAACGTCGGCGCGAAGCCAACCGACCCGTGGGTGCCATTCGACGTTGCGTCAGTAATGCGTGAACTGTTCGAGTTGCAGAACGTGATCCATTGGGTGAAGTCTATTGCCATAAACCGGTCGGACATGGGCGCAGGAGTGCAGATCGACGGGGATATCGCCGTCGGGCACTACAAACCCATCCGAAGCTCGCGTTATGTCAATGACTGTCACGAGTACGTATTCCACTTCACCCACACCGGCAAGGTGCCTCTTGACCGCCTGGCAGTGGGCGTGCCTTATCAAGACAAGTCCAACATCGCCCGCTGGCGTGAAACCGCGGAAGCACGCCGCGACCTCAGATGCAGGGGTAACACGTGGTTCATCCCCTACACCACGATAAACAGCCGTTCGGACGATAGGCCACATCCGGCCACTTTCCCGCCCAAGTTGCCGCAGATGTGCATTGAGCTGCACGGAACGTCGCGGTGCGCGACTGTCATGGATCCCTTTATGGGGCTCGGCAATTCCGCCCTGGCCTGCGCCGGCCTGGGGGTGGATTTCGTCGGCTTCGAGCTCGATGAGTTCTACTTCTCCAAGAGCGTTGAGGGCGCGCGACGCGCGCTGGCGTCGGTGGACGCCCGTGCAGGCAGAGGCGCCGCACCCGACGCGGGTTCTAGCGCGGGTCCCGGCGCGCGATGACGCCGCCGGCGGATCAACCCAGAATCTGAGCAAACACTCTGGCAAGGTTCCGACCCATGATGGCCTCTATTCCGTGCTCCGGGCGACCGCGACGCCTCATCTCGGCGACGATCATGCCCATGTCGGATGTGTCGGCCATGCCGGCAACAAGCCCGTCAGGGCCGACGCCGTCGAAGTCAGAGCCGGTGCCAACATGTTCGATGCCTGCGACCTTGACGAGGTGGTCGATGTGGTCGACAAGGCCGCTCACGCTGTTGTAAGCCGGCCCAAGGAACGGTGCGACAAGGGTGGCGCAGACTACGCCGCCGCGCGCGGCAATGGCCTCGACCTGCTTATCGGTGAGGTTCCTCGGGTGGTTGAAGAGTGCCCTTGAGTTCGAGTGGGACGCCACCAGCGGGCCATGCGTGTGCTCCAGTATGCTCCAGAACGTAGCATCCGCCGCGTGCGATACATCGACGACCATGCCCATCCTGTTCATCTCCTGTACCACCTTCACGCCTGCCTTGGTCAGCCCGCCGCCGGTGGGGTCATACGCCCCGTCGCCTAGCTCGTTCCGGTCGCTCCAGGTAATGGTCATCAGTCTGACACCGAGTCGGTAGAAGATCCTGATCATCTCGACGGCTCCGTCTAGGGCTTCGCCGCCCTCAATCGCGAGAATGGCGCCGATCTTGCCCTCTGCCTCTGCCCGTGCGAGGTCTGCCGCGGTCTTGACGAACACCAGGTCGTGTGGGTTCGCCTCGATTTCGGAGTAGAAGGCGTCTATGTACTGGCACGCCCGCCTGGCCGCGCTGCCCGGCAGGTAGCTCCGCTCTATCCATGCGGCGAACACCTGGGCGCCTACGCCTCCCCGTTTGAGCCGTGGGATGTCGATGTGTCCTCCCTTGCTCTCGTCTGCCAGTCGACGCTTGCCGGCCAGCACATCAATTAGTGTGTCGCAGTGGGCATCAACGATGAACACGCTACCAACTCCTTCTTCCTCGCATTGCTGCCACAAGTATACCATGGTCGCATACATCGATAGCGAGCACGTCACGAAAACTACCGTGAGCTCATGATCGGCGTGTGTGGCTCATGGCTGTTGGGAGTCGCAGAGACGGCCTGCCGCAATCGAGGATTTGGGCAGCGGGCGAAGTGGGCTTTGGCGTTGCAGCGGGGTCGGGTGGGGTCAGCGGGGTTCGGGGGCGTGCCGATCCTTTGCGCCTTGCTGTCGCCTGGCGGAGCGGTTGATGGCGGTTTCGCAAGTTAGCCCGGGCGCCCTAGGGTGGTTTGCCGCGATTCTCACAGCAATCCCGGGCCTTTACCTCGATTCCAGAAGAAAAGGCCTCCGCTATCTTGCGGAATCAACGTAAAGGGCTTCAACCGCCCTTCGCGCCCGCTCCCGCCTCGCCCAATCCGCACTGGTCCGCAACACCGCCCCAGCTCTGGCGGTTGCGCCCTGCGGCCCCGACTCGGGATCATCTCCACGCCCTGTCGCCCCGAGTACTTTACCCCGATTCTCACAGTAATCCCGGGCCTTTACCTCGATTCCAGAAGAAAAGGCCTCCGCTATCTTGCCGAATCGACGTAAAGGGCTTCAACCGCTCTGCCCGCCTCCGCCCGGCTCACTGAGACCGCACCCGCTCGCAGCAACTTCCCAGCTCAAGCAGTTGCGCCCTGCGGCCCCGACTCGGGATCATCTCCACGCCCTGTCGCCCCGAGCGCTTTACCCCGATTCTCACAGTAATCCCGATCCTTTACCTCGATTCCAGAAGAAAAGGCCTCCGCTATCTTGCCGAATCGACGTAAAGGGCCTCAACCGCTCCGCCAAGGCTTCCGCCGATCCAGATGACCTCCTCCGCGCCAGCCGCCGCCGACCCGCCCGAAGGACGTATCCCGTACTAGCAGCCTGTACGCCCTGCACGCGGCCCGTGAACACGAAGAGTCCTTCCGTGTTTTTCCGTGTTAGCAGTAAGGAAGAAGGATTCTGGCGCTGGACGCAGAACGTGTGCTTCACATGCTTACTTATGAGTCCTAATTAAGTATGGAGGGCCCCAGGGTGCAGAAGCCAGACAGCGCCGCCGATCGGGCAATAACCGACATAGCAGATGTACGAAAACACAACATGCGCGCCATTCTCAGGGTTGTAGAGCAATCAGGGCAGGCTTCAAGGGCCGACATCGCCCGGGCATGTGGACTGAGCCAGCCCACTGTGTGCTCGGCCGTGGATGGGCTCATTGAAGCCGGGCTACTGAGCGTTGCCGGCGAAGGCTCATCCACCGGCGGGCGGCCCCCTATAATGCTCGAGCTCAACTCAGACAGCGTATTCGCAGTAGGCGTCGACCTGGGCGGCACAAATCTCAGGGTCGGCCTGGCCGATCTGGCCGGCACCATTGTGGCCCGCTGCGAATGGCCCAGCCCGGGTAAGCTGGGTACCAAGGGAGAAGCGGCAGTCTCCTACGTCGCCAGAGCCATCCGCGACACGGTCACCGACTCAGGCCTCGACCCAAGCCGCATGGGGGCCATAGGCCTTGGCGCGCCCGGGGTTACCGACCCCTCAACAGGCGTCGTGAGCATCGCCCCTGCCCTCGGCTGGCAGAACACGCCTGTGGCGTCGATGCTTCGCGATGAGTTCGGCGTGCCGGTGCGTGTCGACAACGACGTCAACGCCGCCGCCATGGCGGAGCTCCACTATGGTTACGGCCAGGAGCTGCGGGATTTCGTGTTCGTGTCGATAGGCACAGGCATCGGCTCGGGGATAGTCATAGACGGTCGTCTGCACAGGGGGGCATCAGGAGCTGCAGGCGAGATAGGATACATGGTTATCGACCACACCTGGAGCGGTTCCACCACGTATGACTTCGGCTGCTTTGAGAGCATGGCTGCCGCCGGGGCCATTGCCGCGATGGCGGCGGAGGCCCTTGGGGTCGATGATGCCCTTCCGGAAGATCTCTTCCGCGCGGCGGGATCAGGTCATCGTGCAGCCGGACAGGCGGTGAAGGCCATCGCCGACAGGATCGCTGCTGCCTTCTCTTGCATAGCCGCACTCATCGATCCACAGGCGATCGTGATTGGTGGCGGCATATCCGGCGCCGGCGAGGTGCTCCTTGAGCCGGTGCGAGAGCGTCTCGCACAGCTGTCGCCGTTCGCGCCCGAGCTCAGGGCGTCGCGTCTGGGCACCGATGCCGGGCTCGTGGGTGCGGCGGTTCTTGGCATTGAAGAGATCAAGGAAAGGGCGCTGCAGAGCATATGAGCGACACCGCACGCAGAGATGAAGTATTTGTTCGAACCGTGCTCGAGCCGGGTTTCGAGTTCACCTCAGCACACCTATACAGTGCCATGCTCGAAGCGAACCTTGCGCACGTACTCAGTCTCGACCACGCAGGCCTGCTTTCCGCCGATCACCGCCGGCTACTTGCCGGGGTGTGCGTGGCCATGCTCGACGACCCGGAGCGGTTCAGGCCGGTCTCGTATGATCCGACCTATGAGGATTTGTTCTTCATGGTAGAAGCCAGGGTGCAGAGCGAGGTCGGCCCGGAGGCCGCCAGCAACATGCACCTTGCCATGAGTCGCAATGATCTGGAGGCCGCGCTGTTCAGGATGGCCGGTCGCAGGCTCTTGATCGCCATCGCCGAGCAGCTTGACCACGTCAGGGCGACGCTTCTCGCTGTGGCCGAGGCTGAGTCCGGCACTGTTATGCTGGCGCACACCCACAACCAGCAGGCCCAGCCCACGACGGTGGGCCACTACATGCTGGCCGCAGAGTCGGCCCTGGCCCGTGATCTTGAGCGCCTCGACGGCGCATGGCACCGCACGAACTTGTCGCCACTGGGCGCAGCGGCCCTGGCAGGCACGGGCTTCGTCATCGACCGCCAGTTCGAAGCCTCGCTCCTCGGATTCGAGGGCCTGGTTGAGAACACTTACGATGCCATCTCCGCCGCCGACTGGGGCATGGAGATTGCGGCGACGGCGGCCTCGGCAGCATCAGTCCTCGGCAGGCTAGTGACTGATCTGATGTTCTGGTCTTCCAATGAAGTCGGCGCCCTCTCCCTCGATCCGTCGATGGTGCAGATATCGAGCATAATGCCGCAGAAGAGGAACCCGGTGGCCCTCGAGCACGCCCGCGCCATACTGGGCCGGGCCGCCGCCTCGCTCGCCGCCGTCACGCTCACGTTGCACAACATCCCCTTCGGCGACGTGAACGACGGGGCAGAGCATGTTCAGCGGCAAGTCCACTCAGGCGCCACAGAGCTGCTCTCCGGCGCAGCCCTGCTCGACCGGGCCCTCGCGAAGGCCACCTTCAACAGGCAGTTGCTGCTCGAGCGAGCGCGCTCGAGTTTCGCCACATCAACAGAGCTGGCCGACACACTTGTGCGCCTGGAGGGGATCAGCTTCCGCACCGCGCACGCTGTGGTGAGCTCTCTTGTGGATCGCCTCTCCTCCGAAGGAAGGCAATGGGCCTCCCTCACCCTTACCGAGCTGGACCATGCCTTCTCGGCCAGGGCCGGGCGGCCACTTCGCATGAGCGCCGCAGAACTCGCGGCCGCCCTGGATCCCGAGGAGTTCGTCGCACGCCGAAACACGCTGGGCGGACCTGCACTTGAGGCGATGCGCTCCTCCCTCAAACAGCATTCAGCGGCCCTGCAGTGCAGCAGGAATAGATGGCACTCGAGGCGGCAGACACTCGATCTCTGTTCTCAACGGCTCCGGACGATGGGCCTCGATGCCGCAGAATCGTCAGGGTCGGATACGCGGAGGTGATGTGAACAGCGCGTATTCCCTGTCTCAGCGCCCCAAAAACGAAAGGAGGCAATATCGTGAAAACGACTTTCTCCCGAGTCCTACTGGTATCAGTGGTGGCGGCTTTACTGGTCGCCCTGGCCGTCAGCCACGTCGGAGCTCAGACCATCACTGTGGAGTACTGGCAGTACTACTATGAGAGCAAGGTCGTGCTCATCGACGAGCTCATCAAGGAGTTCGAGGCGAAGAACCCGGGCATCAAGATTGACCACAAGACCTTCCCTTACGAGCAGTTCAATCAGAAGGTGGCCATCTCTGTGCCCGCAGGCAGCGGACCTGACGTGGTCAACCTGTTCTACGGATGGGTGCCGAAGTATGTTGAGGCAGGCTATCTGCAGCCCCTGCCGGAGAAGGACTTCCCCGTCGCCACCATCGAGAGGGATTTCGTGCCGATGGTCGACTCCATCAAGCTGGAGGGCAAGTACTGGGGTCTACCGACAGCCGTGAGGGCACTCGCTCTCTTCTGGAACAAAGACCACTTCAAGGCCGCCGGGCTTGACCCTGAGAAGCCCCCGACCACCTGGGAGCAGCTACAGGAGTACGCCATCAAGCTCACGCAGCGCGATAGGGCCGGTCAGCTGGTGCAGTCGGGCTTTGCGTGGAACGCCGACGGTCAGGACTGGCATGTGTTCATCCAGGTTCTCTTGAGGCAGTGGGGTGTCACGCCCTATTCGGCCGACAACAAGAAGGTGCTGTGGAACTCCAACCAGGGAGGATACGACGCCTTCAAGTGGTGGACCGAGCTGGCCACCAAGCACAAAGTCGGCGAGCCGACCTTCATGGGCGATTACCGGACCGCGTTCATAGCCGGCAAGGCGTCAATGATGATCGACGGTTCGTTCGCACTCGGCACTCTGAAGAGCAAGGCTCAGGACATCAATTGGGGCGTCACCACCCTCCCGGTGCGCGCTGCCAACCCGACAGTCCAGGCGAACTTCGGTTCGTTCTGGCTCAACAGTCTCACTGTGAAGGCCCAGGGCGCGAAGAGGGATGCCGCCGTCAAGTGGCTGCAGTTCCTCACGTCCCCTGAGGTCATGAAAAGGTGGCTGACTGACGTCGGCGAACTGCCTGCCAGGACGGCTTTGGCTGAAGACAAGGCTCTCCTGAGCGATCCGCAGTATGGCCCGTTCCTCGCCGGCTTGAAGTACGCGTACGCCACGTTCTTCATTGACGAGACCGCTGAGCGTCAGGCTGTGATAGACGCCACCAACGAGGTGCTTCTCCGCGGCACCGATCCCAAGGTGGCGCTGGATGCCCTGGTCCGCAAGGAGCAGGCCATAAGGGACGAGTACTACAAGTAGAACCAGTCTACAGGCCGCTGCCATCGGAGCCCCCGCCGCGCGCCACAAACGCTAAACGCTGCGGGGGCCCCGGGCCGGCCCTGTGCAACCGGAAGGAGGCTAACCACGTGGCACCATCCGCCGAGTCATCTCAGCGCCACACATCGACGGCGCCGGCCCCGCCCACCCCGCCCCGGCACCGGGCGGCCTCACCCAGGCGCGGGCTGAGCCTGCGCCAGCGCACTGCTCTGTGGGGCGTGGCGTTCATCATCATTCCTCTTGCGTTCTTCCTACTGGTCAGGATATACCCTGCCCTGGTGGCCTTCGACGTAAGCCTGAGAGACTGGAACATCATGAAGTTCAACAAACCCTACATCGGGCTGAAGAATTATCAGAGACTGGCGGCCGACGACGGCTTCTGGAACGCCGCCCGCAACACCGTGCTCTACTCGGCTATCATCGTGCCCGCCAGCCTCGCGCTGGGCCTTCTGGCCGCGAGCCTGATCCAGCTGGCGAACAGGGCAAGAGGCGCCTACAGAATGGTCTACTTCCTGCCCTACATCACGCCTACGGTGGCGGTAAGCTGGGTATGGAGATGGCTGTTCTTCAAGAACGGAGGCGTGCTCAACCAGATCCTTATCTCCCTAGGCCTGACTCCACAGCCCTTCCTCCAAGGCCTGGACCAGGCCTTACTATGTGTGGCATCGGTCGTGGTGTGGCAGGGACTCGGCTACTACATCGTGATCTTCCTCGCGGGCCTCGAGATGGTTCCGCACGAGTACAAGGAGGCGGCAACGATAGACGGCGCCAGCGGATGGCAGGTGTTCAGGCACGTAACGCTCCCGTTGCTCAACCCGACGATCCTCTTCCTCGCCGTGCTGGGCACCATTCGCTCGCTGCAGATCTTCACTGAGATCATGAACATGACCTCCGGCGGCAGCGGCGCCGGCGACCTCGGCGGGCCACTGGGAAGCACAATGTCGCTGGTGGTCTACATCTACCAGACGGCCTTCTATCAGTTCAAGTTCGGCTATGCGTCTGCTATGACCGTTGTGCTGTTCGTTGTGATCCTCGCCATCACCCTGGTCCAGATGAAGCTCCTCAACAAGCCGGTGGAATACTAGGAGGTGAACCCTGATGAATGACTCCAGGCCGGTAAGCAACCGTTCGTCGCAGATTTGGGCACACGCCATCCTCATCATGGGCATCGCCACCGTGGTGTTCCCCTTCCTATGGATGCTGGCGACTGCGTTCAAACGGGGAGCCGAGATATACTCGATCAGTCTGATCCCGAAACGCCCTACGCTGGCCAACTTCAGGTACCTGCTGGAACGCACGATGTATGGTCGATGGTATCTGAACAGCCTCATCATTGCGACAGTGGTCACGCTGAGCGAATTGTTCTTTGACTCCATGGCCGGCTATGCCCTGGCCAAACTGAGATTTCCCGGCAGGAACCTTGTATTCGTGCTGATACTCAGCACGATGATGATCCCCACGGAGATGCTGATCATCCCGTGGTACCTTATGTTCACCAGAACCGGCTGGATCGACACTCACTGGGGCGTGATGCTGCCGGGGCTGATCTCAGCCTTCGGAGTGTTCCTCATGCGCCAGTTCATGCAGGGAATGCCCGACGACCTGCTCAGCGCGGGCCGTATCGACGGGCTCAACGAGTTCGGTGTGTGGTGGCACGTAGCCCTGCCCAACGTCAGGCCGGCTCTGGCCGCCCTGGCCATCCTGGTGTTCCTGGGCAACTGGAATGCGTATCTCTGGCCAGTCATCGCCATTGAGAGCGCCAAGATGCGCACTCTGCCCGTTGGGATGTCGCTGTTCAGCGGCGAAGCCGGTTCAGAGTGGCAGCTCATCATGGCCGCCGCGACGCTGGCAGTCATCCCGATCATGATCATCTACAGCGTGTTCCAGCGCCAGATCGTCGAGGGAGTCGCCCTCACTGGGATGAAGGGGTGAACCCTGGCGAATGTGGAGCGAATACGGCTGCACCTCACTGGCACTGAAGCTTGCCGGACTGCCCGTGTGTGGGTGTGCCCTGATGATCGGCGCTCACCCCGACGATGAAGACAACGCTTTGCTCGCATTGCTTTCAAAGGGCATGTTCCTTGATTCCTACTACCTCGTGGCCACCTACGGCGAGGGTGGGCAGAACGAGTGCGGCCCAGAGCTGTACGAGGCCCTGGGCGTGTTGCGCCGTCAGGAACTGGCTGCCGCGCGTCGCATAGACGGTGCCCGCCAGCTCTACCTCGGCGCCCACGACTTCGGCTACTCGAAGTCTGCCCGGGAGACTTTCACCAAGTGGGACAGGGACGCACTGCTCGCGAAAACCGTGGCCGCACTGCGCCGAACAAGACCGGACATCGTACTGACCCACCACGACACCGTCAGCGGCCACGGCCATCACCAGGCGGTAGGCTGGCTGATCCAGGAGGCCAT
>DBQN01000072.1:812-41732 GCA_002305255.1 Firmicutes bacterium UBA1393 | reverse complement strand
TGGCGGGTCAAGAGATTCTACGTGTACGCGCGACCGCAGGCGAGCGGCGGGTCGGGAGCGAGCGGAGCCCACAGCGGCGCGGACGCTGGCAACCAGCAACTCGCGACTGCGAACGTCGGCGCCTACAGCCCTCTGCTGGGCATGAGCTACTACCAGCTGGGCCAGGCGTCGCGGTCTATGCACAAGTGCCAGGGCATGGGCGGCGAGGGTGTGCGGGGCGACAGGTGGCGCCGCTACCGCCTCGTGCTTGAGGACGCCGCACCACCTCCTCCTACCGCGCCGGCGCCCGGCGCAAGCGGCACGGCAGGGCCCGTGCATACTGACGACACCAGTGATGCCTGCGGTCTCATTGATTTCATCGATCTCACGCTGCCCGCACTTGTTGCCAGGCTCAACGGCGACGAGGCCACCCTTGCTCGTCTGTTCGCCCTCGCCGGCGAGGTAGACGCCTCTGCGCGCGCCGCCGTCGAGGCATTCTCCCCCGTCCACCCTCAGGCCGAGGGCATGGCACCATCCATCGCGCGTCACCTCACTCGCGGGCTCGACGCCGCCCGCGAGATGCTGCACATAGCCCGCGCCGGCGACACGCCCCGGCCTGGGCCGGGGTCGGGCCTTGCCCCTGAGAGCGCCGCCACCCTGAGCCGTCGCGTGGAATCGAAGGTGGCTCAATTCGAGGCTGCCCTGACCACACTGGCCGCCGCCGAGTGCGTGGTCCGCACCGACCCATCGCCTGCCCTCGTCGCGCCGGGCGGAAGCGTGAACCTAAAAGTACAGCTGTGGAACCGCGGCCCTATGGCGGTGGAGGCGAGCGACTTCCGCGTCCTGCTGCCGACCGACTGGAGTTGTGAGCCGCGCGCCCTCGCCGACGCACCTGCGGCCTCTGAGCCTGTTCCGCCCAACGGATGTGTCGAGAGGCAGTTCATCGTGACTGCCCCGTTCTCGGCGCAGCCCACCCCTGCTCTGGGCCCCGACCCGGTCTCGGTGGAGTGTGACTGGCTTCTTGACTTCTGGGGCACCGCAAACCCCACACGCATCACGACGTCGGTGCCCACCAGCGTCACCGTCGTGCCCCCGGTTGAGGTGGCGCTGGAACCCCAGTCTTTCATGGCGGCCCTGGGCCGTCTCCCCATGACCCAGGTATTCTCCGTAACGCTCAGGAACAACATCCGCAGCGAAGCACGTGGCACGGTGCGGCTGCGTCTCCCTCAAGGGATATCGAGCTTACGCGGCGATTCCCTCGACTTCTTCATGGCGGAAGCGGGCGACGAGACGACTCTGAGCCTGCCCGTTTCGTTGTCGCGCGCGTGTGAGGCACAACGGTCATGCGTGCGCACCATGGAGGCTGAGGCCCTTACGAACGTCGGCGGAGTCGAGCTTGTATCCGACCAGGGCTGCCAGTTGATATCTTACTCGCACATCGAGCCCAGGCTACTGCCGCTGAAGGCCACGGCCAGGCTGTGCCTGGTCGACACCGTGCTGCCCGAAGGACTCAGGGTGGGTTACGTCGACACGGGCATCGACAACGTGGCCGACTACATGGAGCAACTCGGCGCCTCGGTGGTGCGCCTTGACGACGATGACCTGCGCCTTCGCGACCTGGGGCAGTTCGACACAATCGTGTTGGGCGTAAGGGCATACCACCTCAGGCCCTGGCTGGCGAGGGTCAACTCGCGCCTCCTCGACTACGTGCGGCGCGGCGGCACGATGGTGGTCCAGTATCACAAGACCACCGAGTGGGACCCGGAGTATGCGCCGTACCCTCTTCTTGTGGGAGACGGGCGTGTGTCTGATGAGACTGCCCGCATCGAGCTGCTTGACGCAGCGCATCCCGTCATCACCGGCCCCAACCGCCTTGATGAGACTGACTGGGATGGCTGGGTGCAGGAACGCGGTCTCTACTTTGCCTCTGAGTGGTCAGATGAGTATCGCCCGCTGGTGAGCTGCGCCGATCCCGACGAGGCTTCCCAGGACGGCGCATGGCTCATTGCGCACTACGGCGCCGGCGCCTACATGTACACCGCGCTGTCGGTCTACCGCCAGATAGAGTCGCTAATTCCCGGCGGGGTGAGAATCTGGTGCAACATGATCAGCTACAGGCAGAAGGGTACAGGGGCGATCCGTTGAATGTGACATTCAGCAAATGTCGAGGTGTTGCGGAGTTGAGCAAGGTCATCATAAGGGGCGGCTCAATCGTCGCCCCTGATTCTGTCATCGAGGGCGGCACGGTCACCATAGAGAACGGGGTCATTGTTGAGGTGGCGGCTGGCGCGACCGAGATCCCGGAATCGTGTGCCGACGCGACGGTGATCGATGCGACGGGCTGCGTGGTATGCCCTGGATTCATCGACATCCACATCCATGGCGCCGCCGGCGCAGATACTATGGACGCGTCCCCCGAGGCCCTCTACGCAATGGCGCGCTTCGCGGCGTCACGAGGAGTCACGGGGTTTCTGCCGACGGTGATGTCATCGCCGCTGCCGGCGATGGTGAAGGCGTGTGAGCAGGCGGCTGCCTTCATGCGCGCACAGGCCGTCGGCGCCGGCACAGGCAGGGGCGCGGCTGTGCTCGGCATCAACGTCGAGGGGCCCTTCCTGAGCCAGGGCGCGCGCGGCGCGCAGCCTGCGGAGGGGTTGCTGGCCCCCGACATGGCCGCCCTAGACACTCTGCTCTCGGCCGGCGCAGGTGCCATCAGGTGCATGTCGGTGGCCCCCGAGCTCAACGGCGCGCTCGACATCATCACCGCGCTGGTGCGCGCGGGCGTCACGGCATCCATCGCCCACACCGAGGCCACTTACGATCAGACCGTCGCCGCGGTGAGGGCGGGCGCCAGTCTCGCGACGCACACCTTTAACGCCATGCGAGGCCTGCACCATCGCGAACCCGGCACAGTCGGGGCGGCACTCACGCAAGACGGTCTCACATGCGAGATGATAGCCGACGGCGTGCATCTGCACCCTGCCGTCGTTGCGCTCATCGTCAGGGCCAAGGGCAGCGCCCGAGTCGCGCTGATCACCGACGCCATGCGGGCCGCGGGCATGGGCGAAGGCCGTTCCGAGCTGGGAGGGCAGGCCGTCACAGTGAAGGGCGGCGAAGCCCGGCTCGATGATGGCACCCTGGCAGGCAGTATCCTTACTCTGGACCGCGCGTTCGCCAACGCACGCCGCTTTGCCGGGGCGTCGCTGGCTGAGGCGGCGGAGATGGCCAGCACGACGCCGGCGCGGGTCATCGGCCTTGCTAACAGGAAAGGCCGCATCGCGCCAGGCATGGACGGAGACATCACAATCCTCGCCACCAGCGGCGAAGTCGTACGAACGATAGTAGCAGGAAACACAGTCTACGAAGGAGTGCTGAAGGTTGTCAACTGGTAAACGTATCGTCATCGCTCTTGGCGGGAACGCCATACTCCAGCCCGGGCAGGCGGGCAGCTTCGCCGAGCAGCTCGCAAATGTGCAGGTCACGGCCGACCAGATCGCCGATCTCGTCGCCGCGGGGCACACGGTAATCGTCACGCACGGCAACGGGCCGCAGGTAGGAGCCATCCTCATTCAGCAGGAGGCCGGACGCGCCCAGGTTCCGGCCATGCCGCTCGACGCGTGCGGCGCTCAGTCACAGGGACTCATCGGTTACATGCTCCAGCAGTGCCTGGGCAAGTCGCTTCGAACAAGAGGCATCGAGCGGCCTGTCGCCACTATCGTGACTCAGGCCGTGGTAAACCCCGACGACCCCGCCTTTCAGCACCCCACGAAGCCGGTTGGGCCTTTCTACAATGAAGACTGGGCCAAACAGCGCATGGCGTCAACGGACGAGCGTTGGATAGAAGACGCCGGGCGCGGCTGGCGCAGGGTGGTCGCCTCCCCGAACCCGCAACGCATCGTCGAGGCGCAGGCCGTAGCCAGGCTAGTCGAGACCGGCGCCATCGTCATCGTTAACGGCGGCGGCGGTATCCCGGTAATCGAGAAGGATGGCGATTTCGTCGGCGTGGAGGCCGTGATAGATAAGGATCTGGGCGCTGAGCGTGTGGCGCATGACGTGCGCGCAGAGGTGCTGATGATCCTCACCGATGTGCCGCGGGCGGCCATCAACTACAGGACTCCCCAGCAGCGCGAGCTCGACAGGGTAAGCCTGGCCGAGGTCGAGAAGTACCAGCAAGAGGGGCACTTCAAGGCCGGCTCAATGGGCCCGAAGGTTGAGGCCTGCCGCAGGTTCGTCGCGAACGGCGGGGAGACCGCCATCATAGCCAGTCTGACACAGGCCGTCGAGGCCATCGCGGGGCGAGCAGGCACGCACATAACCCGGTGATAGACGGCACTAACCCGCAAAGCGCTGCGTCAGAATATGATGGACTGGGCGGCGTCGGCGCGGGAACCTCCTGGCTGCTCAGGGCGTTGCTAGAGGTGCGCTGCCAATCGTGGCCTGCCGTGATGTACCGCCTGCCCGAATATGGGAGTAGTGGGCATGCTATCGAAGGCGGTGTATCGAGGGCCATGGTATAATGATGTGGGTTTTCGTCGCCGGTCGGGGAGGTGTGTGCCATGGGCAGAGTCGAGAGAAGCCGAAATAGTGCCGCGCGCCGCTCCGCGCAGATCAGGCGCGGAGCTCTCCTGGCTGTGGTGTTCAGCCTGCTGGCCTCAGTGGTGCTGCTCAAGCTGAACGGCGGGCAGAATACGCTGCGGCAACTGGCCAGGGTAGACCTGGGGATCCTGGCCGTCGGTCTCGCCCTGGTGATCCTCACCTGGATCATGGACGGCCTGAGGATGAAGATTCTTGTTCAGGCTCTCGGTGGGCGCCTGGGAATTGTGAGGGCGACGCGTATATCGGTGATGGGAGCATTCGTCTCCAACGTTACGCCCTTCGACTCCGGCGGAGAGCCGTTCCAGGTGTACCTGCTTTCGTCGCCGGACTTCTCGACCGGACAGGCCACCGCAGTTGTCGCCGTGAAGACGATCATCAACGCCCTGGCCAGGGTGATCCTCGGGATGATGGCCGGTACCGTTCTGCTGTTCTCAGGCGGAACATGGAGCCTGTCGAACCCGCTGAAGGTCGCGGTCATATCGGGGATATGCATGTACGTGGGCATTTTCGGGATATTCCTCTACCTGGTTATCTGCCCGGAACGCATCCCTCAGCTCGTGGTGCCGGCGATACGTAACAAGGTGACGCTCCGGTTCATCCGGCGCGAGGTGCTGGACAGGGCCATCGAGCACCTGAACAGGGAATTCGGAGAGTTTCGGCAGGCCCTCGACAAGTTCGTCACCGACTACAAGGTGCAGCTTGCGACGGTGATGCTCTTCAGCCTGGCCTGCTGGCTGTCGACAGCACTGGTACCCGCTGTGGTATTGCGCGGCCTGGGCTACCGTGGCTCAGTGGTGCGGGTGATGGCGGTCACCATCGTCTTCTACCTTGCTGCCGCCTATGCACCCACCCCGGGCTCGTCGGGCGCCGCGGAGCTCGGATTCGCCGCCCTCTTCAGCACGATCGCCCCCAGGGCTGTGCTGGGCCTGTTCGTCATGGTGTGGCGAGTCATCACCTACTACTTCAGCCTCTTGGTAGGCGGAGCGCTCATGACCCTTGGAATGTTCCAGCCGCACCACGGAGCCGGCACGTCCGCCGGCCAGGCGCAGGGTTCGAGTTCAGATCCTGCGGCGTAGCGCGGTTGTGCGCGGTGCGAGGCGCGAGGCGCCGCAACGCGCCGGCGGGTCCAGCAGATCGAATGGATAATGCAAACAGCGTCCAGTCACACCGAGTCTGACGATGCGGTGGACTGGACGCTCTTGTTAGTCGCGATGCCCCCCGACCGGGGGCCTCAGTCGGTTCAGCCTGCGCCTGGGTACGACACGTAGCGCGAGGCACCGGCCACAAGGATCCTGGAAGCCCCGGGCACCACGTGGTACTCACGCCGCTCTATCCAGTTGTCCCACGAGTCCTTGTTGTACTCGTATTCCGTGACCAGGAGCAACGTGCCGTCGGGTGCGTAGTCAGTTACGCTGACAGGATTGCCCCACTCATCCTCCACGCGAACACGGACCGCCGCGAGCTCGCCGGATGCGCTGAACACCTTCTCCTCATACACATCGACGTTCTGACCGCCGGGATCAGCGGTAGCTGCTCCTTCACGGCGTGCACGCTCCACACGTTCGATGACGTTGCCGGAAGAGTCGGTGACGATCTCGCCGACAAACACGCCCTGGTCAGAGTAGACGAGCTTGTGCACCTTGAGTAGGTTGCCGTCATCATCCTCGAACCTGCGCTCGGCCAGGCGACCAGTGTTGTCGCGGGTGTATGATTCCAGCGCCTCTATGGCTGCCGCGGGGCCGTAGTACGTCCGGCGCGACAGCGCCCCTTCGTGGGAGTAGTTGGCTATCGAGTAGAGCGCCTCACCGTCGGATGCAGACCCGGTCCAGCGATACTCAACCACACTGGCCGGCAGCGTGGCCAACCCGTCAAATCCGGCATCTGTAGACGCTGCGCGGTCTACCCTCACCATCTGACCGTCGGTGCACTCTTCCTCAGACGGTTGACTGGCAGCAAGCGCCCAGCCGGACGGCGAGTATACCACCCACAGTAACCTGGCAGCGCCCAGAGTGAGCACGACGGCAACGGCCAACAGCAACCACTTTCGCGCGCAACGCCGCATGAGTGCAGTCACCTCCACAAGACTCGCGTCACGTCACCGTATGCCGTGAGGACGCGTATAGTTTATACTGGTTGGCTGCCCAAACATGCCAGGGGAGGAATGGCGCTTGGAGACGCGGTCGTGCTCCCCCGGAAACATCCTCAAAGTCATCGGCATCTGGGTGTTGATATCCGGTGCCGTGCTGATAGCCATCGGCGAGACCCTCGACGCCTGCAATGACGACCAAAAGGCGCCGTCTTCCTCAAGCTACCTGATAGATGTGCGCCCGGTTGACGCACGCCAGGCCAAACGCTAGCTCCGCCATGATTCGGCGAGGCCCGAGAGTATTCCTGCACTGCACAGCAATGAGGCAGATGCCGCCCTCCGGGCGAGGATAGCACAACTCGGGCCAGAGGCTTGTGTGCCTGAGGCCCGAGCCGTCGTAGGTGGTCGACTACTTGGTCGGCACCGAATTGCCCAGGTACTCGAATCGCTTGTCAAACACTGTGACCGGAGTGACGGCCATCAGTTCCGATACAAGCTGATTGAGGTCGGGAGTGCGATCCTGCTTGATCATGATTACAACGTCGTCTCGCACCTCATCCAGGCTGAACTCCTTTGCGGGCTTCCTGTCGGAGACCATTATCACGTGATAGCCGTAATTGGTCCTAACGGGAGCGCTGGTCTCCCCTGTTTTCAGAGCAAACGCCGCATCCTCGAACTCCTGTATCATCTCGCCCATGGTGAAGTATCCGAGATCCCCTCCGAGGGATGCAGTGCCCGTATCGATGGACTTCTGGCTGGCCAGGTCGGCGAAGGAGGCACCTTCCTTGAGCGCATCCACTATGGCCTGTGCCTCTTCAGCCGTCTGCACCAGAATGTGGCTAGCCCTGATCTGTTCGGGAATCGTAAAGTAAGTCTTGTGCGACTTGTAGTACAGTTCGATCTCGGCGTCTGTGATCTCGACGCCTGCATTGGCGATCTCCACTGCCAGCATACTGAGTTCTATGTTGCTGACCAACTCAGCTTCTGTCATGTTGTACTGCATCAGCGCGACCTCGAAGGAGTCACCGAGCTGATCCTTGATTGCGTTGAGTTCGACCGTGATCTGATCAGGCGAAACCGAAACGTTCTTCTCGCGAGCGGCGTTATGGATGGCAGCCTCGGCGAGCAACTGCATAAGCGCTTCCTCGCCGTGGAGCTGGGCCATGCTGCCGTAGAATTCGTCAAAGGTGATGTCCACGCTGCCCACGCGGGCAATGACAGGCTTCTCCGTGTCGACCCCGCCGGGCACGAGTGAAACGGAGCCGGTGTCGACCGACTCGATCTCCGACGCATCCACGGCCACATCCACCACTACTGTGGATCCGTCTTTCATCTTCAGAACCAGTGAATTGCCGGCTGCCGCACCACTTCCGGCAACAACCGTCAGCGCGAGCAGCAGTGCGAGGAACGATACCACTAGTGATCTCTTCGGTTTGACTGTCATCAGGCCGACCTCCCATTACAAACATAGCAGAACAATCATGAGGCAACGTTACCACTCACAGTATTATAACGCATACTTTGCCGTCAAGTTTCCGAGTTTGATTGGCATTCACACTCCCCAAGGCGGATTGGGCGCCAAGCCGTTCACCACCAACGCACTCAGCTGCAGTTAAGCTGCCTATCGTCGCCTTTCGAGAAGAACATGAGGGAGGGCAATGTCACAGCGGTGGAGAATACATCTTGTTATCGAATCATACTGCTGGGAGGTGAGAATCGCATGAAGACCACTTTCTCAATGCGCACTCTAGCTGCCATCGCTGCACTCATCATCGCATCATCGGCACTGGCGGCGGCAACCGGTACGACACCGGGCGTTGCGGGCGAGCTCGTGGCCGGCCCCACAGGCGCCGCCTCAGCCGACACCTCGAGCACCACCTCGACCATCGCCACACGCACCGGTTGGGGCAGCACCACCTGGGTGCAGGCCGCAGTGTTGCTCGGCTCGGGTTTCAATGCCGGAATCGGCTTCCGCCCGTGGGAGAGGTTCAGTCTGTCGATTAACCTCGACATCCTCGAGGACCAGGGATCAGCCACCGCCTCAGCCATCATGTACATACCGGGCGACGTGCCGATCCTCACAAGCGCGTACGTCGGAGCAGGCGCCACCTGGGAACTAGATAGCCGCGCCGTCCACCCGTCGCTCACAGCCGGCGCAGAGTTGCGCCTCCTGTTCGCGGAATACGAATGGGTTATGGCTCCCGATAGCTACGGCAAGATCCGCTCAGGCCTGCGAATAAGGTTCTAGTTCGCGTGAGCCGGCATCGGCCTCATCACGCCGCACCACGCCGCGCCGAGATCGCGGCCGCGACTGCTACTACCACTACGGTTGCCGCACAGGCGCCATCGCCGCGGACACGGTGCTGGTGCTGGCGCTGGTGCGCGCGCCGGCTGTTGATGTGCCGGCGGCTGGTATGCCGCCGGTTGCGTGCGGCACCCGGGTGTGTGTATGATTCATGTATCGAATTGGAGGGATGAATCCGCTTGACATGGACGCCCGGACTCAGCCAGCCCCAGCGTGAAGCGATATTCGAACACCTGAAGAGGCGGCCGGCCATTCCTGCGCTGCGGCGCGTCGAAGATGTCGACGTCGCAGCCCGTCACGGTGCCAGGCTGGTGTTCTTCCTGACCGGAACCATATACGACCTTCGAGACGTATGCACTCGCTGCGAGTCGCTGGGCATCTTCCCATTCTGCCATGTCGACTTGATTCAGGGAATCGGCAAGGACGGCCCCGGGGTGCAGTGGCTCGCCACGGAGATTGGCGTCAGGGGCATATTGACCACCCGCAGCCCTCTCATAAGGGCCGCCAAGGCCGAGGGGCTCATGGCTATCCAGCGACTGTTCCTGCTTGACTCCGAGTCAGTGCGAACCGGTCTGGAGGTTGTCGCAGCATCCAAGCCCGACGCAGTGGAGGTGCTGCCTGCGCTGGTGCTGCCGCGGATGGCCCGGCGCCTGCCCATCGACAGGCTCTCGCCCTTCATAGCGGGCGGTCTTGTTGAGACCGTTGATGAGTTGAACGACGTCATCGCCGCGGGCGCCCTGGGCGTCTCCACCAGCAGCCAGAACCTGTGGGCCTACGCCCGCTGACCGTTGGCCGCGAGCAGCAAGTCGGCAAGCTCACCGACGTCCTTGACGATCAGGTCCGGGTTGTCGTCTGACGTGAGGTCATCCATGCTGGACTCTCCCGACAGGGTGAGCACGGCCGTCAGTCCCCAGCGCGAACCAAAGCGCACGTCAGTGTAGAGCCTGTCTCCCACCATCGCAATGCTCTTGCCACGCCACTGGGTGCGCGACTCCACCAGCTCCAGCATGGGCTTCTCGGGCTTGCCCATGTACTCGGTGGTCACCCCGGGGTACGCGGTCATCAGGCACGCCGAAATGGCTGCGCAGTCAGGGATGAACTCCCCGCCTTCAAGGGGGCACACGCGGTCAGGGTTTGACGAGATCATGGGGGTTCCTCGCAGCAGGTGGCGCCCTGCGGCCCGAAGCTTCGAGTACTCCAGCGTGGTATCGAAGCCCACGACCACGCAATCGACGCTTGGATCATCGTCGCCGGCAACGGTGACTCCACTCTGCTCGAGTTCCTGTTTGAGACTGGGCGTTCCCACAAGGTACACCTTGTTCCAGCCTCGCCTCGTCAGCGTCATAGCTGTGGCCTGCGAAGAGCTGAGTACCGACTCTATACCTACCGGCCAGCCCATGGCGGTGATCTTTCTGGCGTAGTAGTCGCGCCCACGCGATGAGTTGTTGGTGAGGAAGAACACATCCATACCGATCTTTTCGGCGGCGTCCTTCAGGCGCAGTGCTCCGGGTATCAGACTGTCACCCAGGTAAATAGTACCGTCTAGATCCAGCAGCAGGCATCTGACTTGCTCCAACACTGTTTAGCGACCCCTCCCGGATTAGCTTGGCATTCTGTCATTCACAGGTGATTCTACCTTTGACTGCGACTTTATTCAAGGAATCGTGATCACTTGCTGGTTGGAGGTTCGGCAAATGGCACACTCGACACTCCTGGAAGACCGGGCCCGGGCGCTTCTAACTCACTTCAGAGCGGGCACCTACGCCTATGGACCGGGTTCCCTGGCTAAGGCAGGCCCCTTCTGCCTCGAACTGGGCAAACGCCCGCTGGTCATCGCGAACCGCAGTAGCTGGCTGCGGCCTACCGTCGACAAGGTTATGGCCTCGCTAAGGGAGGCAGGAGTCACCCTAGCGTATGACGGCGTCGTGCCCGGCTCGCGTCCGAACTCGCCGTCTGACGATGTGTATCGGATAGCACTTTACATACTCAAGCACCAGCCCGACTCCGTCGTCGCCGTGGGCGGCGGCTCGACCATCGACGCGGCCAAGGCAGCAGTGGTAGCCGCGTCCTTCGCCGGCGTCGACCCCGAGCTCGACCACTATTACGGCGCCGGCCTCGTGAAGCAGAAGATGGATGATACGGACATCAAGCTCATCCCGATGCTCGCGGTGATGACGGCCTCAGGTTCCGGGGCACACCTCACTAAGTACGCGAACGTCACTGACTACTTCGAGAGCCAGAAACGGCTGATCATCGATGGCGAGATCACGCCGGCGAGAGCCATCTTCGACTATTCCGTGACGGCGAGTGCATCCCGTGATCTGATGCTAGACGGCGCTTTCGATGGTCTCTCCCACTGCCTCGAGGTGTTCTACGGCGCCAGCGAGACCAACTACGAGCTCATCAGGGAGATCGCTGAGACAGGCATCGACCTCATCATCTCAGGCGTGCTGCGCAGTCTGGATGAACCGGGCGCTCCCGACGCCGTCAATAACCTCGGACTGGGCACCGACCTTGGGGCCTACGCCATCATGGTGGGCGGTACGAACGGGGCTCACCTCAATAGCTTCTCCTTTGTCGACATCACAAGCCACGGCCGCGCGTGCGCGGTGATGAACCCCTACTACACCGTGTTCTTCGCCCCGGCCATCGAGCGGCAGCTCAGGGTGGTAGGCGCCGTGTATGCCCGCCATGGCTTCATCAAAGACGACCTTGACAAGCTCTCCGGGCGGAAGCTGGGACTTGCGGTGGCCGGCGGCATGCAGGCTTTGAGTCGCCGTGTGGGGTTCCCGACGCGCCTTGGGGACCTTCCCGGTTTCAGCGATGCTCACATCGACCGGGCGCTCGCCGCGGCAAAGACCCCTCAGCTTGAATCGAAGCTGCGGAACATGCCCGTGGCCATGACTGCCGAAGACATCGACACATACATGGGGCCTCTGCTCCACGCTGCGGCAATAGGCGACTTCGGCCCCATCAAGAACATGACGAAGTGATGGTTAGCCTCATCTGAGGAAGGGCGCCGGCGGGCGCCCTTCTTCCTTCCCTTCCCTTCCCTGCAGCCCTATGTCGCAGCCCGGAGCGCACGCGCCATTACTTGCCATACTCACGTCCAGGAGCCGCTGGTGTATCATGAGCCCAAAGATGACGCACACCGGAGGCAGAACATGCTCAGGCGCACGGCGACATTGATGGCTGTTGTGGCACTCTTCGCAATACTCCAGGCTTCGGCTCCGGCAAGTCCGGCAGTTCGTCAAGGCACGCCGACATCGGCAGGTACGCTCCTGACATCCGGATCACCCGACACGCCGGCCCGGTACGTCATCTACATCAACTGGGATGCCTTCCGCAATGACTATTTCGACTGGGCCACTCGACCAGGCGCGATGCCTCCCGAAACCGGGTATCTCGCGGCGCCGACACCGCTGGGCCTGCCCAGTCTCTCACGTTTCGTTGCCAACGGCGTGCGCTTCATCAACGCGTACACCGGTATCCCCAGCGTCACTACGGCCATGCAGACCAGTGCTCTTGCCGGCGCATGGCCAGCGACCCACGGTAACGTGGGTTGCTACTATGACCCGCTCACCAACGCCGCCGCCAAGTCCGGCAGGCCCTTCTACGCCGATACCATAGTCGACGCTGCTCGCAGAGCGGGCCTGGTCACAGCCTCAGTGCAGCAGTTCATGCTAGATGGAAGGGCTGACATCTACGTCCAGCCGGGCGGCAGGTTCGAGCGCCGGGTAGCCGAGACCCTGAAGCTCTTCGAGGCCGGGCTCGCCGGAAGGGCTCCCATGCCTCAGCTCGTCGCCATCTACGCTGATGACCTCGATGCTGCAGGTCACAATGGGATAGGCTACGGCACCTTTCCATCGTTCACCGAGGAGACCTGGCGCAAGAAGATGGTCGCCGAACTTGTTCGAATGGACACGGCCTTCGGCACCCTCATCGATGGGCTCATGAGACTGGGCATCTACGAGAACACCGCCATCATCCTCTCTTCCGACCACGGCATGACGCCATACTGGGGCGCGACAAGTCTGCCCCAGGTGGTGTCGGAGTTCGCCAAGGCCGGCCTCAAGGCCGTGCTTGTCGAGACGGGCGATCAGGCCCCTGACAACGCTGATGTGGTGATGGCGACCAACGGCCTCTCACTTCAGGTGCATTTTCGGCCGGGCGTGAGCCAGGCCACCATGGCAATGCTCACGGCTTCTCTCAGCGCACAACCTTACGTAGGCGGAGTGTTGACAAGAGACGAGCTCACCGCGTTGGGGGCCCACACACTTACGGGCGACATGTTCATCTGGCCCACGCCGCCCCACCACTTCACATCCGGCAATATCCGCTTTGGGATCAGGGCGAATCATGATACGCGTCACCCCTCATCGGTCAACGTGTTCATGGCCATGGGCGGTGCAGGAATCAAACGGGGCGTGGAGGTATCCGCCCCCACGCCCATCATCGATATCGCGCCCACCATCTCCCAGCTACTGGGGATCGCACAGCCCCTGAGTTCCGAGGGCAGAGTGCTCTGGGAGGCCTTATCTGCCCCGGCCCAAACGCCCGGAACGTCTGCGTACAGCATCCAGAACGAATGATACCTCACCGCTTCTGAGCAGCGCTGCAACGACGAAGTAGACCACGGCGCCCACCGCCACCGGCACCGCCAGCCTCATGCCCTGATCTACCAGGCCCGATCCTGAGAATGCAGCCGACAGCCGTCGGTCAACGAAGACCACGACTGCGCTCATGACCAGTGCCGAGATACCCGACTTGATCACCGACGATATGAGACTGTAGCCCCGCTCTCCTCCGCTGAGCGAAACACTCTCCTCGCCCCTGCCGCGCCGGCCCGCGCCGACTCTCCTCAGCAGCCACATGCTGACTGAGAACGCAAAGAGAGGCTGGAACGCCGACGCAATGGCGAGTCCCACATGGCCAAGGGAGTCCACCAGCGCAAGGCTGACACAGACGTTGGCGGCGACTGCGGCCAGGTTCACCACGACAGGTGTGATCGTGTTATGAGCGGCGTAGAATGCCTTGTTCGCCAGGTCCGACAGGGCCGTGAATGGCACTGCCGCCGAAAGGAAAGCCAGCGACGCAGCAGTCGCAGTCGTGGCCTCCGGGGTGAAGGCGCCCCGCTCGAAAGCCAGGCGTACCACGGGCGACGCAAGCAAGATGAGCCCCGCCGCCATGGGCGCAAGCGTGAAGAACACCACACCCACCGACCGTCTGAAGGTGTCGATGAACCTAGTCTTGTCATCACCATAGAGCCTCGCCATAGTGGGGTAAAGCACAGTCACCAGCGCCGTGCCGAACACTCCGCTGGGCAAGGCGGCAAGTCGCTGCGAGTAGTTGAGGTAGGTGATGCTTCCTTCAGGCAGACGCGATGCGAGGGTGCGTATGACCAGCGTGCCTGCCTGGCTTGCCGCAGTGCCCGCCACGATGGGCCCCATGAGCCTTCCCACGCTCCTAAGCCCCTCATCATGCCAATCCAGCACCATTCGATGCCTGTAGCCGGCTGCGTGCAACACCGGTAGCTGCACGATGAACATCGACAGCGCCCCGAGGGCTGTACCTACGGCAACTGCGACGATGCCGTACATCGGCCCAAACACCAGAATCGATGTGATCACGATGACGTTCTGCACGATGCCCGTCATGGCCGGCACGGTGAACAGGCCCAGAGCCTGGAGCACGCCGGTAACACAGTGAGTCAGCACAGTGAACACGGCAATCGGAAAGAGCAACACCGTGAGCTTCACCGTGAGCTCATACGTTGTTCCCGAAAAGCCCGGCGCCACCAGCGACACTATCGGGCGGACAAGAAGGATCCCTGCCACCATGGCCATAGCTGCTATGAGTGTAGATGCGTTGATGATGACGCTCACCGATGAGAAGGCGGCCTTCCGGCCGCGCCTCTTGTCCATGTCGGCGAACACCGGTATCAGTGTTGTGGTGACGGCCGGTCCTACGCCCATGAGCAGTAGCGTAGGTATTACCATCGCCATGAAGTAGGCGTCAGTTGCGTAAGTGGCGCCGAACTGCGACGCAAGCGCAGTCTCGCGCAGAAAGCCCAGAAGCTTGCTGAGGATCGCCCCCAACGCCACTACGCCGGCGAATCTGGCTATGGAGCCAGTGGTCTTTGCTGACAAGAGTTACACTTCCGTTCCTTTGAGCCTCACCTCAAGTAGAAGTCTGCGTAGTCTCTGATGACGTCGGCATGATCACCCTTGAGGACTATGTGATGGTTGCCCAATGGCCTACTGAGAATTCTAGCAGCTTCCGACGGGGAATCAAGCTCGATCAGCACCTGGGTCCTGCACAGCTCTGTGCGGCGCTCGAAGTCAACCAGCGTGCCTGCCGCCGCGTACACTTCGCGAAGCTCAGGCCCGCCCACCCTGACCAGGGTTGCCCTGCCGGTGCCGACTGTGCCCTCGATGCCTACGCCCAGGCCTGACTCGTAGTGCGATCTCAGAGTGAAACACTCACACATGCGCGTGGGAATGGTGCAATGGGCGAGGAACACCCTGCCCGTCGCGGGATCGATCTCCGCCGGGTTAGTCATGAAGCCCGGGCTTCCAGTGAGGTAGTATGAGATCATCATTGTTATGGCAGAACCGATGTCGGCCTCACACGCGGTGGGAATGCCTTCGTCATTGAGGCGCGCCATACCATAGCAGGATGTATTCCCCACCGGAGTAAGCAAGTCGAAACACCTGACTGTCAGGGCAGAAAGCCGGTGGCGAGCGACAATGGACTTGAGCGCGCAGTAGAGCCTGGCCGAACCGACTATGGTGTCGTCATTAGGCTCGACACACGCCTGCGCAGCGGCCTTGAGCTCTCCGGCGATGTGGCGCGCTTCCGCATCATCCACTACGGCGATCTCTCTCAGCAGTTCAGCCATGGGTATGTAGCGCAGCTGGACGCCCCACGTTTCGCGCACTCTGGTCTCCATGGCCCATTCGGGCATTGGTTCGATGTCGCGCGAGCCGATGACACCCAGCACTGACCTGGTCAGCATCTGCCGGGTGCGCACCAGGTGCAGGGTTCGGCGCAGCTCATCGTGCCAACCGGGGCGGGCCTGAATGAGGCTGCCGCCTGCGCCTGCGCCCCGGGCCAGGCTGAGGATCTCCAGCGCGGCGGGCAGGGCGTTGTCAGCGCCGTGAGCGAGCAGCACGAAGTGCCCCGGCCACCTGGAGACTGCTGTCAGGGCAGGCCTTTCGGTACCTCCGCTAAGAACGAGGACCACAAGCCCGTCACAAGCGCTCAGCTCGGCTGCAGACACATCAGGGGTGTGCCATTCGAACTCCACACCCGTCTCCGCCCCAACTGCCGACATCTCCGCACGGTATCTGGCTTCCCTCTCCTGGATGCCCAAGGGGTCGCGCCACATGGATGCGACGCTCACCACGCCGACTCTCATACCCTGCACTTCCTTTCTGCATCGTTGGTGTCACATTCACCTTGACATCTACGGCAGAACTTCGAGAATGTTGCGTCGAATCCTACCGGCGGGCCGGCAGGACGGGGCCATGGCTACAGCGTCGCCGCCCTGCCGCCGGTCTCACTGCATGTAACCGCGCTCCGCCCCTGCATCGGCTGCCTGGTAGCTGGGGGTGTAATCGGGCGTCTGGTCTACCCTTACCACTTCGCCTGATGACACCGACTGCAGTATGTCGTGGATGGTCTTGAGGTCGCCGAACTCCATTTCAGGCGGAACGCTCACGGGTTCCTGACCGCCCAGAGCCTTCGCGAAGTTCAGAAGCTCGTTGTAGAACCCGCTGCCGGCCTGGTAAGTCAGGGTTTCCACTGCTCCGTCTGCGCCTGACACCACTATGCGCCCGCAATCAGGCTCCTCGAGGTATATCATGCCGTTGCTTCCGAATATCCGCCACCCCGACAGGGGCCTCAACGGCTCTCGGCCGGCGCAGTAGAAGCTGAACTGGCCTATGACGCCGCTTGCGAATGCCAGGTTCACCAGGATGGCGCTGTACGGCGAAAAGTCCGCAGTCAGCGGGCGGCCCAGGCAGTGTATGCTCTCGATGGAACCGAACACGTGGCGGATGGCGGCGATGTCGTGAACCGCCTCATCCGTGATGGCTCCGCCGGGGTAATCAGGCCGCTGCCTCCACTCCGTGGCTGCGAAGTCATCCTTGTTCATCCTGTTTGGAAAGTCTGTGCTGCGGCTGTACGTGAAGAACTCTACGTGGCCGATGCGACCTGTTCTGACCATGTCGCGGATGATGTTTGTCTCATCGCTGTAGCGTCGGTTCTCGGCGATCATAATCGGCACGCCGCACTCGGAAGGCAACTCACGGGCGGCCGCGGCCTCCGCAAGGTTCGCACCGAGGGGCTTTTCGCAGATTATGCCCTTGCGCGAGCCCGCGATGGCCCGGGCCACTGCCCCGGTCATGGCGAAGTTGAGTTCGATGGGCACCATAATGTCGATGACATCTACGTCGTCCCTGGCCACCATCGGCCGCCAGTCTCGATATATCTGGTCGTCTGAAAGCTGCAGCTCTTGCTGATAGCGCCTGGCCTTGTCTATCTCCTGGTCGCACAGTGCGACGATGCGGTATTCATCCTTAAGGCGCTTGTAGACAGGCAGGTGAAGCCGCTCGAAGGCCAATCCCGTTCCGATGACGCCTACCCCTAGTTGAGACAGCGCAGAACACTCCCTTCGATGGATGAGTTGCTGCTGTCTAGTGTTCCACCGTGCGGACGGGGCTAGTCGGCGCCGAGCGGTGCGCCCATGTCACACTCACCGATGGGCATCGCGTGCATTCGAGGCACCTGATGCACGAATCGGAGTTCGGATGTTCGTACACGGCAAGATCAACCGGGCAGACGCGCTTGCAGCCGTCGCACCTGGTGCAAGTGGTATCGTCTACCTCCAGCCTCATGAGGCTGACCTTGTTGAAGGGCGAATACACCGCCCCGAGGGGGCACAGAAACCTGCAGAAGGGTCGTTTGATCAAGATGGCGGCAGCCACGAGCAGGACCAACGAGACGATCTTGGCCCAGAAGAGCACTCCGATGAGACTGCGAAGGCCGGGCCTGAGGATCACCTGCGGTATGCCTGCCTCAAGGGCACCTGCCGGACATATCTTGCAGAACAGGGGGGCGCCTACTGCGTAGGTCGCAATGAGCGCCACGAGGATAAGCATGGCGTATCTCATCCAGGAACCCTTCTGGGTGGGTAGCAGCTTCCGGCGCGGGCCGATGCGTGCCAGCAGGTCCTGGATGAAACCGAATGGGCAAGCCCAGCCGCACACGGCGCGGCCCACTACTCCCCCGACGGCCGCGAACAGGCCAACGAGGGCGATGGGCACCCTTCGGAGAACTAGGAAGTTCTGGAGTGACCCCATGGGGCACGCCATGGACGCCAGAGGGCAGGCGTAGCAGTTGAGCCCGGGAAAGGGGCATGCCTTGAGCGCAGGAAGCCCTGAGTTGACGATGGCTGCCGACGCCGCCTGTATCACCGTTCTTCTCGCAGACGCACGCTTCGTGATGGCCATGGCTATCACTGAATCCCCATGCATGACAGGCATATCGTGCGCGCGTTGGCAAGGATGACCCCGTAGTCGCCCACGAAACCGCCTGCTATCAGGAGCGCGATTCCTAGTGCCACCAGTATCCAGGATAGGCGCGTGCCCGCGGGCACGCGCGTCATGTTCCGAGTGATGCGATTGAGGCGCGCATTGCCCATGGGACTACTGCTCCGCTACGAGCGTAGCGACGAGATTGGTGAGGCGCGTAGACCAGTTGACGCCCAGGCCAATCATGACATCGCGCACGACGCCTTTCCTGTCGATGACTATGATTGTGGGAGTGGCGTATATCTTGAACAGGTTAGTCACGGTGCCGGACTGGTCGGCCACTTGATCGAAGGTGTAGCCTCCCGTCTGCACGTTGCGCTTGATCGCGGCAGGCGTGTCGGCAATGTTGACGCCGACGGCCCTGACGCCCTTGGCCGCGTACTCCGTGTGGATCTGCTGAAACACGGGCGGCACGGCCTTACAGGAGGCACAGGATATTGTCCAGAACTCCAGCACATAGACGTATCCGGGCTCATCCCTGAGGCCGTATTGCTTGCCGTCGACGGTCTTCATGTTGAATATCGGCGAATTGCGCCCGATCAGGGCTTCGGGGGTGCTTATCTTCATTGCCGACTGGCCTATGGGTGCCCCGGCGACAGCCAGAAGGAGTGCCAACAGGACTACCCCGGTGAGTTTCGCGAACCTTGTCATCTACAGTTACCTCCGTGTAGCATATGGAGGCTAAACTTCTCCCACATCGAGCGCATTCCTTCTCGTGCCCTGCATGTGACAGAAATAACTACTTGCCAGTGGAGGTCGAGCCCATGATAATCGAGGGAACCCGCATCCGCATCTCTGAAGGCGAGATCCGCGACGCCGTCACTGCTCTCACAAGAAACGGCGACGTTCAGCTCCGAGAGCTTCGCCTGCTTGAGGGGGGCATCTATCTTGACGCAGCCGTCAGGTCACCGATGGTGCTCAACCCGCGTCTTCAGCTAGAACCTATGGGCGTTTACCGCTCGCACCTGCGTTTCAGGGTCAGCGGCCAGCTGGGGCTGGGCCCACTCAGCATTGACATGGCCCTCGGGATGATGTCATCCAGATTCCCGCCGGGAGTGGCGTACATGGGGTCTTCCACTGTAGATGTAGATCTCGAGGTCGCAGGCACTGGGGTGCTGTCAGCCGTGGATCTGGCGGGCATCACAGTCAGCCCCGGCGAGTTGCTGCTCGATGTAAACCGGGTGGCTGTATCATCACTCGCCATCGTGAACTGGCTGGCAAATAAGGACGACATCGCGGGTGGACTCCACTAGCCGCCCATGGCGGTAGCCTGTCCAGGTGCGGACAACGCGGTAGCCCTCTGAACGCAGGGCCAGCGTCACCTCTCTGGGAAAGTAGAACGCACGCCTCGTGGAGCTCTCAGCGACGCGAAGCAGGGTGGTTCCGCTGAACTCCTCGATACGCATGTGAATGGTCTCGACCTGGTGCGTGAAATCGTAGTCGGCGCGGTAGGTGTCCACCAATCGCGTGCCCTTTTCAGGGTGGGTGATGGTGAACACCTCCTCGTTGCCGTCAGCCTCGAGCATCTTCTTGACGTTGGGCAGGTTAAAATCGACTACGAACAAGCCTCCCGGCTCGAGGTGCTCACGCGCGCATCTCATGAGGGCAAGCAGCTGATCTGTGGTGACGCAGTGCAGTATGGTGTTGCACGCCGCCAGCACCAGCCTGAACTTGCGGCCGAGGCTGAAGCTGAACATGTCGCCCTGCTCCAGCCTGACCCGTGCCCTGACCGGCTCCGACGAGTTGAGGAGCCGGTCAGAACACCTGGCCAACATGTCGGGCGACCCGTCGATGCCGGTGACCGCGTGTCCCGCCTCGGCCAGAGGCAGGAGGAGTCTGCCCGAACCACAGCCCAGCTCCAGGATGGAGCCTGGATTAGCCCGCGCCAGGTCCAGATAGAACGGGATATCGGCATCGTACGAACCATGCAGGATGTCGTAGAACTCAGCGAAGAAGCCCTCATACTGCCTGTCAGGCACGCTCGGGCCGGATTTGGCTCGTCTCATCTTCCCACCAGTCCTCATCAGCGCAAACAGTGGCGCCGGATCACTTGTCGAGCAGCCTACGCTCGCCTTCCAGGGCCTTTATGCCGCTGATCTCCTGACTGACCTCGAGAGTACCGCGGTAGTTCCCGGCCCCATCCCTCACTGCGAAGTAACGTATGTACACGAACTTGGGGCCCATGTGGATCCAGAACTCGGCCACATCACGCTCGCCCCGTCTGAAGCTGTCGATGATGCCCTCGACCACGTGCACGCTGGCCGGAGGATGACAGTTGTGCACCTTTCGCCCGATTATGGTTCTGGGGCGGGTGAATATGCGTTCACGCGATGCTGAGAAATAGCGCACGGCGTCGTTCTCGTCAACGAAGGTGATGTCGACCGGCAAGGTGTTGAGCATCAGTTCGAGTTGCTCGAGGCTGAACACGCCCGTGGGAAGGTGAATCGCCGCCGGGGCACCTGTGCCACCAGTCGCGTCCGTCGCGCCGGTCGCGCCGGTCGCCTGGCCAGCGTATCCCCTAATCCATGCCTCGGCGTCATCGGGTTCGATCAGGCTGTAGCCTATCTCAGGCGATGCCAGCGCCACCTGGCGCCACTCATCGTCAGTGAGGTGCTCGTCTGCCATGGGCAGCAGGATCTTCTCCTCCTTGAAGATCATCTCCTTGACCTTCTCAGTGGCCTTCTGCAACGCGTCAGCCGCGGCGGACCGATCTTGCTCCGAACCACCCGCCGTCATGAGCCTGGCTCGTGCATCCTTGAGCGCGGCGCGGATCTCATCATCAACTCCCCACATCACCTTGGTGGGGCCGTACACGCCGTGCTTCTCAAGGAACGGAAAGAGCACCTCTTCTTTGCGCTTGTAGTGCTTGTCCACATCAAAGAGTAGGTTCACGTGGCCCACTAGCTCCATGGCATTGTCGGCACCTGCCCGGAAAGCATCAAGGGCCTGCCGGATCTCGCCGTCGATAAGCTTCTCGAAGGCCCGGTTCTCCTCAACAAACAGCCTGAGGGGATGACCAGGCATCTGCCTGGGGTCGGCCTGCGACTCCAGTGCCTCACTGAACACACTGGCGTGGACGTCGCACAGCCTCTGCACCTCTTCCACTGGCATTCCTTCGTCCATCAACGCCTGCTCCATCGCGGAGATCTCCTGAGCGGTGACGCCCTTGATCACCTCTTTGAACTTGGCCCTGACTTCGTCAACGGTCTTGCCGGCGTGGAGGTCCATGATCACCTCGCGCAGTTGCGCCACTCGAGCTCTCTTGCGTTCGTCTTCGTGCGCCATGCTCATAGGCTTGTCTCCTTTCTGTGTTGGGGTAAGCGCGGGCAGCCCGCGGGCGTGCGCCGCGCTCAGTGTCTATCTGCAATCTGCGAGCGGGCCTGTGAGGACCGGGCCGGGATACACTCCGACTCGTCCGCGGGCCACGATGTTCGGTACCGGCGGTCTCACAATGGTGCCGGTCCATCTGCCCTCTACGGTTTGAACCATGGGTACCCATATCTGAGTGCCGTCTACCACGATATTGGCCCCGTAAGCCGTGCCTCCAAAGGTCGATGGCGCCGGCAGGCCAAAGCCTGACACGGTGATCTCTAGGTTGCCGGCTGAATTTGTGTCGAGCCATACTCGCCCGCTGGCGCCGGGAGCCGAGCTAGTAGCGTTGAGCACCGTCGAGCACCTGACGGTCGTAGCCGGCGGCCTGCGCCCGGGGATGCAGATCAACTGACCGATCTGCAAGGCATTGGGGTTGACCCCCGGATTCGCCGCCTGCAGTGCGGCAACCGTCAGTCCGAAACGCTGGGAGATGGCGTAGAAGGTATCGCCCCTCCTGATGACGTATGGCGACGAACCCGCAGGACAGGCCGCTCCGCCCGATGGCGCGCGCCCCGGAACGCATATAGTCTGCCCAATGCGCAGTGCGTTCGGGTTCACGCCGGGGTTGGCAGCAGTCAGCTGAGCCACTGTTATGCCCGACCGCTGCGCTATCGCGTAGAATGTATCGCCGCTCCTGATGACGTATGGAGACGAGCCCGCGGGGCATCCCCCGCCTCCCGCCGCTCTGGGTATGCATATCAGTTGAGCGACACGAAGGGAATTAGGGTCGATGCCTGGATTGGCCGCCTGGATCGCGCCGACCGTGGTGCCATATCTCTGGGCGATGGCCCACAGGGTATCGCCCGGCCGAATCTGATATAGAAACCCGTTGGGGCAGGACGGTGGCGCCTGACGCATACCCACCTGCTCCATGCCGAACATGGCCATGTCCATCAACTCCCTGGGATGTGTGTAGGTGCTGAACTCACTGCAGGATATGCATGCTCAGCCCCATTGCGCCCAGGGCATATGGCCCGACTACCGCACAGTTGCGGTCAGCCCACCACAAACCGCGCCCGGCTACCCTTCTCAGTGGGAATCACCTCAAGCCTGGCGTCGATCCTCTCCGCCAGCTCAGGCACGTGTGAGATTATCCCGATGAGGCGACCGCCGTTGCGCTGCAGATCCATGAGGGTGTCGATGGCTAGGTCAAGGCTTTCGGCGTCGAGGGAACCAAAGCCCTCGTCTATGAACATCGTGTCGAGTCGGATCCCGCCAGAGCGTGCCTGAACTACATCTGATAGACCGAGGGCCAGTGAGAGCGCCGCCATGAAGCCCTCCCCTCCCGACAGCGTCGAGACTGCCCTCTCCCTGCCGGTGTGTCTGTCATACACCTCGAGTTCCAGGCCGGCCTTACTGCGCACGGTCTTGCGCTGACCGGTGCGACGTAATACGTAGCGGCCTCTGCTCATCACCTGCAGCCGCACTGTGGCCGCCTCCGCCACCTGGTCGAGCATGGATGCCAGCACGAAGCGCTCAAAGTTCATGCCGAGCCTGTTCGGCGCCCTTCCGGCCGCTACCTCTGCGACACGGTTTGCCACGGCATAGTGCTCTTCCAGCGCCTTGCGCTCATCGAGGTGCCCTCTGAGGATGCCGGCGGCCCTCTCCAGCTCTCCGCGGCGCGCCCTGGCCTGTGCCGTGGCTGTCATGGCAAGTCTCTCAGCCTCCACGGCAGCGGCGCGCGCAGCCAGCAGGCCATCCATATCAGGTCGCGCCACCCCTTCGGCAGCCGCCTGGGCGGCGGCGGCGCGGCGACGGCTCGCCACGAGCTTCGCGTCGTAGTCGGCCACCGCGCGGCGGATCTCATCCATCCACTCAGGGCTGCGCAGCGATTCCCTGTAGTGATCGACGTCGCGAAAGCCTGCCTTCTTCACGGCAGCGTCAAGTTTTCGAATGGCGGTGTCGCGCCGCTCCGTGGCCCCTGTCAGCCTTGCCTCGGCCACCCTGAGCGCCGACTCGGCTTCACCCAGGGCCCTCGATGCCTGCTCGTGGTCGCTCTCAGCAGCAGCCAGCGCACCTTCAAGCCCGGCCTTCTCCCTCTCGGCCGCCTCCAGCGCATCGCCCAGGGCCTGCGCCGATCTGAGGTCCACCGGCACGCGCTCGCAGCGGGCCGCCAGGTCGGCATCGGCCGCGGCGTTCTTGATGGTGGCCTCCATCAGAGCCTCGGCACACCTCTTCTGCTCCAGCTCTGCCTGGCTCACCTTCTCGGCGACGGCCGACAGTTCAGCATCGATCTCGACAAGCCTGGCAGCCGCTCGGTTCGCCCTCTCAAGCCCTTGTTGGGCGGCGCGTTTCGCCGCCTCGAGCTCGGCAACTGCCGCGGCAGTCGTGTGGGCAGCCGTCGACGCTGCCCCGCCCGCCTCCTCGAGGGCCTGGGCTTGCCCACGCAACTCCGACACGGCCAACCGTGCCGCGTCGAAAGTCGCCGCCGCCTTCTCTGCCTCGGCGGTGGCTTGAGTCACCTCCTGCTCCGCCTCTGCGAGCTGCTCCTCTGTAACCAGTTGCTGACCTTGAGCGGGGCGCGCCGGAGCGGGATGATCCATCGAGCCGCACACCGGGCAGGGCTCGCCATCGGTAAGGGCTGATGCAAGCGCAGCAGCATACCCCTGTGTCATGGCGGCTCTGAGTTGATCCAGGCGTGCTCTGGCCGCTTTCATACCTGCCACAGCCGCCTCCGATGCGGCCCCTTCCGCCTCGGCCTTTCGCTCCGCCACGCGGAGCTTCCGCATGATACTCTCAATCTTTGCCGCGCGTTCCAGTGCCGCACGGGCGTTCTCTAGGTCGCGCTCGAAAGCCGCCGCTCCAGCTGCCAGCACGGCGCAGTCGCCCCGCTCTCTCTCGAGCTTGCTCCTGTGCGCGACTATGTCGGTAAGCGCCGCAGTGCTCTGTTCCGAGGCGCGGGCCGCAGCGTCTAGCTCCGACCGGCGCATGATCGCAGCCTCTCTGGCCGTCTCTATCTGGCGCACGGCCTCCCTGAGCTGCTCAAGCTGAACGACGAGGCGCTGAGCGGCACTCCTGGCAGCCGCGCGCTGAGGGCCTCGTTCAGTCTCGAGTTGAACCGCAGCGGTCTCCTGTGTAAGCCTGGCGTCGTTGGCCGCGGCCAGCGCCTCCTCATGTTCGACCTCTGCACGCCGCAGCTCACCATCGGCATCACGAAGGGCTTCGTCCACCTGCACGCATGCTGCCGCGGCCTGAGCCAGCGCTAGCTCACTCTTTAGCAAGTCGATGTCGGCAGCCCTTGCCTCCTCCTCAGCCAGCTGCTGCAGGGCGGCGGCAACCTCGGCGTGCACCGCGGCGGCCTTCTCGCCCTCCTTGAGGGCTTGATCAGCTGCAGCCGCCGCCTCGGCGGCTGCACGTTCGGCGTTCTGCGCCTGCTCGCACATATCGGCCTGCGCGGCCAGGATCGTGTCAAGCTCCTCCTCACTGCCGGCGCCGACTCGACCGAGATCGGCACGGATGGCAGCACCCACATCTTTGAGCTCTGCCCTGATCTCCGCCGCGCTCACTTGCAGGGCCTCTTCCACCTTGCAGTAGCGCTCAGTGTCAAAGAGCAGCTGGAATATCTCCTGCCTGTCGCCGGAGTCGGCCGTCAGCGCCTGCCTGAACTGCCCCTGCGGCAGCATGATCACCTGTCTGAACTGCCTGTCGGCAAGACCCAGCAGTGACGAGACGTACTTGGTCACATTGGTGATCCCGGTCTCGAGCACCGTGCCCTCGCGGTCGATGTCGGCGCCCTCCATATCCCATAGCGTCGCGTCGGCCTTGAGCGGGGTCTTCCTGCGGTCTACCTCGTGATCAAGACTCCGTCTTACCTTGTAGGGGTGTCCTCCGACGGTGAAGTCCAGCTCCACCAGGGTCGGCACTGCGGCGTCGGCATGGTGGCTGCGCATGCCGCGCGGCTCGCGCTCTGAACCGCTGGCCACGCCGTAGAGGGCAAAGCAGATGGCGTCAAGCACTGTGGTCTTGCCTGAGCCGGTGGGCCCCGTGATGAGCACGAATCCCCTCTGGCCCAGCTCTCTGAAGTCCACGGTCTGGCGTGACGGATACGCGCCGAAGGCCTGCATGATGAGGCGCACCGGTCTCATACGACATCCACCCCCGCCACGGCCTCTCGGAAGGCCGTCATATGCTCGTCATCGGGGATTTCACCGGTGGTCTGCTGATAGAACTCGCGGAACTGCTCCTCCAGGCTGATCTGGCTCCAGCCGCGCCCGGCTCCGGCGAGGCGCCTGTCGCCCGAGTCGCCCGGTTCAAACCTGGGCAACTCCAGCTGCATCACGTTGGGATAATGCTCTCTCAGCCGGCCCAGTCCGTCCCAGACGGCGTCGGCGTCGGAAAGCTGGACCGAGAGATAGTCGTCGCGCCCGGGATCATGCTGGGCCCTGGCGATCAGCTCGGCAAGGCTGCCCGACAAACAGCGCACGTCGCGGCGGGGCGTCAGCGGAATTGTCGCCACGCGAGCAGTGCCCTGCCCGTCGATCTCAACGAGCGACACCGACTTAGGCTGGTCGGCCTCGCTGAACGAATACTTGAGAAGCGAGCCTGAGTAGCGGCATGCTGTGCCGGTGATGGGTTGCGGACGATGAAGGTGGCCAAGGGCCGTGTAACAGAAGCCATCGAATCTTGCGGAGTCGACGGCGCCGGAGCCGCCCAGTGTCAGCAGGCGCTCTGACTCGCAGGTATCGCCGCCGTACACCAGGGCATGGGCGACTGCGATACGCCGCTCGCCGTCGGCGAAGGCCTCAGGACATGCCCAGGCAACTGCGCTCACCTGGGCGGCAAGCGCGGCATCATGGTCGGTGGCGCTGGCTGCAGCGGCGGCGCCGGCGGCGCCTGAGGCCGAGAGCCTGTCCCTGACCACGGCAGGCTCGGCGTACGGCAGCGGCACCACCCACACCGGGCCGTAGGCATCGCGAAACTCAATGGGGCGTGCGGCGTCGGGCATCCCGGCGATGTGCAGCCCCCCGGCCTCCATCAGCCCCGAGCAGAAGCCGATGCGCTCAGGCGAATCATGGTTGCCGGCGATGATGACAACCGGCAACCCCAGGCGAAGCACGATCCTTGACAGCACATCATCGAGGAGCTCGACTGCCTCCACGCAGGGCGCCGAGCGATCGTACACGTCGCCTGCGATGACAACCACGTCAGGCCGCTCCTGCTCGACTATGCCGATGAACTGCTCGAGCACGTACGCCTGGTCCTCGACGAGATGAGTCTTGAAGAAGATCCTGCCCAGGTGCCAGTCGGAGGTGTGGATCAGCCTCATCGCGCAGCCTCCCGCCGTCAGTTAAGGGTCAGAAGCGCCTCTACAAGCTTGGCTGCGGCCACGAGCTCGCTCACCGGCATGCTCTCACGCGTGGAGTGCACCGACTCGCAACCCGTGCCCAGCACCACGCTGGTGATTCCATTGGCGTTGAAGACGTTGCCGTCGCTGCCACCCATGGTGGACTCTATCACGGCAGACCTGCCGATCGCCTCGATCGCCTTGGCCACCTTCTGCACTACCGGCGCGTCGCTGGGTATGACGTAGCCGTGATAGTGCACGTCGCAAGTCACCTCGGCCTCGGCTCCCACCGTGGCAGCCTCCACCGAGATCACTTGGGCGAAGTCCTGGGCGAGCTTGACGGCGCGAGCGGCGTTAAGGCTCCTCACTTCGCCGCGGAGCGTTACACGGTCGCACACCACGTTGGTGGCGGTGCCTCCGGTAACGACGCCTACGTTGGCCGTGGTGTGGTCATCGACCCAGCCGAAGGGCAGCCTGACCACGCCGCGCGCCGCCGCCTGGATTGCGCTCACACCGTCTTGAGGGTTGACGGCCGCGTGGGCCGCCCTGCCGGTCACCTGCGCCTCGAAGCCCACGTGCGTCGGGCTGGATGTCACGACCACGCCGACGGGGCGCGATGCATCAAATATGTAGGCAGATTTCGATTTGAGGCTGGAGTAATCCAGCTGGCGCGCGCCGCCGAGACGGACCTCCTCGCTCACCGTAAACACGGTCTCAACCGGCGGGAGCCCGCTGCACGTGGCTGCAACGCTCCTGAGCCCTGCAAGAATCGCGACCACCCCGGCGATGTCGTCGGCTGCTAGGATCGTGTCGCCTGATGATCTGATGATTCCGTCTTTGATGACAGGACGTATTCCCTTGCCCGGTTTCACCCTGTCGAGGTGAGCACAGAGGATGAAGGGCTCACCCTTGGCGGTGCCCGCGCCCGCCCTGCCCACAACGTTGCCAGCGGCATCAACCGTCACGTCAAGCCCGATGGCTCTGAGCTTGTCGGCCACGACCTGGCCGATGCGAGCCTCATCTCCTGACTCAGCGTCTATGCTGACTAGCTCCACGAACTCATCGATAAGGGCTTTCTCCATGTGTCACCACTCCATTCCTCTGCTTTACTCCCAAGGCATCCTGCGATTACTCAACGCATCGGTGTTCACGACATGCGCCGGCGTGCCGCCGGCCAGCACCTCGAGGATGTTGGCGGCAGCGGCGGCGGCCATCGCGGCGAATCCTTCCTCGGTGGCGCCGCCTATGTGCGACGTCAGCACCACGTTATCGAGGCCCGCCAGAGCAGAACTCTCCAGGGGCTCCGCCTCGAACACATCGAGGCCTGCGCCACCTATGGTGCCTTCCTTCAGCGCCGCGGCGAGGGCATCCTCGTCAACAATGCCACCGCGCGATGTGTTGATAAGCGCCGCGCGGGGCTTCATCATAGCCAGCTCCTTCGCGCCGATAAGCCGACGTGTTTCGGGGGTAAGCGGCACGTGAAGGCTGACGAAATCCGACTCCCTAAGCAGGGTTTCAAGGTCGACCAGGCGCACCGAGTTGGCGTCGGCCCATTCCTGCTGGCGTGAAGGCATGCGCACCGCGGCCAGCACCTTCATGTCGAAGCCCCTTGTTAGCTCGATCAAGCGGCGCCCTATGGCCCCTGCTCCTACTACGCCGAGGGTTTTGCCTGACAGTTCCCACCCGATCGCGCCGCGCCACTGCCCGGCCCTCACGCGCCGGTCCACAAGGCTGATGCGCCTTGCGAGATCCAGCATGAGACCGAGGGCCAGCTCGGCCACGGCCGTGGCATTTGCGCCGGGCGTGTTGGTCACAATGATCCCGCGCGCCGTCGCCGCGTCGAGGTCGACGTTGTCGGTGCCCACACCGAACCTGGAGATCGCCCTGAGCTTCGGCGCCATATCCATCATCTCAGCCGACAAGCTCTGCAGACCCAACACCACCCCAACTGCGTCGGGCAGGAGCCCTGCCATCTGAGTCGCGTACTCCTCTGCACTGGCGGCACGCACCACCGACAGCTCATAGCCTGCCTGGCGCAGCGCATCGGCCGGCGCCGCGGCGCACTTCACGAAGGAAGAATGGGTGACGACTATCCTCTGCGGCATATCATGACCTCTCCGATTCTCTGATGGCCCTTATGACCTCAGGCGCGAACTGCTGCTTTCTCGATACCACGCCCGGCAGCCAGAAGCTCTCTGTGCCGACCTGAGCACCATAGTGACCGAAGGCCCGCTCGGCCAGGGTCGCGTCGCGAGCTGCCCATAGCACTTCAGAACCTGTTTCCACGACGTCGGTGAGCAACAGCGCCACCAGTGAGTAGCCGGCGTCTGCCATCAGCTCGTTCATCTGGCGGAGCAGTTGCGCTTTGAGTTCGGCGCTGTAGCGGCCTGACGTAGTCGCCTGCCCTATTCCCATCCTGAACTTGCCCACCGTGAACTCCTTGAAGTCGGAACGCAGGATCTCCCCGGGCTGCTCGTGATGGGCCTGGGTCTTGGCGGCCAGCACGAAAGACGAGAGCTCCCCAAGGTCGACACCTGCGATGTCGGCCAGATAGGCTGCCTCCTCACGGTCCTGCGTTGTGGATGTGGGAGACCTAAACGCCAGCGTATCAGAGATCACAGCCGCAGCCAGCAGCCCCGCGAGACCGGGTTCCAGCTTCACACGGTACTGCCGGGCGATGGAACTCACTATGGTAGAGGTCGAACCCCACGGCCTGTTCACGAAGGGGATCGGGTGGTCAGTCTCGATAGACCCGATGCGGTGATGATCCACAACCTCCAGCACAGTGGCGGTGTCGATGCCCTCGATGGCTTGTGTCTTCTCGTTATGGTCTACCAGAATAACCTTCTTGCGCGGCGGGTCGGCCAGGTGGTTTCGGCCGATCATGCCCACAGGCCTCATGTGCTGGTCTAGCACAGGATACAACCTGAACTGGCGCGTGCGCATGTCGTCCCGGACCTCTGATACCAGATCGTCCATGGCGAAGGTGGTGATGCGCCCGGAAGTCATGATCCGGTCCACCGGCACGGCCTGCCACAGCAACCCCACGCTGGCGAGGGTGTTGGCGGGCGTGGCGAGCACGCACACCCCCATCTCGCGCGCCAGGGCTACCACGTCACCTGCCACTGTGTCGCGGCGCGCGGAGGTTATGAGAAGCACAGCCACGCCGTGCTGGATGGCGGCAAGCTGAACATCGAGCCTGTCGGCCACGACGATCATGTCGTCAGGTGAGAGCCACGCGAGCCCTCGCTCAAGCCCCATGTCGCCCACGTACACCCTACCGTGGAAGCTCTGACGGCCTGACACAACCACATCGGCATCGAGGGCGGCAGCGAGGTTGGCGATGGGAAACGCATAGACTCTTCCCTGCGTGGGCGCGTTAAGCTCTGCACGGGCAATGTCACCCACGGTGGTGACGCCCTTGAGCTTGCCTTCATCGTCGACGACGCAGGCTGTGGCGGCCCTTGCATCCAGCAGGCGACGCCACACTTCACTCAGTGGAGTGCCGGCTCTCACCGTGAGGGGCTTGTCGAACACGACATCCTTTACCTCAGGGTAGACCGACGGCAGGAACAGCGGCGGAGCATAGTCGAACCTGGCGAGCACCTGATTGGTTTCGCGATTCACAGGGCCCGGCCGCGCCGCGATGCACTCCTCACAACCTGTGGCGTTCTTGATCGCTGCGTAGGCTATGGCCGACACGATGGAGTCGGCGTCAGGGTTTCTATGTCCGATAACGTAAATCAATGTACTGCATCACTTCACCAATCGGCGCTGGATGGCCAGGGCCACCGCCTCGGTGCGGGTCTGCACACCCAGCTTAGATAGTATGCTGCTGACGTGGAACTTCACTGTGGCGCGGCTTATGTAGAGTCGCTCAGCTATCTCGGGATTCGTCAGCCCCGATGTCAGGGCTGTAAGCACCTCCAGCTCTCGCTCGGTAAGATCAGAACCCACCTGCGGCTCGTCGTTGCCTTTGACAGACGCGCGGATCAGTGCCTCCGTCGCCTCGGGCGCCAGGGTGGGGCGTCCCATGTGGGCGGCTCTGATGGCCGCTGCCAGCTCATCGGCGCCGATGTTCTTGAGCAGGTAGCCGATGGCGCCCGACTGAAGCGCCGCCTGCACCAGGTCCTCCTCCTTGTAGCTGGTTAGGGCGATAACCTGCACGCCCGGATGCCTTGCCCTGATCTGCTTGGTGGCTGACGCGCCGTCAAGGTCAGGCATGATCAGGTCCATGAGAATCACATCGGGCTCGTTCTCATCGCACATGCGCACAGCCTCTAACCCGCCGGCCGCTTCGCCGGCAAACTCCATGTCGTCGAATACATCGAGGAAGGCTCTGAGCCCACTTCTGACCATGGCATGATCGTCGACTATCATGACTTTAATTGGCAAGACTATCCCTCCCATGCAGGTCCTGACCATGTCAACTCAATGCATGTCCCGACTCCGGGTTCCGACGTCACCGCGACATCTGCCCCCACGCCCGCGGCGCGCTCAGTCATAATTCTGAGACCCATGTGTTCAGCCGTTACTGCCGACACGTCGAAGCCCACACCGTTGTCGCGCACAACCAGCGACGCCGTGAGCCTGAATCCGTCGGAGTGCCGGCGCTCTTCACAGTTGAGACCGACGGTCACGTGTGTGGCCCTCGAGTGCTTCACCACGTTGCTCAAACACTCCTGCGCGATCCTGTAGAAGACTAATCTCACTGCGGGCGGCAGCATGCATGAGCACTCGCCTACCAGCTTGAGGTCGACTTCAGCGCCGGACCTGCCTGCGTGTGCCTCCACCAGCTGCTTGAGCAGGTCGGCGAGGCCTACGTCGCTGAGGGCTGTGGGTCGCAACTCGAGAAGGAGCGATCTCATCTCGGCCAGGGCGCCCCTCGTCAACTTGCGCAACTGTTCGAGGCGTGCACGCCCCTCTGACGGGTTGTTCTCCCAAATCCTCGGCAGCACGTCAGAGATCATGCTGGCGGAGAAGAGCGTCTGCGTGACTGCGTCGTGCAGCTCCCTGGCCAGCCTGCTCCGTTCGGCTGCCACGGCCGCACCCTCCGCCCTCTCCCTGAGCACCGCGTTATCGAGGGCCAGGGCTGCCTGGTCAGCGAAGGATACCGCCAGCTCGAGCTCGTCTCTGGCAAACCATCTAAGCTTTGCGAAACAGAGGGCTATCGCCCCGGTGGACTGGCCTTTTGCCACCAGGGGCACCGCCATCACCGTCCTGAACTTGCCCCTTGCCCAGTGGGGCAGCTTGCTGCCTTCAGCCGCGCCCCTGGCCTTAGACGACGCTCCATGATCAGGCGACTCGGATACCACCACAGGCCTGCCTGAAGCCACGGCCCATCCCAACACTCCGTCGCCGACGTTGACTTGCGCGTCGAGCCCCGCTGCCGCCAGGCCTTTGAAAGCCGCCATGGTGAGGCTCTGCCCGTCAGGCTGCATCCTGTACAGCGCGCCGGCCTCAGCCTGCAGGAAATCCTCGGCCTGCTCCAGTATGAGCTCGAGCACCTCATCCAGCGACCTGCTAGAGTTGAGGGCCGCCAGTATCTCGCGGAGCCCCTCGGCCACCCTGCGCCTCTGTTCGATCTCGCGGGTGCGTTCTTCGATCCTGCGCTCAAGCTGCTCATAGGCGGCCTCGACCTCTTCCTTGGCCCGGCGCTGCTCCAAGGCCACTCGCACCAGCCTCGCCGCCATCTCGATTACCCTGATCTCAGCGCCTGTAGGGCTCTTCACCGTGCGAAAGTACATCGCGAACGTGCCCAACACGTTGCCGTTGTCATCCAGCACCGGCTCCGACCAGCACGACCTCAGACCATACTTGAGGGCGAGATCCCTCAGCCCGGCCCAGCGCGGATCTTCGGCGATGTTCTCAACTATCACGCGCGAGCCGAGGTAAGCAGCAGTGCCGCACGACCCGGCCGAAGGCCCGATCGACATGCCCTCTATCGTGTCTACATACTCCCATGGAAGACTGGCGCTCGCGCCTAGCCTCAGGTGCCTGCCGTCGGGATCCATCAGCAGCACCAGCCCTGACATGCCCGGCGTCTGCTCCTCGATGATCCTGATCAGAGACGTGAGCACGTCGGCGAAGTCACCGCCGCGCGCAAGCAACTCGAGGAACCGGCTTTGGCCGGCCTGAATGGCCTGTGCGCGCCGGGCCTCGGTCACCTCGCGCACGATGATGATGGCTCCCACATCAGAGAACGCGGTGACCCTGGCTTCGAAGGTGCGGGCTTCTGCCCCCAGGCCCACGCCGAACTCCACCGTGGCCACGGCGGATTCGTCGGCGGGCGAGGCGCCCGGTGCGCCGCCGGGCATACTGCCTGGCGCGGTGGGCGGGCGCGAAGGGCCCGGAACGCCCGACGCGCCGGACGCATCGGACACACCCGGCACCCCTGAGCCGGACTCGGGCGCGTCGCCCATGACCTGGTCGAAGGCGGCCTTCAGCCTGGTCTTGGCCGACCTCGGAGCGACTTCGACGATACTCCGGCCGATCATCCGCTCAGCCGGGCCGAATACGTCAGGCAGGGAGCGTCCGTGACAGCCGGCGATCCTGCCGCGTCCATCGAGGATTATGAAGGTATCGGGCAGCGAATCGAGCAGGGCTGTCTCGATGGCCGACTCCATCCTTACGGCAAGTTCCACCACGCCTGATCCGCCGCAGTCTCCAAAGGAGATCGGGAACACGTACACATCCCAAGAGCTTGACATCGCACCGCGCGGGCCGCCACCCGCCTCGCCGCTCAGCACTATCCTGTCGTACGAGGTCTCGCCGGCGGCCGCCCTTGCGTAGCGTCGGGCGAGCCTCGGAAAGCCCAACTCCATCAGGGCAGGAAGGTTAGCCCCGGGGCGAATGGCCTCGGGTGAGCATTTCGCAAGCCTGGCCAGGACTTCGGCCCACGCAGCATCACACTGCACGATGTTCAGACGATCATCGAGGGTCACCGCAGCCAGACGCTTCGTCAGCGCGGCAGTGAAATCAGGCACTCCCTATGCGCCTCCCGTCGCGCGCGGGCCGGCTTGAGCATGGCAGGATCTCGCCGATCATATAGAGGGCAGCTCTGCCGCCTATGACTACCCTTTCGCCCGCCTGTTCGCACAGGAGCATGCCTCCGCGCCGTGATAACTGCTGGGCCACGAGCGTGCTCTTGCCGAGGCGAGCGGCCCAGAACGGTATCAGCTCAGTATGGGAGGAGCCTGTGACGGGGTCTTCATTCACTCCGACACGCGGTGCAAAGAACCTCGACACGAAGTCGACGCCACAAGAGTCGGCGCGCGCAGTGACAGCGATGCCGAGGTACTCTGGAATCTGAGCCATAACAACGTAGTCGGGATCGATGGCGCGCACGCAGCTTTCCGACTCCACTACCACAATAAGGTCGCGCTGGGCATAGGTTTCAAGCGTCGTGCGGCCAAGGCCCAGCGCATCGGTGAGGGCAGCCGGCGCTTCAACGGAACGGGGAGGTCGCGACGGAAAGTCCATGAAGTATTCATCGCCCCGGCGGACCACCTTGAGCAGCCCGCTTCTGGTGCTGAAGCTCATGCGCTCCGCTCCGGGCTCAACGAAATTGGAGACAACGTACGCCGTACCCAACGTGGCGTGGCCGCACAGGTCGATCTCCATAGACGGAGTAAACCATCTCAGTTCATATGTGTCGCCGCTGCCGGCTACGAAGGCCGTCTCTGACAGGTTGTTCTCCGACGCAATCTTCTGCATCAACTCGGCGCTGATGGGCTCTTCGACCACGCACACGCCCGCCGGGTTGCCTCGGAAAGGCTCGTCGGCAAAGGCATCGACTACGTAGTACTTCAACGGCAATCCCTCCCGCCAATCGAGGCCTCAGATGCACTCGCACTCCAGTTAGTAGAGGCCGTAGGTGTCCTTCACGTCAAGCACGAAGATGATACCCCGGCCAGGCTCGTCGATCTTGCAGCGCTCTCTGACGGCTGTACAGATGGGCTCGGTAAACTCCGCCTTCGCGAGGATCAGCACTACCTCTTTCTCCGGCTCTATGGGCATAGAGAACAGCATCGCCGTCTCATGGACTCCTGACCCACGCGCGTTGATGACCGTGGCGCCCCTGGCTCCGGCGGAGTTAGCAGCAGATATGACCTCGTCTGCCTGGCCTTTATCGGCAACTATGAAAATCGCGTTATACATGGGGCTCTCCGCACCTCCGCTGTCGTGTTGTCCGTTGACGCACCGAACCGGGATCGTGAAGCCGATCCCGTGATTTGGTTTGGCCAGGTCGAGCTCCTTCACCAGCACGTCCATGGCCTTGTTCCCCGTAGGCCAATCGGCTACCATCATCACTATCTCTTTTCTGATGTCAGCCAGTTCCAGAAACTCGAGGATACGGTTCCTCACTGTGCCCCTGCCCAGTAATATGGTTGCACCCGTCACGCCGTTGTGTCGAGCGATGCTCCACGCTCTGCTGCCGGCGCCGTAGTTGACGATGACGCAGAACAAACCCAGCGATTTGCAGCCATTGCTAACGCTCATGTGCCGCACCTCCTACCTTCGCCGACTTCAACTTGAAGATGAGGCCAAGAATCTGCAGTGCTATAAGCGGCATCATGGCAACCATCGCGATGACGCCGAATCCGTCAATCATGACACTGGCTCCCTCCACGGCGTCAGCCGCACCGTGCGCGAAGGCCAGTATGAACGTGGCCGTCATGGGACCTGAGGCAACACCGCCGGCATCAAAAGCGATGCCCACAAACAGGTTCGGCACGACAAACGCCAGGACTAGGGAGATCACGTACCCGGGAAGCAGGAAGTGCCACAGGTTCACCCCGGGAACCACGATCCTAATCATCGACAGTGCCACCGCGATGCCGATGCCGAGCGATAACGCAGCCAAGACGAGTTTACGCTTGACATAGCCGCTGGTTACCTCCTCAACCTGGCGGGTAAGAACGTATACCGCCGGTTCTGCAAGCACCACTACCATGCCCAGAACGAAGCCGATAGCCACCACTACCCACTTGGCATCAAGCGAGGCAACGCGGTTCCCGACGAGGGTGCCCACATCCATGAAACCGGCGTTCACTCCCAGCATGAAGGTGACCAGTCCAACAAAGGTGTATATGAGTCCTTTGAGTATTCTGGAAAGTGCCCTCGCGGGCATGTGGAACCAGGCCTTCTGGCCCAACAAGAACACGGCAGTCAACGGAGCCAGGGCAATGGCCACGTCACGCGCTACCTGAGGGAGCATCGCCCCGAAGGGGCCCATGATCGACGTTGACGCGCTCACGCCATAGTCGATCTCGCCCGCTATGTCGCCGGCGCCCGAGATGACGCCCATGGCCAGCACAGCCAGAATCGCTCCCGCCGATGCCACGCCCACAAGGCCGAAGCTGTCCTCCTCAGAGGCGATGCCCGACTTCTTGAGCGAAGCGACACCGGCGGCCAGGGCAAGCATGAAAGGCACCGTCATGGCACCCGTTGTTGCTCCCGACGCATCGAAGGCTATGGCCAGGAATTCGGATGAGGAGAACACTGCGAGGGTTGCGATGACCACATACGCTGCGAACAGTAAGATGTTCAGTCGCTTCACCAGCACTATCCTGAGCAACCCGGTGGTGAGCATCACGGCGATTCCCACCGACACCACTACGACAAGGCTGGCTTTGGATATCACGCCCGCCGTGACATGTTCAACCTCTGATGCGAGAATGTGCAGGTCAGGCTCGGCGATGGATATCATGAAACCCAGGGCGAGGCCTGCGGCTATCACAATCCATGCCTTGTTGCTCCTGGTCATTGATGCGCCCATAACTCTGCCTATGGGCGTGACTCCGATGTCGACGCCGAACAGGAATATCGACAACCCCAGTATCACTGCGACTGAACCCACGAGGAATCTGAGCAAGAGGTGGCCTTCGAGGGGCGTAATCGTGAAGTTCAGCATGAGGACGATCGCGGTAATCGGCAGCACGGCCGACAGGACGTCCCTGAGTTTCTCCATGAGGACGTTCAAGCGGTATCTCCCCTTAACAACACACTAATAGAGATCATCTCACACCCGGCTCCTGCCGCTGTGGTGAGCTATCTGCAGCGCAAGGGCACCAGCTATCTACATCATACCAGCCATCAACCGAAACAGCCAGAATGGTTGTTTGGCAGGGGCGTGTGCGTCGCACAGCATCCAAGTGGCCCGAGGTGCAATACGAGGTGCTTGCGGGTGAGTCACGGTGTAAGCGAGCACTAGGCACGGAGCGATTAGCGTAGACTACTCTGCTGGCACAGCTCAGCGGCAACACCATCGTGTCTCCATTCGTGGCTACCGCGTGTCGCCCTTCAGAACCCAAGAGGGTACCCGCTGACACATACGCAGAAGCGGGCCGGCCCGCGCCACCCGACTCAACGGCGCCGGCGCGTCGCGTGTTGTCAGAGTCAGCGCTAGGCGGGCCCGCCATGATGCCACTAACCTCGATCAAAGGCACCGCCTCAGGAGACGGCATCGCCAGCCCCATGTGCTTTCACGGCTTGAATGCCCTCAACCTGAGTGCATTCGTGACCACCGATACAGAACTGAAGGCCATGGCCGCGGCGGCGATCATCGGGTTGAGCGTAGGACCGCCGAACACGTGCAGCAGGCCTGCTGCAACCGGAATGCCGAGGGTGTTGTAGCCGAAGGCCCAGAACAGGTTCTGCTTGATGTTCGTGATTGTGCTTCTGCTCAGCTTGATGGCGGTTATCACATCGGAGATGTCACTTCTCACCAGTACCACATCGGCAGACTCGATGGCGACATCAGTGCCTGAGCCTATGGCGATGCCGACATCAGCCTGGGCCAGAGCAGGAGCATCGTTGATGCCGTCGCCCACCATGGCCACCCGCTTGCCCTCTTCCTGCAGCTTCTTGATCTCCCTCGACTTATCCTCAGGAAGCACCTCCGCCAGCACGCGATCGACCCCGACTTGCCTGGCGATGGCCTCGGCTGTGATCCTGTTATCGCCTGTGATCATCGCCACCTCGATCCCCATGTCGCGAAGCTTCGACACGGCCTGCCGACTATGTTCTTTCACCACGTCGGCCACGGCGATGATGCCGGCGAGCCGGCCGTCGACTGATACCAGCATGGGCGTCCTGCCCTCCGACGCCAGACGGCTGGCCTCAGCCGCAAGCGGTTCGACGTCGATGTTCCTGTCAGCCATGAGTCTGGCGTTGCCAAGCAGCACTCTCTTGCCGTCGATCAGCACTTCGATGCCGTGGCCAGGGATTGCGGCGAATTCCTCAGCAGTCACGAGCTCGAGACCGCGGGCCTCGGCGCCACGCACAATGGCATCTCCGAGCGGATGCTCAGAGCCGCGTTCAGCAGAGGCCGCAAGGCGCAGGAGCTCGTCAGCCGACAGGCCGGGGCCGGCACCGGCATCCGCTCCAGCAACTACTACGTCGGTGACCTCAGGCCTGCCCTCGGTGATGGTGCCGGTCTTGTCGAACACCACGACACCAACTCGATGAGTCATCTCCAGCGCCTCGCCGCCTTTGAACAGGACGCCGTACTCGGCTCCCTTACCGGTGCCCACCATTATGGCAGTGGGAGTGGCCAGGCCTAGCGCGCAGGGGCATGCTATGAGCAACACCGATACGAAGACCTTGAGCGCGAACACCTCGTTGCCTGCCTCGACACCTCCGACAAAGTACCACAGAGCTGCCGACACGATGGCGATGATAAACACGATGGGCACGAAGTAGCCTGAGATGATGTCACCCAGCGCAGCTATGGGCGCCTTGGAGCCCTGGGCGTCTTCGACGAGCTTGATTATGCGCGCGAGGGCGGTGTCGCTTCCAACTCCGGTGGCCCTGAACCGTATAGATCCGTTCTTGTTGATACTGGCCGCGAACACTTTGTCGCCGGCCTTCTTCTCCACCGGAATGCTCTCGCCGGTCAACATCGACTCATCGACCGACGTCAGCCCCTCCAGCACGACGCCGTCAACCGGAATCCGTTCACCCGGTCTCACAATGATGACGTCGCCCACCTCGACCTCGTCGACTGGTATCTCGACTTCCTTGCCATCCTGAATCACCGTGGCAGTCTTGGGCGCCAGCCCCATCAGTCTCTTAATGGCCTCGGAAGTCCTGCCCTTCGTGACTGCCTCGAGGGACTTGCCAAGCAAGATCAAGGTTATGATGACGCCGGCGGTTTCATAGTACAGACTCATGGCGTAGTGAGTGTCGCCGATTGCGATGTTGTATGTTGAATAGAGACTGTAGACCATGGCAGCCGTGGTGCCGATGGCGATCAGTGAATCCATGTTCGGACTGCCGCGGAATATCTCTCGATAGCCGATGATGTAGAACCTGCGGCCTGCGATGAGAATGGGAATCACAAGCGCCAGCTGTACCAATGCGTGCGCCAGCGGATTGTGCATGAGATCGATGGCGCGAGGCAGCGGCAGTTTCACAGCCTCGATCATCGGAGCCATTCCAACGTAGAAAAGCGGCACACCGAACACGACTGCGACGATGAAACTCCGCCACAGAGTGCGGATCTCCCTCTCCTTGCGCAGTCTGTCTTCGTCGGCGGACGCCCTTGTCGCAATCTCCAGTGGCTCGTAACCAGTCTGGACGATCTTCTGCTTTATCGCTGACAGCCTCACGACCTGTGGGTCATATTCGACGGACAGGCTCTCGGTGGCGAAGTTGACCGAGGCGGTCGAAACGCCTTCCATCCTGCCCACTGCCTTTTCCAACCTGGCGGCACATGCCGCGCATGTCATTCCGCCAATACGTATAGTTTGCTTGGCCATGGTTGAGCACCTCTCATGTTCTCTCTAGAGCATCTTCCCTATGGTTGCGACGAGCTCGTCGATGATCTCCGCGTCACCTGCCCTGAGCCTGTCGGCGACACATCCGTGAATATGGTCTCTCAGTACCATCTTGCCTACGGCATTCAGTGCCGATTGGACAGCCGACAACTGCTGAAGCACGTCATCACAGTAGCAATCCTTCTCGATCATCCCCTTGATGCCTCGAATCTGCCCTTCGATGCGGTTAAGCCTCGTTATCAGGCCGCTCTTGAGCTTCTGGTCTCGCTCAGTCATTCTGCAACCGCACTCATCGTGGCCACACACATCAGTCGGGTGATCACTCTGACTTGAGCCCATGCCCACTACCTCCGTCTCACGTCCTACTCATACTATACTCCACTATAGTATAGCTTGACCAGAAGAATAGTCCGGACAGCAAGCCCGCCCGGACTCACGCGTCAGTTAACGGTTATGCTGCTCCTGATCATCCCCATCCAGCAGCTGAAGGGTATCTTTCCCGGCTCTGAGGGCGTAAATTCAATGACGTTCTCGCCATAGCTGAGGGCTCGCTGAACGCCAAGGGCCGGTATGACGATCGCGTCATTACAGCCGTTTAGCGAACCTGGACCCGCGACGAGGGTCCACCTCACAGGAACGCCTGCCTTCACAGTAACGGGTTCGTAATAGCCGGGATACACCCTCGAGGTGACCTCCTGGACACTGCCGGCGGCGGGTGCGGCCGCAGCCTCCTGGGTGGCCGGCAATGCGGACGCTGTGGGTGCCGTTGTCGCGCCCGGTGCCGCCGGCACAACAGGCGCCGCAGGGGCCACAGGTGCCGATGAAGGCGCGGGAGTCGACGACGAGTCTGGCGTCGAGTTCGGCGTCGTCGAAGCGGTCTTAAGCTGCGGCGCCGATGAAGCCCACGAGCTCACCCCCGACAA
>DBQN01000072.1:0-729 GCA_002305255.1 Firmicutes bacterium UBA1393 | reverse complement strand
TGCCCGCGCCGAACAGCAGCATCGAAAGCGCACCCTTGAGCGGACTGCCTGTGGACAGGGCGTAGAGCTGCATGGCCTGGAGCGGCCCGCAGGGCATCAAGCCGTTGAGCAGCCCCACCAAGAGGGGGCTGTTGCTCCTGACGCGGCCCGCCCATGAAGTCAGGCCCTTCGGCAAGCCCAGGTTCAGCCTGCGCAGCCACGGGAAGATGTTCAACATGTTGAGACCCATGATCACCATGAACACGCCTGCCACTAGCTGGACGACGCCCCTGGCGGCACCTGAGAAGCTCACGACGGAACCGAGGGCCCCGACAATACCCCCCACCACAGCGTAGGACGCCACTCGCCCCACGTTGTAGAGCAGCGACGGCCGGAGGACCGGTCGAAGTGTCGATACTTCAGCTGCCGCTTGACTGCCCTCTGCTCCCGACTCACGCGAGATGCACAATGACAGGCTTATACCTCCGCACATGGCCACACAATGCACCGATGTGAGAAGGCCTATCACGAACAGCATGCCGTAACCCATTCCGGCCTTTGCCGTGGGAAACACATTCAGGATACCGGACCTGCTCAGCTGCGTGAAGGCCGCATACAGCACGAGCAGTGCGGCTGCGACCCAGAGTGCACGTTCGCGGGTAGAAGGCTGCACACGGGTGGCTCCAGGTGACGCCACGACATAGCCGAGCGCCTCGATGGCGGCGCGCAAAGCGTCAGCGTTCGTAGCAC